>MGMD01000018.1 GCA_001796285.1 Chlamydiae bacterium RIFCSPLOWO2_12_FULL_45_20
ATGGGACCAGAAGCGAACGTGGAAAAAAATTTGTTGAGCGGATCACAACAGTTGCTCAAACCATCCGAAAGCATGGGGAGAATGTCCTGCACCTCGTGCAGCATGCAGTCAAATGTTTCTATTTGCGGAACCCGCCCCCTTTTATTTCCGAGGCGCTGGGCTTTTAGCCGGTTTTTTCACCTGCCGACGAAGGAGGTAGGTGAACATCTATGATGTCTTCTCAAAAGGCAAAATCCCCTAAATAAAATGTCTCTCAGTATTGCATTTAATCTTACATTAGTGAACGATTATTCTCACTTTATAGGAACATAAACATTTAAGGAGAAATTATGGAATTACGTAAAAAACTTCTTTCGCTCACTAGCAACAATACGGTTGCTGAGCTAAACCAAATGCTTAACAGCACTCATGTGAACATTTCGTGGTGGGGGTCAAGACTCGTTTCAGTAGATGGATATGAAGGGTCTGTGGAAATCAATGCGTTAGCGTTGAAATATTTAAGCGCTACACCTTTCCAAAGAGACACTGAATCTAGTCTACAGGATAGATTGACATGTGCGTGCCTATGGGGACGCGTTCAACAGCTCTATACTGACAGTGAAGTCGCGTTAACCAATACCTTGGTATACAAGCATTTGGTTCCAATGAAAGAATTCAGACCATACTGCCGCGCTTGTGCCGGTGACCCAATGGCTATCATCGGAGGTTGGGAGTTTGGTGCAAGAAAAGACAGCTTATTTGAATTCACCCCAGCTGAATTTAAAAGACTTTGGCCGGGCGCAGAACCTCAAGGCGGGTCTTGGGTGATGGGTGGCGGCAAATCTTCTGAGAGATGGATCGCCTCTGAAGAGATGATTGAAGCCGCTCTTAGGGTATAGAACCTCGGATACACATTCACAGAAAGGCCCGCCGGTCTTCCCGGTGGGTCTTTTTTTCGCTCTCTCTTCCTATATTTATTAGTCTTGTGTAACCTAAAGAAATCGCCTGGCTTGCGGCGGCTTTACATTTTATCCGCTCAAGCCCTTCGGGTTTGAGCGCATACACTGTTTTGCCGGCGCTAAGCCATTCTTGCCGAGATTCGCTCGGCATTTCTTCAGGTTACGCAAGTCTATTCCCGGGAAAATTGATTTTTCAAGATGGAAAGCATCGAATCGAAGGGATGAACCCAGCGGTATCGCTTATCTTGCAGAAATCCAATGGGTTACAAAATGAAAAACCGGAGATACTTCCGTTTCTGAAAATGTCTCCGGTAATGTGCCCAGAATAGGACTCGAACCTACACACCTCGCGGCACCAGAACCTAAATCTGGCGTGTCTACCAATTTCACCATCTGGGCAAAGAGGGGGAGTTTATCCCTTTTTAATCATTTTTTTCAATCCTTTTATTGTTTTACAGTTTCTTAGGGATACAAGTATACCGAACATGATTCAAAAGGCGGAGGCTGAATCATTTTCGGTATAGTCGTTTTTGATTTAAAAAAACAGTGAAAATTGTATATAATTACTGTAATTAAATTATGAAATGATATGAATAGTATATCCAGTTGTTTTTCTGCGTGTTGTCCTTGGTTCTATTCCAAGAAAGTACCGCTTTCCAAGAAAGAAGTGCTGGCTCAATTGAAGGAGCAAGCAAAGGCCCTAGAATCGCAAATTACACTGGGGGCTAGGATCAATGAGAATATTGCAAAATGTCAGGAGACTGTGAATGCCCTAACTACCCTGCAGTCTCTATTCGAAAACATACAGGACACCTTGAAAAGGGCTCCACAGAAGAAATCAGGAGAAGTAGAGGCCCTATTGGAGAGACTAGACTTGCTGGAATATCATAGGTTGGATCTTGATACACAAAGGCATCTTCAGGAAGAGCTGAACAGGATAATCACATGCGCTAACGCATGGATAGCTAACACGCAGCCACGGACGCTGAATGAAATAAAGTTCCTCCAGGAGAGTAAGCCATCTGCAGGAACATCGTGTGAAAAACTACCGTATCGGAGGCGTCAACGGAGCGTCAAGCAATCGTCTCTTCTACTCCCGAAGAATATTTTGAACAGGAGCACGGAGAAAGACGATGTAACACCTTTAAAAAGAACGGACTATCTTAATTCTACTGGAGCAGTAGATGTCAACGCTGTTGTTAAGGCCATTCAAACTCAACAGGACCACCTTATATTGAATCCCTCGTTTAGGGAACGAGAAGTGCAACGACAAGATTGTCAAAATCGTGTAATGCTCTTCTTGAGCAACTTTTCGAATACTGAACAGGCTTCAATTTTGCAAGCTGTCAATAGTCTTCAGAGAGCGCCGTAGACGGGTCTAACAGAAAAACCAATTTCCCTAATGCCAAAAATGAGGCTTGCAATAGGTCCCCAGGGGGCCTGTTTATCTATGTGAAGAAGCACTTCTGTTTTCGACTTATCTTCAGCTAAAGCCCCCAACTGATATTGTCTTGCCAGCTCCTGTTGGATCTCAGCTATTGTTTTCATCGGGTATTCTTGGAATTCCGTGAGCCATTTAAACCCGCCATCAGCGCTAATACTAATATGAATATGGTGCCTCTCCTGGCTTCTTAAAGATGCGGCCCCTTTCTCCGGCTTAAGCTCCACAAGCTCCACCTCAGCATCGTAAAGAGCAGCTCTCGAAACAGCCAGTGTAGCAAAAAGCGCTAGCATTAAGAAAAGAAAGTCGATCATGGGCGCAAAATTAAAGCCATTTGCAGGCTTGAGCTCATCGTGGGGGACTAGATCCATGTTTACCTCCGGATGAGAGCACTCAGAGTCAGTGCTTCGTTTTCAACCTGGCTGAGGGTCAAAACCACTCGGTATTTCAGTGTGGTGTGAAAAATCATAGCCAATATGGCGACAATGAGCCCCATGACTGTTGTCCCAACGGCAATCCCTAAGCCATCAAAAAGGGCGTTGATGCTCTCAATCGAACGGTTGACGTCATAAAAAGCATAAAACATCCCAATGACAGTTCCTAAAAGACCTAACATAGGGGCAATGATCACAATATCATTGAGAAGAGACAGCCTTTGCCAAAAGGCTGTAGAAACTCGTTTCCCCTCTGATTTCATCGCATCCATCATCACCTCTGGGCCCAAGGAACGGGTTGTAAGACCCATTTGAATCAGTGTAGAGAGGAGATTGTGGCCCTGATTGCAAAGCATCTCAGCTTGGGAATAATCTCCTTGCTCAAGAAGGGATCGGAGGTTTTTCCTAAATTCTTTAGGCATAATGTCTTTTGTTCGGAATGTCAGCAGGCTGTAAAGCCAGATTCCCAACGATGCAACCGACATTATGGAAAGAAGCGCGTAGATGATAGGCGCAGAGCCAAAAATACTTCTCACATCGAGAAGTTGAGATGCACTTAGAACAATGTACATGGGATCAATTCTCCTGGATCAATAAATTGCCTGTTTCGACTATACTCGTTCAGTGTGAAAACGGCAAAAGAATTGTGTCAATCCTCTCTTCGCATCCCCTTCAGCTGGAAAGACCGGCGCGCTGTATTCTTAGCTCCCGAATTTCTTTATGTCCCCCCTCAAATAGAGCATCAAGAAAGCCGTCTTTTGCTTTTTGAGGGCAAGCCAATTTTCATAGAATTTTGTAGTGGCACTGGACATTGGATCACTGACAGGGCAAAGGAGCGTTCCGAGATCGGATGGATTGCTGTAGAAAAAAAATTTGAAAGAGCCAAAAAAATCTGGGAAAAAGTGCAAAAAGAAAAGCTTGCGAATCTGTTTATCGTTTGCTCTGATGCTCTCGAATTTGCAAAATGGTATAGTCCCAAAGCTCTCAGTGCTTTTATCAATTTTCCAGACCCATGGCCCAAAAGGCGGCACCACAAGCATCGCCTGATTCAAGTGCCTTTTATTCAAGAGTTGTTACATGTGACGGCAAGAGAGGTAACGTGTGTAACAGATGATCTTCCCTATGCTTTACAAGCTATTCAGGAATTTTCTAAAGTGCAAGAGTGGAAGCTTCTTTCTCACAAAAATGAATGGCCTAGTTACGGCTCCTCTTTTTTTCAAGATCTTTGGGTGTCTGGTGGTAGAAAGATCCACTATCTCACTTTTGGAAGGGTCCTACATGAAGCTTAGAGCGCGCCCCGAAGATGATTTACAGTGGAAAATTGAGGGGGATTTTGAGGCTTTTGAGTTTGATTTAGGGCTTCACCTTCCCTTTTTCCCCCTGGAAGACCCTCTCTATTTTTCCAACTTGGGCGCTGCTCTAACCCATTTTACCGAGACGGTGTGGCCGAAATTTCCCAAAAAACAAGCCATCCTTTACAGGGGTAGCTTGGATTTTAGCCAATTTTTTGCTTGGAGCGAAACGTTTGAGAAACAATTTAAAGAGTGGAAAGAGGGGATGCCTCTTTCTGATGAAGCTCACTTAAAACGACTGTTTACAATAGAGGCCTTCGTCTATTACTTTCAGATGCTCGCTCATAAATTGCCCGATGAGCTTTCTTTAAAGCTCATCGTCGATCCGACTGCTTGCGGCACTCTTGCCCAAGTACATCACCTTCTTTCCCCTGAACGCTTTCAACATTTTACAATAGATAGCGGATTTCAGCACGATTCCCCTATTGGCATCTGCTTTCCTCCTGATGAAGAATGCACGGGTGAGATCCTTTCTAAAATCGATCTTTTAATGGAAAGGCTTCCTTCTTTTAGGCCCGTTTATGAACCTCTTTTAACCGAGCAGTGGGATGGGTTGGATCAGCTCTACATCTTCCCCGAAGCGGTCACAGCCAGGGGATTGCGCAAATTACAGGGATTTGAGGCGGCTGGGGGGAAAGCGATTTCAATAGGAGCAGGCGATCGGGGCAGAGGGATTTGAACCCCCGACCTACTGGTCCCAAACCAGTCGCGCTAGCCAAACTGCGCTATGCCCCGTATTTTTAGAGGACTACAAGATAGCTGATTGGATTATTACTTGTCATCTCAAAACTTTTTTGCCATTTTGTGAAAAAAGAGGTCTGAATGTTTAAGAAACTTGCGGCTTATACAACACTGCAATCCCTTGCTCAAAAGCCGATGGATATGTCCCAAGAAATGACTCCTGAACGCATTCAGAAAATGGCTCTTCGGGGGGTGGGATTCCACCTGCTTTTTGCATCAGAAAAGGTCTCTCATGAAGTTTTAAGTGCTCTTGACGCACTGGCGCATGAGACCCAAGTGTTAGACAAAATGCAGGCGATGCAAGAGGGGCAAGTCATCAATCAGATTGAAGGGGTGGCAAGCGAGCGCCGCGCCGTTCTGCATACTGCTATGAGAGATCAGTTTGATGACCCTCAAACGGCCCCCAAGGCAAAAGAAGCCAGGGAGCTCGCGGCAAGAGAGCTTGAAAAACTCCAGCGATTTTTACAAAAAATAGAAGGACGGTTTACGGATGTAGTGCAAATTGGAATTGGGGGGTCCGACTTAGGCCCAAGAGCCCTCAGTATTGCACTCGAGCCCTATTTTAACAAAGGCAAGCGCTCCCATTTTATTTCCAACGTCGATCCTGACGATGCCAATGGGGTCCTTTCGGGTCTTGATTTAAAGAAGACCCTAGTTGTTGTGGTCTCAAAATCTGGCTCGACATTAGAGACATTGACGAATGAGGAGTTTGTTAGAGAAAAAATGTCTCAAATGGGCCTCAATCCCAAGGAGCATTTTGTTGCGGTAACGGGAGAGAAAAGCCCGATGGATGATCCGAAACGTTATCTCAGCTCTTTTTATATTTGGGACTTTGTTGGCGGAAGATATTCCGTAACGTCCATGGTCGGCGCAGTGTCTTTGGCCTTTTGTTTGGGTTTTGATGCATGGATGGAAGTGCTCCATGGCGCTCATGCAATGGACGTGCATGCAAAACAAGCTGGTATTGGTAGTAACCTTCCCCTTCAGTCCGCTCTTTTGGGCATTTGGAATCGCAACTTTCTTCATTTCCCAACCGTTGCCATTATCCCCTATTCACAGGCGCTTTTAAGATTTCCTGCCCATCTCCAACAGCTTGACATGGAATCCAATGGCAAGAGGATTGATAAAACAGGAGCTTCCTGTGACTTTGTAACCGGACCTGTCATTTGGGGAGAGCCAGGAACCAATGGACAACACTCTTTTTATCAGCTGATTCACCAAGGCACCGATATCGTCCCCCTCGAATTCATTGGCTTTCGAGAAAGCCAAAGGGGAGGGGATTTGCACATTCAATCCACTACTTCGCAACAAAAGCTTCTAGCCAATCTCTTTGCGCAGTCTATTGCTCTTTCCATAGGCCAAAAAAGCGATAATCCTAACCAGCTGTTTCCTGGCAATCGCCCTAATCGCATTCTTTTTGGCGAGAAACTAACCCCTTATTCCCTTGGGGCTCTTCTTGCTTATTATGAGCATAAGGTTACTTTTCAGGGCTTTATCTGGAATATCAACTCTTTTGATCAAGAAGGGGTTCAGTTGGGTAAAGTGCTAGCCAACGAAATGTTAGATGTGTTCAAGGGGAAACGGGGAGCCTTTCCTTTGGGAGAGGCGTATATGCGCATGTTATAGCGCCTTTTTCAATATAGATGGGAAAAACGTCTTTTTCAGGCGTATGAGGGGTTGTTATGAAGACTTGGCCCAAGTCACGGACTCTTTTATGGAGAAGAGAAGCCCGAGTGTCATCGAGGCTTAAAGAAAGATCATCAAAGCCCATGAGAGGCTTATCCTGTACGGTGTTAAATAGTCTTTCCCATTCCGCCAATTTTAACGCTGCGATCATGGTTTTTTTTTGCCCTTCACTTGCAAACATACGCGCTAACGAGTCGTTGATCGAAAAGGTGATATCATCTCGATGCGGTCCTCTGAGGGTGAAGCCTAATTCCATTTCTCTTAAGCGATTCTTCCTGTAAACGTTTAGGTAATTGGATGTTAGGGAAGGAAGAAAAGTCAATTGGTGCTTTTCTTTTTGAGAAGAGAGTGTGCTGCCTTGCGTCAAGAGGTGGACAGTGAGCTCCTCCACCACCTCTTTTCGTTTTTTGACGAGATATTCTGCGGACTGGGCCATTTGCGCTTCCCAGCATTCGATGCTTTGTGCTTGTCTGGCCTTCAGAAGACAGTTTCTTTGCTTCATGGCCCGCCAAAAAGAAGCGAGGTGGTGTACGTAGAGGGGGTCGCTTTGTGCAAGATGAATATTCAGAAATTTCCTCCTTTCTCCAGGGGTTCCTGCAATCAGCTCCATGTCGTACGGAGTACTGAGAACCATAGGGAGGGTGCCAAGCAAGGGATAAAAAGTTGTATAGCTCGCTCCATTGATCTGAAGACGTTTAGACGTCCCGTCATAAAAGATCTTAATCGATTGGGTTCCACAATCTTGCACAAGGATCGCCTCGAGGTAACAAAACGTCTCACCCTTTAGAAGGAGATCGGATAGCGATTGCGTGCGGAAAGACTTCCCTGTCGAGACAAAGTAGATGGCCTCCAGTAAGTTGGTCTTGCCCTGGGCATTATCGCCATAAATCACGTTCAGGCGCTCGGAGAATTGTACCTCAGCTTCAGCGAAGTTTCGAAAATTCTTTAAATAAAGAGATTTAAGATACACTGGAAGCAAGAGCCTTGTCTGGAGAAGCCGTCTCATTTAAACGCATCGGCATAATTACAAAGACTGCGTTTGAGGAATCGGTAATCAGTCCTGGATTATGAGGATCACTGATTCCAAATCGTATGGTTTCATCTTTGCTGTGTCTCAAGATATCTAAGAGAAAGTAAGGATTGAAGGCGATTTCGAGCTTCGAACCCGCGTAATCAACGGGCATACTCACACGACCCTCTCCAATGTCGCTACTCATGGCTGCTAAAAAAAGCTGTCCCGTCTCAAAACTAAAGCGGACTGAACCGCTGGCCTCTGAGGTAAATAGGGAGATTTGGCGAAGTAGTGAGATGAGTTCTTCTCTATGAACCGAAAAGCTCTGAGCAGGGGAATGGGGGATCACCCTTTCCACATCGGGATATTGGCCAGAGAGAAGTTTTGCAATCAGCGTAATATGGCCGCATTCTAAAGAGATCTTGTCATGCGCCAAATGGATCTCAACAGGTTCGGTTGATTCAGAGAGCATCTTGACCATCTCCTCAACAGCCTTAAGGGGGATCACATAGGATCCAGCCAGACTAGCATCTAATGGAACGGGAGCCACGGTCTTGGCGAGCCTTTTCCCATCTGTTCCTATGAAAATCGCTTGCTGATTATGAAGGCGCATTTGCACCCCATTGAGCATATACCGGCTATCTTCTCTCGCGGAGGAAAAAGAGGTTTTTGAGAGGTGTTCTTTGAGATCGGAAGAGCTGAATTTTATATCTACTGCGCCCGTAAGATCGGGCAGGGTCGGGAATTCTTCCCGATTCATCCCATGGATTTTAAAAACGGAGGTACCCGTTGTGATTTCTGCAATATCTCTGCCTTTGGTAGCGATTTTGATTTGGGGGGCCGTTAGTTCGCGAATCAGCTGGAAAAACCGGCGTGCAGGAAGGGCGATGGCTCCTTCTTCTATGACCTTGGCCTCTACGTACATGCGCATACTGACAGTTAGATCGGTTGCGCTGATAATTAGCTGATCCTGTGTCGCTTCAATGAGAACATTGGCTAAAATGGGAATGGCAGGCTTCGCGGATACTATGCTTTGAATCTTCCCGATTAAATGGACCAGGTCCATTTTAGAAACGACCGCTTTCATAGGAAATACCTCATGTTTGAAGGCCCAAAATACTGGATTGCTCCAGCCCCTGTCAAGAACAACCCGCCCCTGTCAAGAAATACAAAGTGGCACAAAGAGATAAGCCACATTCCATAAAGGTGATAATGGCATTAGTGATGACGAGAAAAAACACGGTCCAAAAGCCCAGCTTTTCAAAAACTCCCCAGTAGGAAGCGTCCCCCTTCACTTTGGAAAAACCTCGTAAGATTAAAAGAACAGCACAGGCAAAAATCGATGTAGAGAAAATCATAAAAGACCAAATGTAAAGGTCTATGCCAAATATGGGCTCTCCAAAGCAAGGAAAATCTGGACAGATATGCAGGCCGATTTGTCTTAAGGAGACGATTCTTCCTAAAAGCGCCGAGAGAATCGCTAGCCCGTAATACTCTATCCGAATGCCAAAGCGTAAGTTGAGAAGAAGACTGCAGGCGATCCCCAGCATGCCTATTCTTTGCAATAGGCATAAAGGACAAGGCTCCTTATTCAGGGCAAATTGATACACGTAGGAGCCAAATAAAATCAAGGATAGTGTGTAAACAAACACGAGATTTAATATTCTCTCTAAACCAGCCAAATTAAACACCACTTACAAAAAAATCTGTGGAATGGTGCATGAGCAGCAAAAAAGAGATTGCCAGATTCAGGGCGATAAGGATGAAGGCGAGATTCGGTCTTTTCTGTAAGACGAACACCAGTGCGATACCATAAATGAGGAACGTGACAACCATGTCTTCGATATAATCGGGTCAGCGTTAGTTGTCAAGGGAACGGAGAATCGCTTTTTTGTGCTCTTTTTCCTTTATCGCAGCCCTCTTATCATAGGCTTTTTTTCCCCTGGCAATCGCAATCCGAATTTTAGCAAACCCCTTCTTGTTCAGAAAAATGGATAGGGGAATGATAGAAAGTCCTTTTTGTTGGGTGCCTTTCCGCAGGGCTTCTATTTCTCTTTTATGAAGGAGGAGCTTCCTTTGTCGCTTTTCTTCATGATTAAATACGCCCCCATGGGAGTAAGGGGCGATGCTGGCATTAATAAGGAAAACCTCTGGGACCCGTACATCGACCCAGGCGTCCCGAAGGGCTCCTCCATGATCTTTAAGGGACTTAATTTCAGAGCCTAAAAGCACAATGCCGGCTTCAAAAGTCTCCAGAATTTCGTAATCATAGGTGGCTTTGCGATTGACAACCAGTTCTTTACCCATGGTGACAGTTTATTCTTTTTTTTCTAAAAGAGCGAGCAGAAAGAGGGCAACGATCACTGCCCAGAATAGGGTGGCAGGGATAAAGAGATGAAAGGCTGAAAGCACGAGCTTGACGCCAATCCATCCTACCATCAAATAAGCGGAGGTTTGAAGTCGGGGGAAGCGATCGATCATTCGGCTAAAAAGATCTGCTGCATAGCGCATTCCTAAAATTCCCAACATGCCGCCCAAGTAAACAAGCCACAGTTTAGAAAAATCGCTATTAATGAAGGCGATCCCAGCGACAATCGAGTCGAGAGCAAAAACGAGATCTAATAATTCAATGAGGGCAACTACCTTCCAGAAAGAAAGGTGCGGGCGGAGTTTTGAGGGTTCTTTTTTCTGGGTCAAATAACGAAGAGCAAGATAGTTTAGATAGAGGCCCCCCACAATCTGTACCCATTTTGATTCAAAGACAAGGGCTATCCAGAAGAGGGCTCCTGCCCGCAGGATAAAGGATGATCCAATCCCAATATAAAGGGCCTTTTTCCTTTGATCTTGGGGGAGTGAATGGCTTAATACGCCGAGCACAACGGCATTGTCTGCGGAGAGAAGGAGCTCTAAAAAAGTAAGGGTGAAGATTCTGGGGATATCAAGAAAAGTAAAGCTTTGGTCAAACATACTCATCTCGGCACCGAGCTAATCACTAAAAAAGAATTTGCCGAAAGACGTAACTTTCAAGCAATCTCTTTCAAGAGCTCTACCTGTAGAGACAATGCCCAGTTCGTAAAGCCATTCAAAAAGAGTGGCTTTAAGAATTTGTCTTTCTCTCTCCCCGTAGGTGGGAAGTTGATAGCCCCATTGTTTCCCTACCCGTTTGAGCATTACAACGGAATCCTCACTTAAGGGTACAATGGCTCCTTTGGCAACATCATCAAAATATACCCACTCTCCATGGAGCACTCGTTTGATAGATTTTTCTGCTTCGCGGACATAACGCTCAGGGACATCCAAACTTAAGATTCTATTTTGCGGGTGGCGGTAGAGAAAAAGGGAACGATTTTCATTGGAAAGGTCGAGCCAGGACTTTCCCGTTTCTAAAACCACCAATTTTTCATCTATAAAAGATCCGAGCTTGAGAAGACAGATTTTTTCAACCATTGGATTCCATTCGGCTTTCGCTGGGTGCTCGAGCGACAACTTCAATAGATCAGCCATTTGTTCGATGAAGCGAAAATCGCTTTCTACTGCTTTTTGAAAAAGAGTGGGTTTAATGTAGGGCGCTTCGGTCTTTTGTAAAAACTCCAGATACTCTTTCCACTCGTGAAAAGGGGTAATAGACTCCATCCAATGATCTTCCTGCTTTTCAAAGACAAGACAAGCAACAAAGTTGAATTCCAAAAGGAGCATGATTTCCTCAAAATCCACCCGTTTTAAGTTGTATTTAGCGATGACGTCACTAGAAGAGAGCCGCAAGTTGGAAGAGTTGAATAGATCGTGTATGATCGAATGAATAGTGGCTTCTGGAAAACTGAGCTCAGAGAGATACCTTTGATAGATATGGGGGGAAAGGAGGTATTTTTCTACAATCGATTCGAAAATATTATTCGAGGTACGTGGAATGGAATACCACGTGGGAAGTACTTGAATGGGAACCTTTCGGAGAAGCCCTTGCAAAAACTCCATATCTGGCTTGAAATGAGGGTCAAAGCGCTTGAGCTCAAACTCGAAGTACTTTCGCATATCCTTATCGACGAAGATTAGATCTTCTTTTTTTTCTAAAAGGCAAGCCTTGTTTAAATAATGAAGGGTCCTCTCAAGCTCTTCTTCTTTGCACCCAATGGTTTTCAAAAGCTTTTTAGCCGATATCTTTAAAGGGCTGTAGAGGATTTCTTCTAAGACCTCAACGTCTAGAGCGGAAAAGTCGGCCATAATCATTCGATTTCGAATGTCCAGCGAAGAATCGTAGTCAGCTAAGCTGACCTTATTTCTTTTCAGAGAATTTAGCTCTAGCATGGAACTCTTATCAGTTTGAGGACGACTATAACGCAATGTTTGGGGTTCGTCAAGTTTGAGAGTCCTATTCAAGAATGGGTCGAGGTAACCTATTCATGTTGTTTTTGTTATGAAAATTCATATAATGTAATAAGCTTACATTCAATGAGATAAAAAATATATAAACATTGTCTTTAGTTTTTGCTTAATTTTTTGTTTTTTCGTTCTTTCAAAAACTGCCCTCAGAAGGTACTCTCGAATTAGTTTTAAATTTCAATAATAGTTACAAAAATAAACGTAAACAAATAAGATATTTGTATTTATTATAAAAAAAATATATACTTGTGTTTGTAAGCATGATTTGGTGTTTAGGTTGCGCCGTGAAACGGCCTAGTGAAGCCTAATAAGATTCCTGATCACTTACTTATTTAAGGAGGAAATGAACAATGGTAAAACGTAGAAAAAGATCTGCGAAAAGCCGTAGAAAATCGCATGCGAAAGCACGGAAAACTACGCATAAACGCAGAAGAAAAGCAGCTAAAAAAACAACTAAGCGACGTAAGGCTGCAAAAAGGACAACTAAGCGACGTAAAGCTGCAAAAAGGACAACTAAGCGACGTAAGGCTGCGAAAAAAACTTCTCCCCGTAGACGCCGAAGACGTAAGGCTCCTGCTGTTGCCGCAATCATGGCAGTGGAAGAGTAATCTTAAGCCTGTGCGATTTAGAAAGTTTAGATCGAGTCAGACCTCAAGGTCGGCTCGATTTTTTTTTGTCTATTTTGGTTCAGAGTGCCAGGACGGATCGCGAAACCTAAAGATGAGGTAGGGAATGATAGCCATAATGGCAAGTCCACCGAGCAAGAATGCTTCATAAACGTAAATGTTTCCAGTTTGTAGTTGGCCGGGCGGGACAAATCCTAAAAAGAATGCGCCAAACGAACTCAAGGCTCCTAAACCGGAGATAAACCATATTCCTGGCATGCGATAGGGAACTCGGTAGACTCTAGGCACATCTGGATGGGAGTAGCGCAGTTTAATAGCTGAAAGAAACATAAGAAAATACATAACAAGATAGATCTGCACAGACATCGCGCTCAAGATCCAGAAGGCTCCGCTAGCTGTGGGCATGAAGAGAAAAGCGAATGCAGCACAAGTCACGATCATGGCCTGAAAAAATAGGAGATTTACAGGGATTCCATTGCGGTTGAGTTTTTGGAGGATGGGCGGGAGATCTCCATGCTTTGAGGTGGCATGCATGGATCGAATGGGTCCAATGATCCAGGCGTTGAGCTCTCCCACAGCACCAAAGACAATCATAAACCCCAATGGGGCAATGAGCCATTTGAGATGAAAATGGTCCAAAAAGAGGTGGAAGGCTTCCATGAGCCCTGAGACTAAACTAATTTCTTCTTTGGGAACCATAATCGAGATAGAAAGAGCCCCCAAAGAATAAATGATGAGGGCGATAATAGCGGCAAGAGTGATAGCTCTGGGGAATGTTTTTTGGGGATTTTCCACCTCTCTTGCGTGGGCAGCAGAGACCTCTAAACCGCCAAAAGCTAAAAAAAGTCCCGTTAGAAACACGAGATTTTCAATGCTGTTGAGTCTTGGTATGAGGGCTTGGCGGGAAAATTCAATCTGCAGAGGATTCCCGAGAAAGAGCCAAAGAGCACCCAGAGAAATGAGGAGAATCCCCGGCAGGATCGTCCCTGCAACTACTCCAATGGCACTAAACCAACTGGAGACTTTGAGGCCAAAATAGTTAAAAAAGGTAAATCCCCAAAATCCCCCAAGAATGCAAGAAATCAGGTAGAACTTATTATTGGCCAGTGCAGGATTAAACAGGTATGCCAAGGCGCTCGCTGCAAAGGAAAGAATAGCAGGGAACCAGGCTACGTTATGCACCCATTGCATCCATACGGCAAAAAACCCCCATCCTGGCCCAAATGCTTCTCTTACCCAAATATAAACGCCACCCGTTCGCGTCCATCCTGTCGCAAGTTCTGCTGATACAAGAGCTGCAGGAAAAAGAAAGATGATCGCTACAAGCAAATAAAAGAAGGAAGAGCCCCATCCATATTCTGACACGAGGGGTAAATTTCTGAGCGACGTCATGACGGCTAAGTTCAAGAGCGCTAACAGCGGGACATTCAAGAAGCGGCGTTTTACTTGATCCATAGGATCCAGTATATACCTTTCGTCATCTTATATTTCAACTATTTGTTGTTTTCAGTATATATATAAATCAGGGGTTATCTACAAAGCGAACGTTTGTCGATATGACCCCGCAAAAATCAAAAGAAAGGAACAATGGATTTTCACGTAACTCGGCCAGAAGTTTTGAATAACTTGATCCGTTTCAGAGATCGTTTATCTGAGATGCGGGAAAAAAGGCAGCAAGGAGAGCAAGAAGGGGAGGATGAAGATGAGACAAAGCGTAAATATAAGGTGCTTCTCAATAGAAAAACGGGAGATATGCGGTTTGCTCGAAACATCTCTTACCTTGAAGAACACATAGCGAAAAAAGGGGCTTCCCATGAATCTTTAAAAGATTTTACCGAAGTTCAGATCATTGTGACCGAAAAGAGAAGGGGACCTATACGATTTGATGTGGTCGATGCACACGAGCAGGTTTTGGGTTCCAACATCGACCCCTTGGCAAAACGAGTGGCTGATGAGACGATCCGTTTCCTTAACCAAAAGATTGACAAGGTCCAGGGGATGAGTGCCTCAATACTTCCTGAAGAGGCGGTACTCAAAGAGCTTGCGAATGTCCGAGTTATTCAAGACGCTAGTGTGATGGCAAATCTTCCAGGATGGGTAGGAGCGGTAGGGCGGCTGGATGCGGAACAACTGCTGGAAAGTCAGTCTGTAGGGACTTACATCTTAAGAGAGGGCGATGAAATTACGATTTCGATTTCCTTCCACCTAACGGAAGCCAATCAACTCTCCGTTCACCCGTATGTCCTTACTGTTGTCGAAGAAGAAGACAAAATTTCAGACTTTCTTCTACTACAAACCGAGAAAGGGTGGTGTCATTATAACGATGATCCTAATCTGAATGACCCAGCACTCTACCCTTTCTATCCTACGGTCCAGGCTCTTTTAGAATCTTTGAAGTCCGTTGCTAAACATCCGCGGAAAGGCGGCTAGCGTTTCCAAGATACGCTTCTTGCGAGAAGAAAGAGGAAAAAGGCTGCGCTAAGTACAGCGAGGACAGCAGGTATTTCCTTATGTGTGATGGAATAGCGAACGGCAAATGTTACGGTGAGAATAATGCTGATCGCAAGAGCAAAATGACGCCCTAGCTTAATGCCGAAGAACATAAGGATACTGCTGATAATCAGAAGAACCCCCAAAGACATTCCCATATAAAATGAGGTTTTACTGCCCACTGTTACGTAGGCTAAGAGTCCCAGTGCCATTAAAAGCAGGGCATAAATGAGAACAACCCAGCTTGTTGATTTTCTGACCGGTAATCCTTCTTTCAAAATGACTCTCCTCGTATGCTTGCGATCATATTGACCCCTACCAAATAAAAGATCCAAAAAATCGGATATAGGAGTAGCACTCCCGATAGTTTCTGTTTTTTCCAAAACAATAAAGTCACCATAATCATGTTGGACCAGAGGAGTAAAAGCGAGACGAGAGCCAAGAGCTCTTGTGCAAAAACATGGTTGCTCATATTCCAAATGACTTGCAGACTAAATTGTGCAAAAAAGATAGACAGTTCGACCTTGAGGCGCTTGAGCGAATAGACCCTCCATAAGGACCACATACTGAGCCCTAAAACCATAGAGGCAAGAAGGTCGTAGAAGCTAGAAGCGAGGGGAAAGAGGAGTCCTATACTGAGAGACAAGGTTAAATAAATACTGAAGCCAACTAGCTGTTCTCCCAGAGTACGGTGGCTGCTTCCCACCAATGGTTGTTCTGAGGCAAATAGGGATTGTTTTATCGACATAGCAAATATTTATCTTATCTTGCTTTTTTAGGAAAGCATTATTGCGAAGAAACCGGAGGGTGACTATCCTGTCCCTGTTTCTATGCGTACACAGATTTTGTCAAAATTGGATTTATCGCCGGCTATTTTTTCTTTGAAGGCTGGCTTTCCTGTGGCTTTTCCTACAGAGACGGTGTATGGGTTGGGCGCCCCGATTTTTAACATACAGGCGGTTCAACGTATTTTTTCTATCAAAAAACGGCCAGCTGATAACCCTCTCATTGCCCATATCTCAGATTTCAGCGATCTTGAAAAGATCGTCATGGATCTAGATCCAAGATTTTTTGTTTTAGCAGAACATTTTTGGCCTGGTCCCCTTGCGATCATTGTGAAAAAGAACCCGGCAGTCCCTGACATCGTAACCGCAGGGCATGCAACATTAGCCATCCGCATGCCCCTCCATGAAACAGCCCGAGAGTTGATTGCTCAAGTAGGGGAGCCATTAGTGGCTCCCTCAGCGAATCTATCGGGGCGCCCCAGCCCTACCACCCTGCAAGACGTCCTTGAGGATCTCGAGGGGCTTGTTCCCTACGTAATCGATGGAGGGGAGACAGACATTGGGATTGAATCAACGGTCCTTCTTCTCGGCAAAAGCCCCACCATTTTAAGACCTGGCCACATCGCTAAAGAAGCTCTAGAAAACGTTTTGAAGGAGACTGTCCAGGATCGCTATGCGGGCCCCTTTTTATCGCCAGGAATGAAATATCGGCACTATGCCCCAAAGGCCAAACTAAGGCTTATTTTTGATGAGAACCAGCTTGGTAAAAAATTTATTGAGCCTACACAACAGTCTCTTTATAAGGGCTTGAGGGAGGCGGATCGGCAAATGTTAGATGAGATAGAGATTTACTTAAGCCCCAGCGTGCAAAAAGATGTAGCGCTAATGAACCGTTTATTGCGTGCGGCAGGTCAAATCAGCTAACATATTTTTGCATGAATAGAGAAAGGGTCATCGATCCGTCAGAGATTATTGTTGAAGGGCCGAGTAGGCCACGCGAGGAGGCCTCGCGCGTAAATCCTTGGATCCGCCTCCTGGCTCGTTACTTTGATTATGCGCTATTTTTTCTTTTGCTGCTTTTCACAAGAAAAGCGTTTCATGGGCAGCTTCCCTTAGGGAAATACGAATATTTTATTCCCTTCGAATTTTTTGCTTGGGTTTTGATTGAAGCAATTCTTTTATGTACGTGGGGAACGACTCCTGGGAAATGGTTTTTAAAAACAAAACTCAAAGCGGGCAAGAGGTACAAGCTCAATTTTTTCATCGCGATCCGGCGCAGCTTTTCCGTTTGGGTGCGCGGCATAGGGTTGGGGATTGTCGGCTTGAATTTTTTTTGTATGTTAGTGGCTTTTCATAGACTCAAAACTCTTCGGATCACGAGTTGGGATCGGGACGATCACATTCAGGTCATCCATTCTCCGATTGGCCGTTGGAGAATCTATGTTGCGGTTTTTCTTGCAGCTTGTGGCATTTTGTACTATTACCAAGCAAAAGGGCGTGAGTTACAAGATGTCAGAACCGTCGTTCGATCCGTCGATGAATATTCTTCATCGGCGCACCTCAGAACTAGACTTTATCTTTCATCCTAAAACCGTTGCTGTAGTCGGCGCTACCGAAGCGGAAGGGAGCGTTGGCCGCACCATCATGCAGAACCTTCTAGCTACCCCCTTCGGAGGAGAGGTTTTTCCCGTGAATCCGAAGCGCGATTCCGTTTTTGGGCTGAAGGCCTATCAAACCCTAACGAGCATTGGCAAAACGATAGATCTTATAGTCGTCGTTATACCGGCGAAATGGGTTCCTTCGGTGATCCAAGAAGCTGCCGATTTGAAGATCCCGGCAAGCATCATCATCTCTGCGGGCTTTAAAGAGATGGGTCCTCCTGGACTTGCATTGGAAAAAGAGATTTTACATATCGCGCGTAAAAGTGGAATGCGAGTGATCGGTCCGAACTGTTTGGGTGTTATGAACCCCTTAACAGGGCTTAATGCAACGTTTGCTGCTGGAATAGCCCAGAAGGGCAACATTGCTTTTATATCGCAGTCGGGGGCTCTTTTAACAGCTGTTCTTGATTGGAGCCTTAGAGAAAAAGTTGGTTTTAGTGCGTTCGTTTCCATTGGATCCATGGTCGATGTCGACTGGGGGGATTTAATTCACTATTTTGGAAATGATCCAGAAACGAAGAGTATTCTGATTTATATGGAGAGCATTGGAGACCCGCGCACCTTCCTCTCTGCCGCTCGGGAAATTTCTTTGACAAAGCCCATTATTCTGATTAAAGCGGGAAGAACTTTAGAGTCTGCAAAAGCCGCTGCGTCTCATACGGGCTCTTTATCGGGCAGCGATGAAGCATTAAGTGCAGCTTTGAAAAGAGTGGGAGTGCTTCGCGTCGATACTATAGCAGACCTTTTTAGCATAACGGAAGCCATGGCAAAACAGCCTCGCCCGAACGGTCCGAGTTTAATGATTGTAACCAATGCTGGAGGGCCTGGTGTGATTGCAACGGATGCGCTCATCTCGAATGGAGGGTTGCTTGCGCCCATCGATGAGAAAACAATCCATGAACTCAATCAAATCCTTCCTGCTCCATGGAGTCATAATAATCCTGTAGATATTTTGGGAGACGCAAGTCCTGAAATGTACGCCAAAACGATTGAAATTCTTATGAATGGATCTGATGCGGATGGTTTGCTGGTGATTCTCACCCCCCAGGATATGACTGACCCGACAAAAACTGCGGAAATGTTAAAACCTTTTGCGCATTTACCCAAGCCCATTTTAGCAAGTTGGATGGGAGCAGCCAGTGTAAAAGAGGGCGATCAGATTTTGGCAGATGCCGGGATTCCCTCCTTTGAATTTCCAGATGCAGCATGCAAAACATTCGCGCTCATGTGGCAATACTCCTATAACCTCCGGGGTATCTATGAAGTTCCTGAAGCGGGTGTAGAAATCGAGCCAAAAAATAGGGCTCGCGTCGAAGAGATTTTTCAAGCGGCAAGAAACCAGAAAAGAACCATTTTAGATGAAGTAGAGTCTAAAGAGGTTTTGGAGGCTTATCACATTCCTTGCGTGCCCACACGAATGGCTCAGAGTAAAGAGGAGGCAATGGAATGGGCGGAGGCATTGGGCTATCCCATTGTGCTTAAAGTCTTTTCCCGTACTATCACACACAAAACTGAGGTAGGAGGGGTCAAGCTCAATTTGCAGTCTAAGGATGAAGTGGCTCGTGCTTTTGATGCCATTTTTTTTTCTGTTCAAAAGAGGGTAGGGAAGGAGCATTTTCAAGGGGTCACAGTGCAGCCAATGATCCGTCTAGAAGGGTATGAGCTCATTTTAGGTTCTTCGGTTGACGAGCAGTTTGGTCCAGTCCTTTTATTTGGATCGGGCGGACAGCTTGTCGAAGTTTATAAGGATCGAGCTTTGGGCCTCCCCCCCCTTACAACCACGCTTGCGAAGCGGATGATGGAGCAAACCCACATTTATCAAGCTCTCCTAGGTGTAAGAGGAAGAAAGTCCGTAGATCTCAAACAACTAGAAAAAATTCTGGTGCAATTTAGCCATCTCATAGCCAATGAACTGTGGATTCAAGAATGCGATATCAATCCGCTTTTAGCATCTTCTGATCAGCTGATTGCCCTTGATGCAAGGGTGATTTTGCATCCTCCTGAAACGAAGATTGAGGACCTTCCCAAGCCGGCCATTCGCCCCTATCCCACACAATACATAGAGCATTGGACTTTGAAAGATGGAACTTCTGTGCGCATTCGACCGATTCGCCCAGAAGATGAGCCAGAGGTGATCCAATTTCACAAAGATCTTTCTCAAGAAACAGTGAGACAGCGCTACCTTAAAATTTTAAGCTATGAAGAGAGGGTTGCGCATGAACGGCTGATTCATATTTGTTTCAATGACTACGACAGGGAGATTGCGTTAGTTTTAGAGAAAGGGAAGGAAATTCTCGGGATGATTCGTCTGTCTAAAGGCCCAGGAGGTCTTGATGCCACTTTTTTTATGGTTGTCAAAGATCGTTGGCAAAACAGGGGAATCGGATCAAAATTGATGGCAAAAATTCTAGAAATTTCTAGAAGAGAAGGGCTTCAAAAAATTCGTGCAAAATTATTGGAAGAAAATTTTCAGATGCAAGCACTGCTCAAACATTTTGGGTTTCACCTTCAAGAAAAGGGCAAGATTGTTTTTGCAGAAAAAACCGTTGATTTACAGTAAGCATAGGCTCGATATAGAGTAGCACCTGCTGTAAACGCAGATGCATAAGGGATTGCATGAAAGATCCCTCCGCCTAGCACCCCGACTGGCATTATTTGAATAAAAACAGCAAAAGCCCCAATGACCGCAAAAATGGAGCTTGTTGAGGTGATGATTTTATCCTTTGGGCCAAGCTTCAGACTCGTATCGGTATAAGAATGAAAGCTAAAGCCGAGGGCAGCCCCTATCGTTAAAGAAAAAAAAGAAAAAAGAAAGTGGAAGAGCGTTGCAACTGTAAAAGCGACGACGAGAATATGCCGATCGACAAAGGAGGGAGCGTCTTGTTGGCGCCTTGTTGAAGAAGAAGTTAGTTGCTGAACTTGACTCATAAAACCAAGGCGCTAGGTTATCAGAGACCAGCTATTCCTGCTAGCAAAATCGGAACTGCTTGAATTTCATGGAACAAGGCGCCTCAAAAAAATTTTAAGCGACTATATTACTCTACAGTTACTGATTTTGCTAAATTTCTCGGCTGATCGATATCGCATTTTCTAGTCTTTGCCATAAAGTAGGCGAATAACTGTCCTGCCACTGTTGATGCAAAAGGGGACAGGGGATCAATCGTATCAGGTAGCCAGATTACATCGTCGGCGATTGTAGAAATAGAGCTTAGGTGTTTAGGGGCAAATGCTAGGATGGGGGCTCCTCGTGCCTTCACTTCTTGCAAGTTGCCCATCATTTTGCTTTCTGTTTGAGAGTTAGCAAGGAATGCGAGGACAGGACAGTTTTCATCGATTAGGGCGATGGGGCCATGCTTAATTTCACCCCCCAGATATCCGACCGCATTGACGTAGGAAATTTCCTTCAATTTCAGTGCTGCTTCTAGACAGGTCGGGTACATATAGCGTCTACCCATAAAGAAAAAGTTTTGGTAGCGGCTATAGTGTTTAGCTTTTTCTTCAATCCAAAGAGCGTTTTCTAACACCTGTTGGATGTGTTGTGGGATGAGTTGAAGAGCATCAAAATCACCTTTTTTGGCCAAATGGAGAGCTAAGAGGTACAAAACGGTTATTTGGGATGTGAATGCCTTAGTGGAACAGACGCTTATCTCAGGACCTGCATTGAGAAAAATACACGCATCTACTTCCCGAGTTAGCGTAGAGTTTTTCACATTGCAGATGCCCAGAATTTTATGTCCTTTCGCTTTGATTTCTCGGACCGCTGATAAAACATCCGCCGTCTCTCCTGACTGACTCATCGCTACTACTAACGTGCCAGGCGGAATCATTCGATAGCGCGCTTCAGATGCGATTTCTACTTGCGCTGGAATTTCAGCTATTTCCTCGAAAAAGTTACCCCCAATCGCTGCGGCATGCGCTGAGGTTCCACAACCGATAAACCAGACATTTTTTGTAGCGGATAGATCTAAAACAAGATCCTCAAATAGTACACAGCCATCGTTTACACGTCCGAAATAAGCTTTTTGAATGGTGGTGGGCTGCTCATATATTTCTTTCAACATAAAGTGCTCATAACCCTCTTTGGAAGGAGACTTAAAGTCTCGGTCGAGCTTGTCGAGTTTTTTGGCAATTCGAGCAAGGTTTTTATCGAATACAGAAACTTTGCCTCTTTCGACCTTAGCGACTTCGTCATCACGTAGGAAAATGACATTAAGAGGTTTACCTAAAAAAGCATGAAGGTCGGAGGAGATAATAGACTCTGTTTGCGTGTCATTAAAACCAATAGAAAGGGGGCAATTTCTAGCAGAAGCGACAATCTGATCGGGATGATCTTTATGAATGAGAGCGATCGCAAATTGCCCTTTTAAAAAGGGAAGGGCTGTCTGGACAGCATCGACGAGACTGCCTTTATAATTTTTGGAGACGAGCTGTGTGATGACCTCGGTGTCGGTTTCTGTGACAAAAACAAAGCCTTCTTTTTTTAACTGATCCCTTAACTCTTCCCAGTTCTCGATGATCCCATTGTGAACGAGGGCGATCGTTCGTTGTGAGTCGTTGTGAGGGTGCGCATTGGCCGTGGTGACTTTTCCGTGAGTGGCCCATCGAGTGTGGCCGATGGCTATTTGTAAAGTTTTGAAGGTGAGTCTTTGTTTCAGATTGGCTAGTTTGCCAGTTTCTTTACAAATCTGGAGGTTGCCATCAAAAATTCCAGCGATACCGGTAGAGTCATATCCGCGGTATTCCAACTGTTCGAGGCCCAATATGCAGGTGTTTAATGCGTCATCTTCGCCAATATATCCAAAAATTCCACACATGTTATGTACCTTTGCTTGCGGTGATTGCTAAAAATAGGGGAAACTCTTTTCTTGCCCGGTTTTCTAAGGCAGCCTGCCTCCCTTCGCTCTTTTTATCTGAACACCACTCTTCTACTTGACGCACGACAAACGATTCAGAGAGCCAGGAAAAGTACGTGGAAAGGGGGTGATGATAGGAAATTGTTTGTGGCGAGGCACTTCCTTTACTCGGCGCTGTTTGGATGGGGATTTTTTGGGGGGACATGTAGAGATTGACCCGTCTATACTGGAGTTTCATCTTTTCATCGATTTCCCAATTGCTTTGCCTTGGAATCCGAAATGCCGGGTGGTTGATCACAATGAGAAGTTTCCCTTCTTGCTTTAAGTGGCGAGCCGCGTTTTGAATCGCACCTTGTCCGTTTTCCATATTTTGAAGGGAAAGAATTAAGGTGATTCGATCAAAGTCATAGCGATGAATAGGCAGGGTTTTGGTGGCATCGGACAGGTAGAAAGAGCCGTTTTTGGTGAGCTTCTTTGCTGAATCAACAAGAGCTTGAGAGGTATCGATTCCGACATAGTCGACATCTTGGGGAAGATGTCTGGCCAAAACACCTTGGCCACACCCAAGATCGAGAAGAGAGGAACAAGATCCCAATAGTTTCAAAGAACGGGGAAGCACAATCTTTTCATGATAATAGTGCCCTTTTTCTCCTACGCACGCGGTATACCACTTTTCTGAAGCGTCCCAACTCATACTTCAAGATGGTACTTACGCTGTTTATTAGTGGCAAGCTTATATGCAGTTAAGAGGGGATACACACCTATTAGTGGTTTTTCTTGCTCATAATTCATCCTCCCAATGTATTTGTCGTAGGCAAATAAAATGAGATGCACTCCGGGGAGCATGGCGATGGATCCTCTTGCAAGATTCAAGATTCCGTGGCAGGTAAAGCGGCCCCCCTCTTTTAGGCCTCTAGCGACTTCAGAAAAATAGGGGGAGAATAGGATTTTATAGGTGGCAAGAATGGCTCCGACAAGGATCTGCACTACAGCAGAGACAACGCGGATGGAGCCGCTCAACGAATGGAAGATGGGACACCAATCGAAAGGATTAAGCATCTGTTCAGCTAGAGCAGCGTGGTGCACAAAAACATTCATGAGACTCTTTAGACACTGAATTTCGAAAGGAAGATAGCCGTATAACTTTTAATTACATCCTTCGCCCAACAGGAACTCGCCCAACAGGAACTCGTTCAACAGGAACTCGCCCAACAGGAGGTTGTCGTCTAGTACACCGGTACAGTGAGCAGTTTGGATGACGCTGTAAATTCCATGGTAGGTAAGTGCAGTTCGTGTTTGAATTCCTTGTTGCTGAGGTTATGTACAGTAGGCTAAATCCTCCCAAGCAGCACGTGAACGCTGCTCCTAGCAAAGTAGTGGGGTAGACAATAAAAGCCAGGAATGCGCTGAAAATCGCAGCTACAAGCGCAACCATCTTCTTGTTGGTAGTAGACAGCCAGCCTTCTTGCAATCGAGAAAAAAAAGTCGATGATCGTCGAGTAGAAGTACAGTTCATAAAATCCTCCTTAGAATTGTTTTGCTCTTACAGTATTATTGAGGTTTACATTGATCAATAGCGCATCGCTGCCTGAATCCCAAAGGCTAACATCGCTGTTTGTTCCCAAAATAACATAGTCATGCAGTCTCCACTCGCGGAAGATCGAAGCATCAATATAGGAAATTTCCCATCGGGTATTGTCACTCAACAGAATCTGTCCGTTTGCATGATCAATCTCGATGATAAATCGAGAAAATTCACCGTGTTCAATAGGCCCCAAAAATAGAGTCGCTTCCACCGATGTGCCGTTGGCCTTATTGATAATCCGGTAATTGTGCCAGGAAAACCAGCGGTTGTTTTGCGTAATTGTGAGGGGGTCATTCGAGCGCCAATTCACCGCTTTGATGCCGTCATAACTGTTAATTTTCCAGATAGACCCATCTTCCAATTCGAGAGTATAATTGCCCTGGTCTAGGATGGTCACAGCCGTTAACCAATGGTGGGAGTCTGAATAATAGATAGGCGGGTAGCGATCAAAAACAAAACCTAGAGACATCGTTTCATTGTCTTGAGGATCAGCAACCTCCTCTTCTACAGGAACCTTTTTCCTCGATTCGATCTCGGCGGAAACCTCTTCACTCATTGGGCGGCTGCCCACCGGAACCCGCTCTTCGGAAAAAAGTGCCGGGGTGATTAAGAGAAAAGAGGCGACGAATGTTAACAACATCATAAAGACTCCTTAAAGGATTAAAAAAGAATAAGCTAACAAAATCATTCTTTTTTGTAAAATATTTATTGGATATCATAGAGGGCTGTGAAAGTTTTTCTAGCGATTACTCTTTTCTGGGGCTCTCTTTTTGCAAGCACGCACCCGCCAGACCTTTTTTCAGTGTCAAGCGGCTGTTTTGATTTATATAGAAGTAAGCATCGGACATTTGAATTCGCGCTAGAGTACAAGTTTCACTTGCAGTGCCTAAAACCACCGAACCGCTTTTTGCAATTCCGCCCACTTGTGGGAGTCATGGCAACAGCGAAGGGAAGTAGCTACGGGTACCTAGGGATCAATTTTGACTTTCTTTTCAAAAATCACCTTCTTTTTGCCCCAGGTTTTGCTGCTGGATATTTTTTCCCAGGAAAAGGCAAAAATCTCGGCTATCCCATAGAATTTCGTACAGGCGTAGAAATTGCATGGCAATTTTCTGACTGGCGCAGACTGGGATTTCATTTCTATCACCTTTCGAATGCCGGCATAGGACGCCGTAATCCTGGAGAGGAATCATTTGTTTTATTTTATGATATTCCTGTGTTATTTTCATTTTATTGATGATAATAAATTCAATTTAAAGCATAATTAAATTGTAATTACATACATTCAATTTCAGGTAAAATTGTGAGTCAGGAGTTACCTTTTGACCCTCTGCCATTTATCGATGATCCTCATCGACAGACGATCATTAGTTCTTTTTTCAGTGTTTGGCGCGAGCCAAAATCTGTGCAAAAGCTCGTGCCTCTCTCTGATGGAGATAAAATTTCTCTGGAGATTACTACTCCAATAGATTGGAATCCAGCGGGTTTGACTGTGTTGTTTATCCATGGACTTTGTGGTTCTCATAAATCCCCGAATCTCGTGAGAATGGCCAAGCGATTAGAGCCTTTACATGTTCGAACTGTTAGGTACAACATGAGGGGGTGCGGATCGGGGAAAGGGTATGCTAAAAAGATCTATCATAGCGGTAGGACAGAGGATGTATTGGAGTGTTTAAAAGTGCTGAAAAAAGAGCATCCCGATTCGCCCATTGTTCTGGTTGGCTTTTCGTTGGGAGGA
The DNA here is from genome assembly GCA_001796285.1 of Chlamydiae bacterium RIFCSPLOWO2_12_FULL_45_20. GTDB lineage: Bacteria > Chlamydiota > Chlamydiia > Chlamydiales > SM23-39 > REEB52. The sequence continues at coordinate 25,720 of MGMD01000018.1, forward strand.
AATATCGTTTTGAAATTAGTAGGAGAGTTAGGTGTTTTAGCCCATCCTTTCCTTCAGAGGGTTATAGCCATCAGTCCTCCTGTGGAGTTATATTCGAGCGTTCAAATGCTCGGGGAACCGGTCAATGCAATTTATGAGCGCTATTTTTATAAGCTTCTTAGAAATGATGTCCACTACTTGCATAAAACGTTTAAAGATCTGCCTAAAGTCTCTTTGCCGAGAAGCTTAAAGCTCTATGAGTTCGACCAAATATACACGGCCCCCATGTGCGGCTTTAAAAACGCTATGGATTATTACAATAAGTGTAGCGCTTCTCATGTCGTAGGCGATATAGCTATCCCCTGTAAGATCCTTCTGGCCAAGGATGATCCGATCATTTCTCCTACTTCTCTCGATCCGTTTGCTCTTCCTTCTAATGTGAAGGTGTTTAAAACGCAAAAGGGGGGGCACATGGGATATCTGGGGAAGACAAAGGGGAAAGGGGGGGTTTACTGGCTTGATTCCCTGTTAGTGGACTGGATTTTGGAGTTGTAAATCTCTTTTTTCGTTCATTTGCTTATTGACCTGTCGTACGGAGAAAATCCAGAAAAGAACCGTGCATCCAATGAGCGGTAGAAGGTAGTGGGTGATGGAGAGTACAGAGCCTGTTCCCGCTAATGAGATTAAAAGGATCTGAACCCAAGCAGCCCCAGACTTACCCAACCTGGATCCTACGACGTCAATAGCAGCTTTTCCTTTCACTTTTGATTCTTGATCTAGAGGAATGTAAGACATTTCTTTGGTCGCATCGAAAAAAGCATACTTCATGACTTTGGAGGTGACATTCTGAAACGCTCCAAATACAACGATGAAAAAAAGAGGCGATGCGCCCAAAAGATTTTGATTGAGAAATAAAAACAGGAAAATCAAGCTGGTCGAACCGATAACAAGAGGGGGGAGATGCGCGCAAAAATTCCAACCTAATCGTCGGATGATCACACCGCTAAAAAACAGGGTAATGACAAAGGAACAGATGCCTACAGAAGAGCTTACTGCAGCCATAAACCTTTGATAAGCACCGGTCTCAGGGTAGACTAATTTGAGGTTTGCTTTCCAAGTTACTTCCGTGAGATTGATGGTTAGGCCATAAGCGATGACCATAATAGCTATATAGCGAAGATACGGTGAGCGTACAATGAACTTGAGCCCCTGCATCAGTGACAGCTTGGTCTTTTCATTGAACGTTTGCTTGTGTTCAGGCTGAAAGAGCCTCTCGTCTTTTAAGGCTTTTCTGGTTAAGAAGAAATGGAGCGCCATGATCATGACACCAAAGCCTAACACGCAGAGGACTAAACTTTTCAGAGCAAGGCCAAATTCTGTCGCGATATACTTGCCTGTAACATAGCAGACTAGGGGGCCTGTGAACATCTGAGCGAGATCTCCCCCTGCGATGAAAAGATTATAGCACCTTTTAGCTTCGTTGAAGTTGCAAATCTGATTCACAAAGCCCCAAAAAAGCAAAAAGATGACGATGGCTCCCCAAAGTTCTGCCATAACGAAGAAAAGGGATTGAATCCAGTTGCGATAGACTGAAATCCAATGGGCATGTTCCTGTCCTATTTTTGAAACGAGCCAATCGGCAGAGGTATGTGGGGAAAGGGTGTCTACATTGGGATAGAGAAAAAATCCAAAAGCGAAGATGAACACCATAAAACATATGATGATGCTATAGAAAAGAACCGTGCGTCGGAAGAGGTTGCTCAATTTTGAATAGAGTAAAGTAGCGCCCATTGCAACGGGCAGGACAATCCATCCCTTTAGAACGGGGATTACTTCAGCCCCTGATCCTTTAGCTGTCACAATAAACGCATCCTTCATGGTGGTCAAAACTCCATAAGTGAAGGAGATAAAGAATTTCATGAAAAGAAGAGGTAGGACTTTTTTGAGCTCGTAACCATGTATTGGCCAGATGCGATGTCGCCATCTAGTCAGGAAGGATGCCATCTAAATCCCAGGATCTAATTCTTTGGAATTTATATCGTAACGGCGTATAAATGTCATTGTGATTTATCCTGAAGCAGGAAGTTCTGCCTCAACGGCAACATTTTTAGGCTTTAAGGAACTGTTAATAGACTGTAAAATAAATTTTTCAAGTCCCTATTTTCAGCTCTAGGGTTATCGAATGAATACAGTACCTTAGCCCCTTTGGAGGTGGACCATCTTTGAACACATGCCCTAAATGGGAATGGCAGCCTCTACAAAGAACCTGGTAGCGCATGTGGGGGAATTCAGAATCTTCGAGATAGTATACACGTTTGGGTTCGATGGGTTTTAAAAAGCTCGGCCATCCTGAGCCCGAGTCATATTTGTCATCGGAGTCAAAAAGGGGCGCTGTGCAAGTAGCGCATACATAGGTTCCTTGGGATTCTTCATATAAATATCGGCCACTAAAGGCTCTTTCCCCCCCCTTTTCTCCCATCACCCTAAATTTTTCTGAGTCGATCGGTATAATAGAGAAAAGGGTAGATAAAATCCATGAGAACGCCATATCTTTGTATATGCATTTTTAAGGGATTTATGGAAGAGACTATTGAGGCGCGCGTTTCGCCAGAAGAAGTGTGGCAGATGTGGGAAAGGGCGCATCGTTTACATGGATCGGAGGGGGTAGAATCTGGGAAAAAGGGGAAGGCGCAGTTTCGCTATCAAGTGCGCGATGTGGACAAAGGGCGGAAGTTTTCTATGGTTTGGAAAACGCTTTTTGTACGTATGATTTTCACTCATGAAGTGCTGGCTATAAAGTATGGCTCCTCTATTTCTTATAAAGTAGAGATCAAAGGTTTGTTTGCTTGGCCAGTTCGTTATTTTTTAGGAAAAAAAATTCAAACAAATATCCGTCATGTTTTGAAAGCCATGGTCAGTGAGCTAGAAACTCAGCGTATAAAATAGCCTTGCAATGGGGGAAGCTCGAAGGGGGGTCCCAGGAATAAAGCCCATGGATTTGAGCCCGATTTCCACTTCACCTCCCGATCCCTTGCTGTAGGAAAAGATCAAGGATCCTCCCCAGCCCAATGCGGATGAGTGTTGTTCTGAAGTAGAGTAAAGGGGGGTCTTTTTACTCGGTTTTTGCTTAAAATCGATCTGCGTAAAGGGGATCGGCGAGCTCTGGATGAGTAGTTTGGGCTGTTTAAATCCATCCAAGCGAAATCCAATGTGCCAATGTCGGATCTTCCAAAACTTTGCGGCGTACATGCCAAACCCTCCATAGAAATTTCCAGAGTGTTTGCCTCCTTTCATGTAAAAATAGATCGGCTTTTTGCCCTTGACTAGGTAGTTTTCCAAAAATACTTCTGGGCCAAATGGAGTGAGGCCTAGCCGGATATTGCATAAATAGTTCCATCCATAGATAGGAATCATGGGAATGTGCGTCTCCTTTCCACAGGCGACGTAGCGAAACCAAGAATAAATCGCATACAATGTAAAAGGGTCGCCAAGATTCATCCATGATAGGGAACGGAGCCTGCCTTTATTGAGAAAATTGCGGGTGTAGGTGAGGTTGAGCGATTGGATGTACATACGAATATCATGGCCTTCTTCTTCGTCCACAATATCCAATGTTCCGATATAGAGGTTGAGATCGTGCTGGCTTAATAGATAAAGAACTGCTTGCCTAGGATCTATTCTACGAGCTTCCAGCCATTTGAATTTTGTCTGCAATGCCAAAATGGCTGTAGATTCCACTCCTGCCATTGCAATCGAAGTCTCTTCGGTCGTCGTGAGAGCGTCAGAAATGTCATAACTTGTTGCTCCTCCACCCCTTCCGTAAGGAGGGGGAAGGTCAAAAAAGTAGCCTTTGGCTTTCACTCTTCCGCGATTGATATCTCGGATGCGATACCCATGACCGAACACTTCATGCTGTGCAACCACTGCAAAAAAGTTGAGAGGCATCCATCCTAAGTAAAGTTCGCTAAATCGCCCAAAGCGACAAGCAGCAGAATGGGCATAGTAAAGAGGTGTTTTCCTTAGAAAATAGCCCTCAATCCTCTCCATGGAGCGGTGAATAAAGAGAACGTCTTCCCCTCCGGAATAGGGAGAAAAATGGATATCCCACCCCAGCTTATAGATCGAATCATGAAACGGACGACTAGCAAAACAAGAAATCGCGACAAAATAGAAAAAACATATTAGATTTTTTTCGAAATTCCCTCATTATTCCATTGCTTTGACATGCACCGCTTCTGGGCCTTTTCTTCCCATAGCGCTTTCATATTCGACCCTCTGCCCATCGGCAAGGTTATTGTCAGGGGTCTCAATATTTGTTACATGAACGTAAATATCCCTGCCGCCTTCATCAGGCGTAATAAACCCAAATCCCTTATCTTTATTAAACCACTTCACAGTACCTTTTGGCATAGACCTCCCTGATAGAACCTTCAATGATTAACTTCGGTATAGCAAGTCAAGGAATTATTGAGAAGAGGCAAAAATGGATCCTTGCCTTTTAGTTTGGACCTGTTAAAATACCGAGGTTTTTTATGAAAATAGCGAGCCTTCCGACAACCACGTATTCTTTTTTAGGAAGGGACTTTGAGATGTCGGTTCGCGATAAAAAAGTCGTTGCGGTTGCCCTTGCGTGCATTGGTTTATTTGTCCTGCAGTTAGGGCTTTCCCTATCCCTTGCTTTGTGTTTTACTACGACCGTTACCTTGCTAACCTACCTTTTTCCTCGGGAAGATCAGGATTGGTTGAGCTGGCCAAACGATAAGAGCGAGGAGCATTCCATAAAATGGATCTCCGCTTTACTGCTTGCAAAACCTTTTTTGATAACCTTGTTGTTCTTAGCTTTGGGGCTTCCCCTGCCCGGTGTGCCGCAAGTTGGTATTTTGGAATATTTGATGAGATACCCCATTACTGGATTGTTAAAAACGTCTTTATTAGCTCCCTTTACTGAAGAAATTCTTTTTCGAGGTTTTTTGTTTGAAAGGTTAGAAGATCTGCATCTTTCTCGGCGGGTGAGTCAGGGGATTCAGGCTGTTCTTTTTGGTCTGGCCCATTTGAATAAAAAAATCGAAGAGGGGTATGAGATGGCCGTTGTACTGCCCATCACCATTTTCGGCTATTTTCTCGGGAGTAGAAAAAGCAAATCTGGCAGCCTAGCGGGGCCTCTGGCGTTGCACTCGGCCAGTAACCTAGGCGCTGCTTCCTATATTTTTCTACGTTTCGCGCCTATCAATTAGGCAAGCTCTTCTTCGAGAGCTTCTTGCGCAAGAACGGTAGTTTCCCCTTCGCTCTTGGCAACTAAAACGGCGCAGCAGCTGTCGCTAAAGACATTGACAGTCGTTCGAGCCATGTCGAGGAATCGATCCACTGCAACAAATAAACCTATACCTTCTAGTGGGAGCCCCATGATTTTCAAGATGATGAGTGTAGCGACAATGCTTCCTGATGGAATCCCCGCTACACCCATAGAGGTGATGAGTGTCATGAAAACAACTAAAAATTGAGTTAAAAAGGACATTTCAATCCCGTAAGCTTGAGCAATAAACATGGCAGCCACACATTCGTAAAGCGCTGATCCTGACATATTGACAGAAGTGCCGAGAGGAACTACAAGGCTGCACACGCGATTGGAAACGCCTGCTCGTTTTTCTACACAGTCAAGGGTAATCGGGAGGGAGGCTGCGGAGGAACTGGTAGAAAAGGCTGTGATAATCGCTGGCATCATGGCTTTATAGTGGCGGATCGGACTTACTTTCCCCACAAACTTTAAAAGAAGGGGAAGCGCGATGAACATAAAGACGGTAAAGCCCAAAAGTGCAGTCATTGAAAATAAGGCGAGCGATCCAAGGGACTGCAACCCCCTTTCCATAAATACCTTAGAAACCAGACAAAAAACCCCATAGGGAAGGACTTTCATGATGATATGCGTTATTTGAATCATGGTTTGAAAAATGCCCTGGAAAAAACTTTGGAGCGTAGAGGCGTTTTTAGGATCAATTTTTGAGAGGGCATAGCCAAACAGGACGCTAAAGAAAATGAGCCCCATCATTTCTCCGCGAGAAAAGGCGGCGATGATATTCGAAGGGACGATGGAGACAAGCATGTCGACGAAAGCACTCGGCCCGTTTTGATCCATTTTTTCTTGTAGTAGAGAAAGAGTTTCCCCTCCACTAGAAGTCGTGGGGGAGTGCATTCCAATACCTGGGCCAATCAGGTTGACCAACGCAAGACCGATTAAAATAGCCATTAGACTTGTCCCAAAGTAAAAAAGAAACATTTTTGCTCCCAGATGGCCTACGGCTCCCTCACTACCCATGCGGGAGATTCCCGTGATAATCGAAGAAGATACGAGGGGAACTACAATCAGAGTTAAGGCGTTTAGAAAGATCTTTCCTAACACATCGATGACTGCATAGAAGTGGCTGGAAAAGGAGCCTGTTTGTTGGCCAAGCCAACTGCCCACTGCGATCGCTGCAAAAATCGCAATGAATACAGACCAAGGGCTCTGGTGTTTTTTCTTATTCATGTTTATCTCCGAATAAAAAGATTGATTTCAGGGAAGAAAAGAAAATTTAGCTCCGAGCTCGATTCCATATTTTCGAAACCACCCTTGAGGCACCTCCAGAGCATAGAGTGCTGGAGCGATGCTTTGATAGCGCAATACTACATTGCCTGTCGGTGGATCCATGTCCAAAATATGCAGGATCGCCTTTTGATCGTCAAAAAACGCTATCGAAAGAGGAACGCGCGTATTTTTCATCCAGAATGAGCGTTGCGCTGCATCCGGGTATACAAAAAGCATGCCCGTGCCTTCAGGCACCTCTTCTCGAAACATAAGCCCTTGAGCCCAGAGAAATGGAGTATCGGCAATTTCGACATCGAGTACTTGATCCTGAATTTTAATTTGGACTCCATAGAGAGAAAGAATACAAGTAAAAAAAATAAACACATGCATAAGATACAGAGTATATGCGAACTTCTATTTTTTTTCTTCTTCTGATGTTTTCACGGCTGCAGGCGGTTCAGGTTCCGGCCAAACATCTTTTTCCTGACCATTCCACCATTGCATCGCCCTGGTTTACGGGCCCCTTACTGGCCCCTTCAGCCGCTAACGTTCCCAGGGGGCACGTAAATTTTGAGCCTTACATTTTTGCTCGCGCCGATTCGGGTCATTACGATAACGATTGGAAAAGTGTCAAAGAACCGACTTCATGGACGAATTTTTTCCAGCCAAGTGTACAAATGGGAGTGAATAATATCTTGGAAATCGATCTGATCCCCACTCTTTTCTATAACTATAATCACGGCACCAGTAAATGGGTGTATGGGGATATGCTCCTTGCCTTTGCTTTCCAGTTGTTCTTAACCAAGCGCCCTGTTACAGAATGGAATACAGCCTTGCGATTGGAAGTGTTGGGAACCATTCCCTTCGGCCAGTACCAGAGGCTCGACCCGAAAAAAAAAGGAACAGACATCGGCGGACAAGGCTCTTGGCGGCCGGGAGCTACTCTAAACTGGGGGAATCTATTTTATTTAGGGGGAGGCCATTTTGCAACCTGGCGGCTGGATTTCATCTATACCTGTTCAACTCCTGTTCGCGTGCACGGACTCAGTACATTTGGGGGCGAGGAAAGAACGGTTGGAACCGTTTATACCCCCCATCATTTCATTATTGACACAGCGGTGGAGATCAGCGTAACCCAAAATTGGGTGCTTGTCATGGAAGCAGTAGGGGATTGGAAAAGCAAAAGGCGCTTTAAAGGCATAACGACTGCTCCAGTCAAAGAGCCTGCTGGTATAGTCTATAGCTTGGCCCCAGCTCTTGAGTATAACTGGAACGCAAACATCGGTCTCATCTTCGGCGCTTGGTTTAGCGTATCAGGGAAAAATAGCCCCCAATTTGCTAGCGCGGTCATTGCATTTAACTACTTTAAATAAATGATTGTAATTCACTTTTATTCATAAATATAATATTGTTTTATTTCTAGTCAATGCGCGAGGGAACTATGATCTATATGAGTACAATTTTATCTGTAATTTTCTTTCTAGCTACACCGCTTGTATCTTCTGAAGCAGAGAGTCCAAAAAATGAATGGATTGAATCCAAGGATCGGTTGGGAAAAGAGGTTGTAGCGGCTATTCGGAGTGATTATGAAAATGGAAAATTTAATGGATACCTTTTGGAGATGGAGGAAGCGTATAGCAAAGCGGATCTCAAGGAACTTATGGAGGCTCGAGCGCAGGGGAGTATTGAGGATGTACCGGAGGATTGGGAGCGGCGGTTTTCCGACTTAAGGAGGGAGAGGAATAAGAACCTTATTCAGAGTCTTTCAGAAGATGACCGATCCTTATTTGCATCCAAGGTTCGTTCCGTAGCCATCGATCTTTTGTCATCTGAACAGGAAGAGGCCGTTTCTAAGGTGAACTCCTTGATCTCAATGGCTCCTAATAATGGGAAAAATGTGGATGAAAATGTGTTGATCGATATTGACATGGAGTATGAGTACAAATTACTTCAAGGAGAGCTCTTGGATCCTAAAACAAAAGAGTCCAAGCAAATTGCCTTACGTATGGAAAAGATGGACAAAATGTTGACCGCTTCAAAATCTTTTGAAAATCCTATTTTAAAAAAGGCCGTAGCGACTGCCCATGCGACGCTGGATGCTAGACTGGCTCGGAATTTAGATGGCGCTGATCTTCATGCACTGTCTAAGAAAAAACCACAAAACGAGTCCCAGGAGCTTGTGTTTTCTATTTTGAAATCCTATCAAGGGCAGTTCTCTGATATATACCGAAAATGATTCAACAGCTGGGATTTTGCCTCTCTCGGCAGATGAGTTCAAAAACCCAGTTCCTAAAACGTTTTTTTCACCATCTGAATGTTAAGACCCCAATCAAAATGATTGTGGAGCGTATATCCATAGTAAAAATGCAATTTCCAAGCAGATGAGAAGTATGTATATAAGTGTATCTGAAATTCATTATAAGACTGGCCTACGATGTGATTTTTGTAGAGGCGATAAAATCCATGGTGGGATTCAAACTTCAACTCCCAAAAGGGGTTTAGCCGAATGAACAGGTTGGATAAAAGCGTAATGCGTCGATCTGACAGGGGAGAATCTAGAAGTTCGTTTTCTGGTCGGGTCACGTCTAGGATGAAATTTTCATGGTCGCTTTTTCTCCAGTCGTATTTGGAGCGGTAGCGGGCTTCTAAGTTCAGTGCAATATTTTCATTAACGGTCCACTTAAGGTGGGAATTAGAAACATCCCAGACCTGATTATGAACATTATAACAATTTTGCAAAAAGAGGTCTAAAGAGGGGAGTTTCCATGCAAGAAGAAGATAGATTTTGGGGATCATTTGGGGAAGTACTGGATCATGAAAAAAAGCGTTGGCGTAGAAGCTCGCGGTAAAATTGGGTTCTTTACAGGGCTGTTTTTGGGAAAAAAAGAGGTGTCTTACACCAGCCTCTATCTGCTGGATTTTTTGATACCCGTCTTGAATCGAAAAAATATAGTGGGCATCAGGCCCCACAGTCGGCCGAGCGAGCGCTTCATATTCTAGGTAGGGCTCAATGAGGTGTTTATATGTGTCATACTCTTTGATTCCGAGCATTTGAGCTTTTGCCCCATATCCCAACACTCCTAACCACTTAGGCTGGTGGGTTGGGCTTGTGCCATAAAAAATGGCTCTTGCTGAGATGTAGGGGGTAACTGTCATTCCTTTGAAACGAAGTGGACGAAAGAGTTTTTCATAGGCTTCTATTCGTGGTGACTGAAAATCGGCAAGGGAGGATGTGAGCTCATCTGAGTAGTCAAAATCGAGATAGGAAGCTCGAAGGAAGCCTGTAGAAAGGATGCCAGTTTTTTTTATTTCTGTAGGATGCACGTGAAGAAAGCCGGTAGGAAGCTCTTGCTTCATCGACTCAAAGGGATTGGCTCTTGGTTGCACTTTTAAGGAGGTAATGAAATTTTCTTCCATGTGGTGGATGTAAAGAATGGTTTTAAGGGCTGTATTGAGTTCGAAATCTTCTGAATGGAAATCTCCAGGCATTCTCACATCGCTATATTTATCCCAGGTGAGGGTTGTATGGGTCTTAGCTGATTTGGATTCTGAGTGTAAAGCCCCTTGAATGCGGTAGCGAAACGCTGCATCCTCCGCATTGAATAACCGGTTGGTTCCGATGTAGTTTCTGGTCATAAAAGTGGTTAAGGTATTTTCTGGGCAGTATTTAGACTCAACTGCTCCACCCCATCCCTTTTTCCATCGATATTCAAGCCTCCCATATAGGGCCAAATCCTTCCATGAGTACAGTTGGTAGCGGAAGCCTACAAGGGGGCCTTTATTCCAATTGACATAGTATCGAAAAATCGGTTCTTTGAATTTTTTTAAATGCACCTTAAAAGAGGGGAGCCATAGGGTGGGGAGTCCAAAGAGTCTAAGTCGCACTTGTTGTGCATGGAAAAAATCATTTTTAACAACATGGACACGGCTGGCTCTTAAATCCCATGTACTCTTCTTACTTTCACAGGTGGTAACAAAGGCGTTGATCGCGCGGTAGCTACCATCAGAGAAAAGGAAAATCTGATCCCCGCCGATATACCAGAGGGCGCTTTGGGTTTTACCATCATAGAGAGTTCCAGTCATCTGACTAAAGTCAAACTCGAGCTCGCTTCCGACGAAGACGCGTCCTTTATATTGGATGAGAAGATCTCCCTCAGCCTCAATTTTTTGTACCATTTGGCCATTTTCCATGCGGTGAAAGTACTGGATGGACTGAGCTTGAATACGAATGTCTTTGTTTTGGATTACACCCCCTTGAGAGGTATAAATGATACCCTGAGAATAAGTGGGATCACGAAGATCGACAGTGATCCCGCAGCTATCCAGAGAATCACCAGACGGATTCGGTGTATCGGAAAATAGGAAGACGCCTATCCAGAGGACTAAAAACCATTTCATGCTCCACGATCATACGAGCTGCAACCATTTATGCTGAAGCAGGAACAAAGGGAGGCCTTATGTAGGCCAAGGAAGTCTACCGAAGAGTATTTCCGTTCCGGTACGCGGCGTAGGCCCTAAACCATCTCCACATTGCCTTCCGTGCATGCTGCGGCCAATGGACTACTTCCCATGCGATTAGAGGTCCTCACATCGGCACCCCCTTGAATAAGTAGCCGTACAATTTCTGGTATGCTGTATTGGCAAGCAGTAACGAGGGGTGTGTGTCCAAAATGGTAAAAATTTGGAGAAATGCCTCTAGCCAAGAGATCTCGAATGGGTTGAGCATCCTTCTCCCGGCAGGCAACCCATAAGCGTTGTTGATCTTCCGTTGAAGCAGGCATCATATGCTCTATAGGTACTTCTCTTCCACTTGTGTAACTAGCCAGTAAGGCCAACGTACGAGCCTGGGATCTTATGTTTTTTGGACGAGAGAGAATTTCGTTGTCACAAAAAGCTTTATCTCAATTAGGAGCAACCCCTTGTTACCGCGCAATTATGGCAAGTCTATTCAGTAGCCTTCATCAGCAGTCCCATCAAGGCGTAGCGATTGTGGGCATTGCCCTTTTGGATCGCTTCCAAGAGAAACGAGATGCTTTTTTCATCCCGTTGATTCGCTAAAGTAAAAAAAGATTCAATGAGAAGGCGGGATCGCTCCTCAGGGGAGAGTGAGTAGTCAGATTGATCCATTCGGTATTTCCACGGAAGGAGTTGGCGCAGCTGGATGAGCTGCGACCCTTTTTGATGCATCACCCAGTGATTTACATATTCCTCGTAGGGACCCTCTACTTTCAACCTGTAAAGAGCTAGGTGGCAGTAGTCTCGTATGAGAGGAGAGGTGATTTTGTTAGACCCATATTTTAAGAGCGCAATGGCCTCGTCCGTTTGTAAATTTTCTAAAAGAGCTATGGTTGTGGGGATGAGATCATGTTGCCCTCGATTGAATATATGTCTTGCCAAGGTAAGAAACTCTTCTTGAGGAAGGTGGATGGCTTCTTTTAAAAATTGTTCTCGGATCGCAAGGGAATAGCTTAAATCGAGCGTTTTGTCTTGGGCTCGCAGTTCAGCTGAAGGAACTGCCTTGAACGCAAGGAGGGTTCGACCCACAGATTGAAAAGGGTGAAAGGCAAGATTACGCGAGTCTTCAATGAGAATTTCGATCAAAGTTGGAAGGCAGCGTGCATCTCTTCGTTGCAGAAGTGCAATTCCAGCATTGATTCGGACCTGAAGATCCTGGGATAACACGAGCTCTGCCAGGAGCTCTTCTTGGTTCGAAACTGTTCCTAAAGCGGCGATGGCAAAGAGGTTGAACTGTTTGGCTAGGTGCTCGATGTGAGCTACATGCGTACGGTCTCCTAGTTGTAGAAGGGCTAAACTTGCGGCCAATCGAACCGAATCTGTTGGGGAATGCACCAGTTTTTTTAGCTTCTGCGTCGAAAGGCTATCTCGCAAAGATCCAATGGCAAAGGCGCTTGCTTCGAGTTCTGCAATGTGCGTATGTGTTAGTCTCCTTCGAAGGGTGGGAAGAAAATCGTCCCTGCCAAGTCGCGCAACGTGGAGAATGGACTCAATTCTCGTTTGAGGGTCAGGGTCTTCAATGAGTCTACCCAAAGTTTTTGTGGCATCACTCGTCCCGAGAAGAGCAAAGAGGGAGGGGAAAAAAGGTTTAAAGGCCGGGGGCAATCGATACATCAGTCCTTCAATCTGCCCAACAGCGTGAGGATGTTTGGATTGGGCCATGTAAAAAGCGGCCTCCATTCGAATCGCAAGAAAATCAGAACTCATCGCTTCATGGAAAATTTCTGCAGTACGGTCATCTTCAAACTGTGCAAGAAAATGGAGCGCTAGAAGCTGAATTTGCGGATCAGGATGGCGAACCCCTTTTTCTAAAATATCGATGGCGTAGCCAGAGCCCGATAGCCCCGCACCAAACAGGGTCATCGTGATCGTCTCCATATCGCTGCTTTGAATGCCTTTTTGAAGGAGGATCGATCCCATCTGCCTTAAAACTTCAAAATCATGGCGACCCGTTAACGCGGTGTATTCACAATACTTTTCAATGGATTCCTCACATTGATTTTGCTGCATTAAATAGAGTGCATGGTGCTTGATATCGCAATAGCGGGAAGCTTCCGTAGGATTCGAAAAAAGAGAGATGCTTACCCAGATAAGGCATTTCCCAAATATTCCCATAAATTGACGCCCGCTTTTATGATGTTGTCATAACACCCTTCGATTCTTTTGACAACCAGACTTCCACTTTTTACTGGACTTTGGGCATTTTCTGCGGGCGCTTTTCGATGGGCCCCGGGTATCTTCATTTCTTCCGATCCTTTTCTAATATATTCTATAATAGACCTAAATTTGTTACTAATATAAACTCGTGCCGTTTTTGGATAGAGGTTTCACATGCCGTCGCCAGTTCAGTCCCCTCCGATGCCGTCGCCAGTTCAGTCCCCTCCGATACAGCCTCCCGCGATACAGCCTCTGGCGCCTTTGGGGATCGCCTCTCATCCTTCGAGCCTCTCTTCAGGGACAGCTCAGCCAGCTCAAGGGCCCGGATACATAGAGACAGCTTTTATTTGGATCAAGAATGTGATTGTCAAATTTTTTCAATGGATCTTTGGTACTAAGCCAGCAGTAGTCCCGCCTTCAATGGCAGAGGCACTTCCGCCACAACCCCCTCCTCCAATGGCAGGGGCACTTCCACCCCCCCCCTCCAGTCAAGACCTAAAGGAGCAAGTGGTAGAAGTAACGGGTATGGATCTTTTACCCAAGTTGGACACTTGTAATAAGAGCATCCGAAGTCACATCCTTGTCACCATTGGAAGGGAGGTTTGGCTGGAATCTTCACGATCATTCAAAAGCTGGACGTGGTCTTATCAGGAGCTCGGCTATGACGCCGTTATTCAGAATCCAAACTTGTTACTGCCCTATGCTTCGAACTTACTTCCGAAAGTGTCTACACAGTGAGGTTTTTACTTCTCTCTCTATTTGATGCTTACTTTCTTGATTTTCTTAGGCCCTGCAGTTGGGATAGAACGAGAGCTGATTTCAACCCAGATGGGAGAACTCCATGCGGTATGTCCGTCTTCTTGAATTACACGTAAGTAATAATAGATAAATGGATTTTGTCCTTCCTTTCCCTCCAGGGCAATATCTGGCAGTAGATCCGAGTCGTCGATTTCAAACTCAACGGTATCTCCTTTAGCGTCTAGGGAACGATAGATCTTGCCATTGCGGATCAACATGGCCTCATGAATGGGGCGTGTTCCAATACAGTAGCCTGTAATGTGGCGATTCAATTCAAGCCCGGGTCTTGCTTTAGTATCGAGTTCTGAGCCCATGCCAAACCCAGCAATATGCACTCCAAGGATTATCCTTTCTCCGGTCGTGGCATAACACGATCGATTTTGGAGCGCTTCAAACAAGGAGGCGCGGCTATGTTCTTTTGCCAAAATAGCCGTCAGCCCAGGTGTATATTGTGATTGATCCGTATCAAAAAGTTGGCTATAGGGGCCGCGATCGTCATAGCCCCCAGCGACAAAACCAAAACGGCATCCTCGATTCAGGGCCTGTTGGATGGATCCTTCAACCGCTTCTCCGATAGCTTGCTTTCCTCCCTGGATCGGGCGGAGATTGCCTTCTTTAGCGCTACACTCAGAGGAGCCCCAGGCGTTATAGATCTCGACGACTTTCTCAAATTCATTATTGAAATCCTGAAAATCATAGCAGGTCGATTTGCCCATTGTAAATGTTGGAATGGCAATCATCTCTTTAGGATTATTTGTCTTGTAGATTTTCTTCAATGAGTTGGTTTTGGTGTCTTTTCTTCTCATAATAGGCTTACCATCTTTGAGAAAGACGAATTGGCGCATCCCTTCTTCTTTGGGCTCACCCTCCCATTGAAAGCCCAGCAGGGCGACAAAACGGTCATCTTCATTGAACTCAGCAACCTGCTGCACGATCCCTTTCCATATATCGTTAGAAGTTTCTTCTTCACTGTCAAAGGAGGAAGTAGCAAAGAACTGTAGTGCTTTATCATCTCGCATGTGCCTTAAAAAGGACTCCACATTTTCCTGAGAGTCCAATCGTTCCGATTCCCCGTGGAGCGCCCCCCAGTAAAGACTGACGGCTCCTTCAGGAAGGCATTTAATAGGGGGAGAATAAAACTGCTCGTGGTTTGTAAGATTTTTGAGCTGGATCCGATAAATCCCCGGTTCGTTAAAATAGAGATTGGGTAGGGCGATAAATCCCGTCTCAGGGATAAAGAGCTTCCAGCTCAGGTTTTCTCGAAGGTGCTGGTAGCTCAAATCGATTAAAGTCCCTTCGGGGGCATTAGAAGTGAGGTTCCCGTAAACATCCTCAAAACGGACAATTACATCAAAACGCTTATTTCGAGAGACGAGCGAAGGGGCGATGATCCGTAAGTTGTGTAGAGTGTTCCCCCGAACATCGAGGAAAAAGGTTTCGCTCTCTTTGTATTCTCCTTTGCCTTTCGGGTCTATGTGAAGGTGAAACGGCCTTCTCCTCTGCACCATTTTTTGTGCTGCGCTGTCCTGCAGATGGAACGCAATCGTATCGCCTGACTTTAATTCGATAGGAAGAGTGAACTCAAAAGAAGTAGAGTTTGCCTCAGGGCTTTGTACCACGGTTGGGGTGATGGTTTTCTCATTGGGTAGCTCAGCCCAGATTATATTGCCTTTATTTTTCAGGTTCGTGCTGGGGATCTGCCAGTCGACAGGTCTGCCAGTACTCCCAAAATCAAAGCGAAGGTGCGCGCCTTTAGAGAGCAGAGAGGCTGTTGTAAAGACAAATTTCCAATTCCCCTCATTTCCGGCTAACGCATAGTTTGGTTCACAAAAGCAGATCGAACGGCGCATGGAAAACTCCTTGAGAATCCTATTCTGCCCATTTGAACTTTGTTTTGCAAGTTTCTAAAACTGTTTTTTTAAAAGAAAATAATTCGAAAACAGTTTAGACTTTCGTGGGAGTTTTCTTTGTGGTTCGCAAGATAAGGAGTTATCAGTGGGTTCTATTGGTTCATTTTCAGCACACCCATTATCCACATTGTTCTGGGGGAGCATCAAGAGCGTCTGGAATGTAGTTGCTTCCGTGTTTTCTCCCCCCGTTCTAAAAGAACAGGATTTCTCTATATCTAACAGGAATATCGTCGTACTGCCATCCAATGGGAGGAGTCCGTGGGAACCTCTGAATCGGCTTTTAGATGAGGAGGGTGTTCCTTCGTATCCTATGATTCCTTTTCCTGTCCTTGGTATCTCGATTAAAATTCCTAAATTCTTTTTAACGGATATTTCTCGGATCGGAGCGCAGGATACATTCTTTATTAACGATCAGAAGATGGTTAAGCCGGTTAAAACAGAGGAAGAGAGAACGGCCCTCATCCAAAAACTCCTGGCAGCTGCAAACGGTGATCCCCAATTAGTGGGCCAATGGACGCAAATTTGGAATCACCGTTTGAAAATCTTCTTGTGTAATGAAATTAAAAGACGAATCAAAGCATCGGAACATTTAAATCCAGCGCATTTGGATCCTGTCATTGGTCGTGATGGGCTGAAAAAAGTTGAGCTGGTGCTTAACACGCGTCATAACCTATTGCATCTTCGAATAGAAGGAGTGGTTATCCATGGAACGAATGATGAATGTGAGATCATGAACTTGCATATTGAATTTGAGGCCAATTGTACTGTTGTTGGCAAAATCATCAGATCCCACTTTCACTTTCAGCCGCTTTTCCCGACCGCGGAATGATTTTGATTTTTTTTAAAGAGCGCTCATTCGAGCTTAACACTTCAAGATCGAATTCATCGCGAGACAGTTTCCATCCTTTGGAAGGAATCGTGCCTGCGTAGTGGAAGACATAGCCCCCAATCGTCTCGTATTCGGGGCTGGCGGGGATTTTAATGCCGAGTTGATTTTCAATATCGATGAGGGTCATCTTGGCATCTATTACCCAGCCTCCATGAGGAAGCGCCCAATATTCTTCCCCTTCATCGATGTCCGATTCATCCTCAATTTCCCCGACAAGCTCCTCCAAAATATCCTCAATGGTGACAATCCCCTCTGTGCCCCCGTATTCATCAACAATGATTGCCATGTGGATATGCTTGTTACGAAATTCTTGCAATAGCTGTGCAATTTTCTTTTTCTCTGGGACGTAGATAACATCAGAAACAATAGTCTCTATGGGGGCATTCAGGTCGAAATGCGGTTTCGCAAAGCATTTCAGAAGATCTTTGTAGAGGGCGACCCCAATAATATCATCCAGAGATTCTTTGTAGACGGGAATACGGCTGTAGCCCTCTTCTGCAAAAAGCTTAGCTGCTACTTTGATGGATGTGGTGTTTTCGATACTAAATACATCGACCCGAGGTACCATCACTTCTTTTGCGACGCGTTCTTTAAAATTGACAAATGAGCTGATGAGTCTTTGGTCGCTGGGATCAAGATGGTGCTGAAGCTCTGACTCCTTAATCATCTCTCGAATTTTCCCTTTATCGGTGACCAGCCCCCCCTCTTCTTCCGTTTGCGTTTTATAGATTAAAAGACGGGCGAGTTTTAAAAAAAAACCAACAAGGGGGAATAAGACGAAAAGATAAATAGAAGCGAAGGGCGCGGCAATACGTAAAAAAGCTTTGCTCCATACGTTTCCCATCAGCCTTGCAAGAAAGTCAAAGACTACAGAAAGAGCAATAATGGAGAGTCCTAGAGTAAGGAGGGGTGCCCAGTCCTCTTTGGAGGGCATTTCGTCCACAAGATGATGGAGCCCAGAGATTGTAGAGATCGCATAAAAAAACGCGGTAATCGCATAGGCAAGGGAATAGATGTGTTTGGAAAAGGTGATGCAAAAATAGAGATTTTCCCAGTCGTGAAGAGGGAAGAATTTATGCAAAAGAGAACGAAAGAAAAACCAGGGCGCACCTCTCGATTTAAGCAGCTCTTTTGACTTATATCTTCCCAGACGAAGAACCGCACTGCTACAGGTCGTTAAAAAGAAAGATCCCAAAAGCAAAAGGAGGGGAAGCAAGGGGGTATCGGGGATCATGAAGCCTTCAGCGTCAGTCTTAACTCATCTAAATTACGCATACAACTTTTTTCTTTTTTGCGCATGGCCCTTCTTTCTTTTTCCTCAAGATCATCCCATCCCATCAGATGAAGGATGCTGTGGACGATGTAGAGCATCGTTTCTCGATAGGGATCAAGTCGCCCTTTTTTGGCGTACTCTTTAGCAATGTAAGGACAGACAAACACTTCTCCGAGATGCGTATCATCGAGAGGAAAGGAAATACAGTCCGTTGGAGACGGATCGTGAAAATATTGATGGTGAAGGTTTGCAATGTGTTCTTTCGTTACGAAGTAGACCGAAATTTCTTGGAAGGGAATCTCAAGATACAATAGAGTCGCCTTTACAAGAGCCCTTACAGAGCTCTTGCAAATCTTTAGATCTTTTTGTCGGTTATAGACAGAAATCACAGAGCGGAAGGTGTTTTGGGAAGGTTGGTGACTCTTTTATTCTCACCATCTCGCCACTTACCGAGCTTTCGAAGCACATCGACTCGTTCGAACCGCTTCAAAACATTCCTTTTCTTACCGCTTTTACTGCTTCTGCCGTAGCTGTTATGTCTGGTCATTATTCTTCTCTCATATTACAGGGATGAATCGGTTCTCAAGAGTGCTGAGATTTTTATGCGGCTTGTAGCCATGTTTCAATAGGTCTTTTTTGGGACCAGTCTTTACTCCGCCAAGGCGTGGTCTCCGTGGAGATTGATTCCTCATTTGGCCCTGCTTGCTTGTGCGAGTCATAATTACTCCCGTCGGGTTTTCAAAGGAACCATAGTAGTATAAAAAGCGCTAAAAATCAAGAGTTATACCATTTGAGCCATTCTCGCTGTAGCGAGAATGGCTCGTATTATTGCGCTTCTATCAGGAATCCATACTGTTTATAGGTGTCAAAGCGGGAGGAGGACAGATTTTTTTTGATGGCAGAGGAAAGGTCTTCAAACTCATATACAATTTTTAAAGGAGGATCCAAAAGAAGAGAGGTTGAAGAGAGATTAAAGGCCGCCTTGGCTCGATTCAAATTTTTTCTCTCTTTGGTAATGACAATGAGTGCTTCACACTCTTGATCGGATCGTTGATGAGGCAAAAAGCTTGTGGCAGGTAGCCTCCAAAGAAGCTCATCGACAAAGTGAAGAGCTCGATCGTCCTCTACTAAAATGAGGAAAGGTTCTTTTTTTTCAAAATGTTTGCTAGCTGTTTCCACGATTTTTTTCAGTTTCGATGGGTTATCGCTGACTTGAAAGAAGAGAACGCGGGTATTGCCACATATGGACCGCTGCTCTATGCCAAAACCCTGAGATTGCGTAGTAGCAAAGCGGTCCATTGGTACATTACGATGGGTAGGATCCATCGCTCCTTTCTGTTTCGAATTCTGGACTGATCATGCCACAAGAGACGAGGAATTTGACGACCTCTTCATTCGTCATCTCAATGCGGCAGACATCGGTTTCAGGAATAAAAAATAAAAAGCCGGAAATAGGATGCGGGGCTGTGGGAACAAATACAGGGACTAGAGGTTCTTTGATCTTTTCTTTGAGTTCTTGTGCGATTTCACCCGCTTCAAATCCTAAGCACTCGTTGGGTCTAGAGGGGAAAGGAACCATCACGGGGTTTTTAAAGGCTTTTTTTCCGTCTGCTGCAAAAAGAGCTGCAAAAATATCTTTTGAGACTTTGTATACCGTTTTGATAAAGGGAATGCGGAGTAGGAACCAGTTGCCTAGATTGATAAAGGGACGGACTAAAAAGAGCTGGGTCACCATACCTAATAAACAGATAAAGAGGCAAAGGAAGATTAACGAAAAAAGGCGCGATAAGAAAAGAGAGATTCCAAGCGGCAGTGTGAGATGGAGTTTTAGCTGAATCCATCCTATCAATGGGCCCACGATCTGAAAAAAGGGCTCTGTAAATAGATCGAAAAGAAAGACAATCACCATAAGGGTTAAAGCGATGGGAAGAAGGATAATGAGACCGGTTAGGAAGTGTTTTTTCACTCCGTTTTCCTTGTTTCAGGTTGAATTACGGCACAGGAAACAACGTATTTAATAGCATCTTGGGCTTTCATGTCCATCAGGATGAGATCTTTTTTCTGACACATCACCAAATAGCCTGTCGATGGGTTAGGGGTTGTTGGAATATAAATGGACACGAGCTCTTTCCCTTCTGCTTCCGAGCAAGTTTGCGGCGCGTTTCCTGCAATCAGGCCAATTGCATAGGCTCCTCTATAGGGAAACTGTAGAAGAACAACTTGTTTAAAGGATTGTTCTTTGGAACTCAAAAGGGAGGCGATAATGTCTTTTGTTGTTTTATAGAGTTTATTAACAAGGGGAATTTTTTCTAATATGAGATCGTTCAAGCGGAGCAGCTGATTGAAAAAAAGCCTTCTTCCTACCAACCCAACGACAAAGACAAGGATGAATAGGCTGATCAAGATGCAGACTTGGGTGATGGTTCTAATGACCTGAGGCGAGTTGATGGGAAGACGATCTGTGAGTAGAGAAACAACCCCAATAAAGGGTTTGGTTAGAAGCCCCACAAAGAAATGGGCAACCCAAATGGTCACTACCAGTGGTAGTAGGGTGACAAGGCCTGTTAAGAAGTATTTCTTCATCGTGTTTTAAGAATCATTGCATTTTTTCTTTCTCGCATCTGGCAGTGCCCACGCCGACTGAAGGAGGACGAAATCGACTTCCTCAAGACGCACTGATAACTTTTGTCCCATTTGATAGAGCTTTCCCGTCCGGGTTCCTTTAAAGGACATCGACTCGGGGCGGTATTCAAAATAGTCATTGCCGAGGTTGGACACATGGACTTGTCCTTCTAAATCGAATAAAGGGACTTCAAAAAATAGGGCAAACGGCTTGATTTTTGTGACGATAGCTTCATAGATCCTTGTTGGATCCTCTTGATAAAAGGTCGCTGCAAATCGAAGTTTTTTTAAGATGGTCACAGAACTTTCTGCGCGAAAAGAAACCCGCTCTTTTTCTGAACAGGCCGTTGCTACTGCTTCGAGGTTGAAATCCTTTGGAAGTTCCTGAAAAAGAAGACGTTGGATCATGAGATCTGTATATCTGCGAATGGGACTTGTAAAATGGCAGTAATGCTCCAAGGCTAGCCCGTAGTGACCTAAGTTATCCGTTGAATAGGCAGCCAGTTTCATGCTTCGGATAAAGCTGATGGATAGCTGGGAGAGGTGAGGGGAGTGTTTGGCTTGCTCAAAAAGCTCTTGGATGTCTTTTCTTAGAGGCTTATTTGGCAGCTGAAAGCCTAGCATTTTTGCAAATTGATAAAAGTCTTCAAAAGTCTCTAAAGAAGGTTCTTCGTGAATTCGGTAAATGAGGGAGAGTCCCTTTTTGGATAAATGGGTAGCAACGGTTTCATTGGCCTTAAGCATAAACTCTTCGATCATCTGGTGAGTAATATCATATTCCACTTTTTCAATCTTCTGCGGCACTCCCTTTTTATCTACAAGGATCGTACTACTTGGTAACGAAAAATCTATGCTACCTCTTTCAAAGCGCTTTTTCTTTAACACGCCGCAAAGCTCTACCATGCGATGAAGAAGAGAGGCATGAGGACTGTTTTTTCGATGTTCCAGCACTTCTAAAGCTTCATTATAGGTAAACCGTTTTTGACTGTGGATGCAGCTTCTTTCGATCGAATAATTGACAAGATCTCCTTGTGGGGTAAACTCCATAAAGACAGACTGAGTCAGTCTTGGTACATGAGGTTTTAAAGAACAAAGCTCATTGGAAAGTTCTTCCGGAAGCATGGGAATACAGGTGCCAGGAAAGTAGGTTGAATTACATCGAAGATAAGCTGCTTTATCAAGATGGCTGTAGGGTTTTACGTAATGTGCGACGTCGGCGATGTGAACACCTAGAAAAAAGTGCCCTCTCGGGTCTTTGGTAAGAGAAATCGCATCATCAAAGTCTTTGGCAGTGTCAGGATCAATTGTGACAATCTCCCAGGTGGTTAGATCTTTTCTTTGTGGGTCGATCAGCACAGCCTTTCCATACTGCTTGGCCTCGTCAATGGCTTCTTGGGTAAATCCATCGGGCAATTCAAATTCTTCAACGGCTGCTTGAATATCGATGGAAGGATCAGAGATGTTCCCAATATTGCGGGTCACCTCGGCATCCACGAGTCCCTCTTTATTTTTCCAAGTTTTCACTTGGCAAATCACGCGGTCCCCTTCCTCTAGCTCTAATTTAGAGTGGACTTGTACTGGTTTTTCAACGCCCAGAAGGGGAGCGTAGGCGATGTAGTGTTTTTTTATTTTGCGGAGGATCGTTCCTGCCAGGTGGGTACGGCTTCTTTTCAGAATGGCCACTACTTTCCCTTCGGGGCCTTTAGGAGAGGCCTCAGCCAAGATCTCTACCTCCACCGTATCCCCATCTACAGCTCCTTTTAGGTGGGGGCGAGGAATAAAGACATCCGCTCCTTTGTCTACGCGGACAAATCCAAATCCTTTGGGTAGAACATTAATTGTTCCCGTTTTAAGCTGATTCGAAATAGGGGACCTATACTTGGTTTGGTTGAGGACAATCTCCCCTTTTTCCACCAAATCGTCTAATGTTTGCTTAAATATGTGCGTATGAGCGCTAGGAATATTTAATTGCTGAGAGAGTTCCGACAATGTGGAGGGGGTATAACGCTTCCCTCGGACATACTCGAGAACAGTTTTTGAAAGATTTAAGGGTTTTTTTATGCTTCTTCCACTCTTTTTTCTTCTTGATCGCATCCTCTCATGATAAGAGAAAATTCTACCACTTGCAAGGTTTTTCAGTCAGGAAGGATACCTTTCCAAGCACTCTGCAAGGCCTCAATCGCTGTAGGGCTACTTAGCATGGCAGATGCAGTAGCAAAGATCTGTTGATGAAGCTCTTGCGCTGCTGTAGAAACATTTTGTACTTGAGGAGTATTTGTGGAAACAAGGGTCTCCTTCTCTTTTGGGAGGAGTTTTAGAAAGGTTTGCTGAAGGATCTTTAGTGAGTCGAAGTGAGTTTTCGTCTGGGATCGATATTGCTGACCTCCTGCATGGATGAGTCTTCCATCAGCGTTATAGGCGGGCTCTTCATCTCTACCTGGAACCTTTTCCACATATTTTAGAAAATCGAATGGCTCTTGGCATTTTGAATAGACGTAGGCTTTTACTACAGCCACCAGGATCTGCATAAAGCATGCAGGATCGGTTCCTTGACAGAGTTCGTTGAATGCTGCTAACTCTTCTTTGTCCAGGGTGTTTCGGTAAATAGTGCATGATTTTTGTATAAAAAGGATCGGATCTTTAGGCATGCAAACATAGGGCGAGCTTTTCAGCTTTGCCGCAGGCGTGCTGGATATACATTTCCATGCTTGCGATAGATAGTGATAGAGGGTACGTACGAGCAGTGAAAAAAACTCTGAAACTACCCGGATTGTTTTTGACACAACGGGATGGTTAAACAAAGCAAAGAAAGGTTCTCGCGGAGTCAAAGGGCTCTTGCTAGACTCAGTTTTGAACATGATGACCCCTTAATTGACGAGTCACTTTAAACAAAAGAAAAATTTTGTGTCAAAATATTGTTTTAAGAAAATGCCAAGAGCGTATTTTGGAGGAGCATGGCGATGGTCATTGGGCCAATTCCTCCGGGTACAGGGGTAATGGCTGAGGCTTTTGTTTGGACGTCTTCAAAATCGACATCGCCAACGAGTTTTCCATTCACTCTATTGATCCCCACATCCACGACGACCGCCTGTGGTTTAATCATCTCTTTGCGGATGGATTGGGGACGACCGAGTGCTGCAACGAGGATGTCCGCAGAACGGGTGATGTCGAAGAGGTGTTCGGTCTGACTGTGAGTCACTGTAACGGTAGCGTTGCAGCCCTCTTTTTTTTGCATGAGAAGGGCTGCTAGCGGCTTACCTACGATATCGCTACGGCCGACAATGACTACATGTTTTCCTTGGATCGGGATCCTATAGCTTTCCAAAAGGGTCTTCACTCCCAGTGGAGTACAAGGAATAAATCCGTCATCATGGCCCAGTAGTAGCTTTCCTATATTGACAGGATGAAATCCATCGACATCTTTCCTTGGGTCAATTGCAAACATGATGCGCTGAGGATTGATGTGAGGGGGCAAGGGAAGTTGGACTAAAATTCCGTCGACAGAAGGCTCGCGGTTCAGTTGGTCGATGGCAAGAATTAGGTCCCGCTCAGAAAGGGTAGGCGGCAGCGTTATGATTTCCGATACTATTCCAACGTTTAGACAAGCTTTTTTCTTTGCCTGAACATAGGAGAGTGAAGCGGGATTTTCTCCGACTAAGACCATTGTCAGGCCCGGTTTTCTTCCAGAAAAACTAGAGATCTT
The DNA here is from genome assembly GCA_001796285.1 of Chlamydiae bacterium RIFCSPLOWO2_12_FULL_45_20. Classification (GTDB taxonomy): domain Bacteria; phylum Chlamydiota; class Chlamydiia; order Chlamydiales; family SM23-39; genus REEB52. Next base: position 50,128 of record MGMD01000018.1, read on the forward strand.
TTCTCTCATAGCCTCTTGGAAGCTTAAGGCAATTTTTTTTCCATCTAAAATCATCGTTTACACGCTTCCCACGCTCCGATTCAAAATAGCGATCCCAGCATCGTGGATATAGCCGTTGGAGGCAAAAATTGTTTTTTTAGCGTAAATATCAAAGGCTGTCCCATCCCAGTGAGTCACTTTTCCCCCGGCTTCTTCAAGGAGGAGTTTTCCTGCAGCTACATCCCAAGGGCTCAATGCCACTTCAAAAAAACCATCAAAGCGGCCTGCAGCAGTGTAGGCAAGATCGATAGCGGCAGATCCCATACGTCTGATGGGGATACCGAGTTTGACAATATCTACAAAATGGTCAATGCAATGGAAAGGATTTTTCACTAAGTCATAGGGAAAGCCTGTCGCCAGTATCGCCATGTCAAGACTCGAGATTTTGGAGGCAAAGATTTTACGGCCATTAGGCCGTGCGCGGTATAAGAAAGCGCCGTTTCCGAGCTCTGCGACAAAAAGCTCATCGGTGATCGGTTGATAGATCACCCCTGAAACAACTTTTCCTTCTTGAAGGGCAGCGATGCTGATAGAGAAGGCGGGGATTTCATGGGCGAAATTCACAGTGCCATCCAGAGGATCGACGATCCAAAATGTTCCGTCTCCGTTGTCTTCCCCTACAGCGCCGCTTTCTTCAGCGAGAAAGTGGGAGTTTTCCACATTTTTTGCCAGAAGTTCAAGAATCGCTTTTTCTGCTTTATGGTCATATTCTGTTACAAGATTGTGCTTCCCCTCTTTTGAAGAGATGACAAAATGGGTGCCAAAGCCTTGACGTAAAATTTCTCCGCCTAAAAGGGCTGCTTCGATGCCTGCTAGGGTGATATGGGAGAACGATTCTTTCTTTTTAACCAAAACATCCTCCAGGCTTTTGTAAAGTACCTAAACACTGTAATCGGAGAAAGAAACCAGGCAAAAGCATAAAGAGCATCGACAACAGGCATCCCGATTAAATCTGTACCCACACATCTTCCGTTAAAGGGTATACCTTTGTCAAAAAGAAAAAGAAGGGGGAGTGCCAGTAGCGTAGAACACAAAGAGACGAGCAAGGTAAATAGGCTTACATGCAGGGGGTGTTCATATAAAAAATGCTTCTTGAATCTGTACAAAAAGAGGCAAACTCCTAAGTAATTCAGGGCGTGAATTCCTATGGGACCGCTCGAAAATAGATCCATCATCACTCCAGAAAAAACGGAGAGGAGTAAAGCCTTTTGGAAAGGGGAGCTCATGATTGTAAGGGCTAAAAATGGGCTGAAGGCCAAAATGGCCATTATGGGAACAAATACTCCCTGAAAGAATAGCGCGGTGAGAGCAAGAAAAAAGGCAGAAGTTAACATGTTTAAGCGGTTTCCAAAAGAAGCTGGTGCCATTTCCACGCAGAACTGATGAGAGTGGAGAGCTCAGAATATTGTGGAGTCCATTGGAGGAGGTTTTGGGCAGCTTTCAAATCTGCGGTTAAAATACCGGGCTCCCCCGGACGTTTTTTTTCCATACGGATGTTGAGTGTTTTTCCACAAAATTTTTGCACGGCATCGATAATTTCTAGAACAGAATAGCCATTTCCTGTCCCTAAATTAATCGTATGGCTCGAAGCAAAAAGAGCCTTGATGTGAGCGTCCGCAAGATCTTGTACATGGACATAGTCGCGGATAGCACTTCCGTCTTTTGTCTGAAAGTCTGCGCCATAAACAACCACTTCTCTCCTAACACCGAGCGCAGCTTCAATGATTGTTGGGATTAGGTGTGTTTCGGGAGAGTGGTTTTCTCCTATAAGGGTCTCTAAATCGGCACCCGCTGCGTTAAAATAGCGCAAGATCACAGCCTGAATGCCATGGGCGCGCTCAAAATCTCGGATGATTTCCTCGCACATGAATTTCGATCTTCCATAAGGAGTAATCGGGTTGAGAGGATGCTCTTCAGTAATGGGGGTAAAGAGTGGGTGTCCATAAGCGGCGCATGTGCTTGAAAATACGAGGTGCTTGACGTTGTGAGCGCACATCGCTTCGAGAAGGGCAACTGTACTGCCAATATTATTACGATAGTATTTACCAGGGTTTCCCATTGACTCAACAACGATGGCATCAGCGGCAAAATGGATGACGGCTTTGGGGCAGTAGGTTTGAAATGCTTGATCCAGCGTTTTACGGTCAGCAAGGTCTCCTTGAACGAACGGTCCCCATTGTACAGCACTCTGATGTCCAGTGGACAAGTTGTCATAGACAACAGGAATCAAGCCGTGCTTTTGAAGAGTCTTTGCAGTCAGGCTACCAATGTATCCTGCTCCGCCTGGAAGAAGAATTGTGTCCATGAAGCGTTATCCTACCAAACCCAAAGCCCAGTGTAAGAGAATGGCTAGTTGCGAACCTTGGTTCGGGAGTTTTTCTAAATTACGGAATATGGAGGTTTTGAGTTTTTTGAGCTTGTCTTGAACTTTTTCCACTCCATAAAAAGAAACTGCAGTTGGTTTATTCTTAGATGCATCAGAGCGTGCGGTTTTGCCCAATAATGCAGTGGTAGATGTGGCGTCCAGAAGGTCATCTTGGAATTGATAAGCAAGGCCCAATTCGCGCCCAATCGTGTAAAGAAGCGGGCTCGGAGGGCAGCTTGCCGCCCAACTTCCGATTTCCAGACATGCAGTGAGAAGGGAAGCTGTTTTCCCACAGTGCATGTGAAGGAGTGTGTCTTCGTCAATTTCTTTTCCTTTCGATTCAATGTCAATGGCTTGCCCTCCAAGCATGCCTGGCGCGCCAGATCGCATAGCGGCAAGTTGGATCATGTGCAGCCTCTGTCCTTCGTTTAAATTCTTTGTACTGGCAAGGACCTCGAAGGCATAAGTTAAAAGATAATCGCCAGCTAAAAGGGCCATTGCCTCGCCGTATACTTTGTGTAAGGTGGGCTTGCCCCGTCTTAGGCTATCATCATCCATACAGGGGAGATCATCGTGGATTAAAGAATAGGTGTGGATCATTTCCATTGCACAAGCGGGATTGAGAACGCTGAATGGGTCGACCCCATAGACTCCTGCAGTGGCTAATGTGAGAAGAGGCCGAAACCTTTTTCCTGGTAATAAAAGAGAGTAACGGGCCGCCTCAAAAATCGTTTCATCTCTAGGTGGGATCAATTCGCGGAGGCGCTTTTCAATACTATCGATCATGGATGGCATCTGGAACCCCAATTGCAATGTAGTCAAACCCTTTGTTTTTCATGTCAAGAGGTTTGTATTGATTACGCCCGTCAAAGAACGCAATCCCTTTCATTTCCTTCTTAACAGGACTAAAATCGACCAGCCGAAACTGCTTCCATTCTGTAAGAAGGGCGATAGCATCCGCATTCTTGGCTGCTTCAAATTCACTGATGCACCAAGAAATATTGGGGAATCCATTGAGTAATTTTTTGGCGTTCGGCATGGCTACCGGATCAAAAACCTGAAGGTGAGCTCCTTGTCGGATGAGGTCCTCAATCAGGACAAGAGAAGGGGCCTCTCGCATATCATCAGTGTCTGGTTTAAAGGCGAGGCCCCAGATTCCTATGGTCTTGCCTTTGAGGCCGCCTTTTTTCGAAAAATAGTTCGTCATAATTCCGGCTAGCAGTTTTTTTTGACGGTTATTTACAGCGTCTGCTGCCTGTAGAACGAGCGGTTCTGTTTCGATTTCTTCTGCGAGCTTAATAAGCGCTCGAATATCTTTGGGAAAGCACGACCCGCCATAGCCAACCCCAGGGTAGAGAAAGCTGTAGCCGATTCTGCTATCAGAGCCGATCCCTTTTCTTACCTCATTGACATTAGCGCCCACTTTTTTACAAATGTCGGCGATTTCGTTCATAAAGGAGATGCGAGTGGCTAACATCGCGTTAGCCGCATATTTCGTCATTTCTGCAGACAGGGTATCCATCACTAGAATTCGTTCATGATTCAAAGTAAAGGGGGCATAGATTTCCTTGAGCAACTCTACCGGTTTTGAGGTATCAGAGCCGATGATAATTCGGTCGGGCCGTAAACAATCCGATACGGCATTCCCTTCTTTTAAAAATTCGGGGGCTGAGACAACGTCCAAGTTGAGGGTAGAGCGGATTGCAAGCATGACTGTTTTCACGCGGTGTGCTGTCCCAACAGGGACGGTCGATTTGTTTACAATGACTTTATAATCTTTGTCCATATACGAGGCAATTTGCCGGGCAGCAGTCTCCACATAACTGATGTCGCAAGAACCGTCTTCCTTCGAAGGGGTTGGGACGGCGATGAAGCAGCACCTGGCAGGGCGAACGGCTTCTTCATAATTTGTAGTGAAAAAGAGTCGTTTTTCCCGAATGTTCCTTTTCACAATTTCCTCTAGGCCGGGTTCGTAGATAGGGATAGCGCCTTTTTGAAGCATTTCAATCTTTTCATGGTCGATATCAAGACAAGTGACGATGTGTCCCATTTCTGCAAAGCACGCCCCTGTAACCAGTCCGACATACCCCGTTCCTACGATCAATATCTGCATCCCGCATTCCCCCCTCTAGAGACTGTACACTCAAGAGTACATTCGTAGCAGAAAATCAATTTCTCGCCAATGGAAAAAGAGATCCATTTTCGAGCACATATTGGCGGTCGCAGAGCGATGCCAATGTTGGGTCGTGAGTAACTAAAATCAAGCTTTGCTGCAACCCTTTTAAAAGACGACCCACTTGATCTCTATTTTCCCTGTCGAGATTCCCTGTGGGCTCATCGGCTAAGATTAAATGCGGGTTGTTGCAACGGGCGCGCGCAATGGCTACGCGTTGCCTTTCTCCTCCAGAAAGATGCTTGGCAGCAATATCTGCCTTAGATGCAAGGCCCACATCTTCTAAAAGTTTTAGGCCTTTTTCTTTTGGGGCAGGTATTCTGGCTATTCGGGCAGGCATCAGGACATTTTCCAACGCTGTAAAATCTTCCAAGAGGTTATAAGACTGAAAGATATATCCCAGTTCATGGCGCCGAATGAGGTGGGCATTGGCTTTAGAGAGGATTTTTTCTCCCATTTCGATTTGTCCGCTGTCTGGTTCTTCTAGCTTTGCTAGAATGTGGAGAAGCGTTGTTTTCCCTTCCCCTGATCTTCCGAGAATGGCGATGGATTGTCCAGATTCCAGAGTAAGACTGACGTTTTTGAGGACCTGTAGTTTCCCATAGGACTTAGAGATGTTTGTGGCTCTAAAAATCATTCAGCCCTCAATGCAGTGGAAGCGCGAATCCGGCTTGCTTTAATCGCAGGAACTAAGCCTGCGGTCAAAGATAGAATGGGTGTTAAGATGAAAACAAAAAGCAGGGCTGTTATGCTGAGTTCATTGGGAAGAGAGTGGCCAAAAAAGGCTGGGTTAAAAGCGTTATGGCCTTGAAGCGCGTTTAAAAGCTGGACCAGTTTGTCCAGGTGATAGAGAGTAAAGCAGGCTAACATAGAACCGATGAGGCAACTTAAAATTCCTATTATGGCGCCACACGTGCCGAAGATGAGGGCGATACTCTGAAAGCTCGCTCCCATCGTCTCCAAAATAGCAATCTCTTTTTTCTTTTCATTTACGAGAAGGGTGAGAAGGGAAATGATGTTACAGCAGGCTACAAGAAGAATAATGGAGGCTATAAGGAGAAATAGGGTTTTGTCGCTTTGAAATTGCTGGATGAAATCTTTAGAAAATTCAAATTCGCGATAGGTGTCGATCTTCCAATATTTTGAGATGTTCGCTTTTTCAAATTGTTGGAGAATGCGCTGCTTGACTTCCTCAATTTTCCTTAAGTCATCGATCCAAACAAAGATGCCATTAACGGGAGTGTTGTCGGGAGAAAGCGTCTGAGAAGACGCATGAATCATTCGAGTAATTTCTGAAGGGACGATGATGCATTTATTTCCTAAAGAGATGAGGCCTGGGTCGTAAAAGGCGCTGATGATCACCGGAATGCGCTGTTCTTGTGCTGAGAGGGCGCTAAAGGAGGAATAACCGAGAGTGCCAATATCACCGATTTCTACTCCATTTTTCTGATAGTTTTTGGGCAGGATGATGGGGATCTTGTCACTTACGATGGGCCGTGAGTCTACGATAAGGGAGTGGAAGCTCGGGTTTTTTTCAGTCTGAGAAAGGAGATAAGACATCTGCGAGAGGACGAGTCCTCCACTTCTATGGATTCTTAAAAGTGCTCCGCTGATTTCATAGTCTTGAAAGGTGAGCCCCAGGTTAGATAGTTCTTGCAATGCACTCTTTACAGGGTCAATTTCTTCTTTTAAGGGAAAAGAGTCGGGAATTTCTGCATCTTGGGCGGCAATGTAGGGATCTAAGGCAGGACTTTCTGCTTTTTCTCCAATGGTTTTCAGGGTATACCGCGACGCGGAGGAGATGGAATCAATTTTGTAATAGTAGGACTGGTAGTATTCCTCTGTTGGGGAGATGCGTAGGGGTGCGTGAAGGGCCGTGAGTTTTTGCAGCCAATTTTTTTCAATGCCCGTCGTGACAGACAGAAAAACGAGCACTAACCACACAACAAGGGAAATAACAAACACAGACATTAAGGAGACAAGAGCCGTAGAAAGAGATCGCCTTCTGGGAAGAAGGTATCTTAGAGCAATGCCAAACTCAAACAACGATTTCCACGCACTGTTCGAACACTATTTCGCTTCTTTAAAAACCACATGCTTTCTGAGAGCGCGGTCATATTTTTTGAGCTCAATCCGCCCTGTTGTATTGCGTTTATTTTTGACTGTCCAATAACACTCGTTGGACTCAGAACTTTTGAGTTTAACGCTTTCGCGTGCACCTTTTTTTGCCATATAATTACCTCAGTAGAAAGATAGAGATTACCTTAAATCAACTGTTTTATGCAACGGGGATTCGAGTTTTGACTTCCATGTCTAGTGGGTCTGAGATCCCAATATATTTTTTAAATCCCAGTCCAGCGATCATTGCAGCATTGTCTAAGCAGAGTTCTTTGGGGGGCCAAAAAAGCGGGGTGCTGTCAAAAGTGATTTCAAACATTTCTCGTAGGCGTTGATTGATGGTAACGCCTCCGCCGAAAAAGATGGCTTGACATGGAAAAGTTTGACTGGCCTTTTTTGCCTTTTTTACTATGTCCAAAAAGGCGGTTTCTTGGAACGAGGCTGCGATATCTTCTTTTTTGAAGGGGTTCTTTCGTATTGTATAAAGGACGTTGGTTTTGAGGCCTGAAAAAGAGAAATCGAGGGGGTTTTCTTTGACCTGGCCGGCTTTAAATGGGTATTTTCCGGGATTGCCGTTTTTTGCGAGAGCTTCAATGTGCGGGCCCCCCGGATAGGGGAGTCCCAATAGGCTGGCGACCTTATCAAACGCTTCTCCGATGGCATCATCTACTGTGGTGGATAGGGGGGTATAGGAGCCGACATCTAAAATTTTGATTAAAAAAGTGTGTCCTCCAGAAAGGACGATTCCCAAAGCGGGAAGAGGGATTTCGCTCAGCCCCATCATACTTGCATAAAGATGGGCCTCTACGTGATTTACGCCGATGAGTGGTTTTTTTAAGCTCAGACTCAAGCCTTTTGCGGTATTCATTCCAATTAAAAGGGCTCCGACTAAGCCCGGTCCCTTAGCTACGGCAATTAGGTCTAGTTGCTCTAAAGAAACATCTGCTAATTGAATGGCTTGAGAGATCACCCTTTCAATAGTTTCAATATGGCATCTACAGGCAAGTTCTGGGAACACGCCCCCATATTGTGCGTGGAGATCTGCGGAGGATGCGACTACATTAGAAAGAATCTGTTTGCCGCTGGCGACAACGCTAGCAGCCGTTTCATCGCAGGTGGTTTCAATGCCTAAAACATTCACTTGGTATAACCTTTTTTGGTGAAAAAATGGTCAATACTGTGGATCACTGTGATGACGACATTTGCAAGATTGATGAAGATCATGTTTTTTACAACTGCCTCAAAGAAAAGAATAAAGGCCATGGGAATGGCGGAATACACAGCGATTTTTTGGGCTACTTCAATGCATGGGCTTTCCCATCTTCCTTCGTATACTGTGCAAGAGATGTTCATATTTGGATGCCAAAGTGTGGGCAACATATTAGAAGTGGTCTACAAAGTAAAGTTTTGTCAATTTTCGGGCTCTTTTGAACCTAGATTATGAACGAATCTTGGTAATTGAACAAGTGGTAGGAATAAAAAAAGCCCTCATTCGAGGGCTTTTTTATCTTACTTACGCCTATTCTAGGCGTAACTGAGCACTGTTATTGATCAACGCTTAGATAGTCTTGGTGTTATTGACATTGAGCCAATTGCCGATGGAGAATGTGTCCAAGAGGGTCTTATACGCAGAGCTAGCTGTAATTGCAGTCGGGCCATAATAGTAGAATCCGAGGGCCGTCACTACTGCCACTCCCGCCGCAACCGCTATCTGTTTGTTAGAGAATCCTGCCGTCTGGTCTGTGAGTGTAGATCCTACTGTCTCTTCAGTGATGTCTTCAGCTTCAGCTTCAGTTATGACTTCAGCTTCAGCTTCAGTTATGACTTCAGCTTCAGCTTCAGTTATGACTTCAGCTTCAGCTTCAGTTATGACTTCAGCTTCAGCTTCAGTTATGACTTCAGCTTCAGTTATGACTTCAGCTTTTACTGTTGGTTCAGCACTTAGGATGACTTTGGTGTCTTCCACTGAGCTGTCTCCCACTGGAGTAGCTTGAAGAGCACTTGGTTGCTTTGGGGGTTCTTCTCCTGCAGCGGTTCCAGTAGCTGTTATCAACGGTTTCTCAGGCTCTTGTACTTTATCCTTTGGGGCGATCGCTAGCTTGTGGAAAACATTTGCTAGTTTAATCGATCCATTCGCAATAGAGTACGCGATATTTTTAAATGTCTCTAAAATCCCTAGGAAAAGAGCAGCAACTTTGTAAGTCAAAAGTTGAGTTATTTGTATGGGGAGGGACTCAGATGTCGACGGTTTATTGAAGAGGTTTCTTGTCGCGGAGTAATTACATGGGAAGTACTTGAACCGTGGTTCCTCGGTCGACTTCACTGCTTGCGCCGGTTCTGTTACTACAGAATTTATGTTACTGGCTGACATAATTTATTTCATCCTTGTTATGAGTTAAGACTTGCAATACGCCATATATTCTAAAATAGAATGAAGTTTAGGTAAATAAGAATAATTATTTTAAATTATTTTAGATGTTAGAATTAGGATTAAAGAAGCGTTGTGCTAGGCGGCTGACTAGAAATTCTACATTTTGCATTTTTTTCTATATCTTTCTTCTTTTGTAGAGGTCTTGTTGCATAAATCAAAAATTTTACCACTGAACACACCGAGTATAGCGAGGAGAAATTCGGTTGAATTTTTGATTTACAAGACCTTTTGTAGGCACCCTTATAAATAAGCGAAAAATACAGGAATTTTTTTTGAAAAATTTTCCTGCTCGCTCAATCGCCTTAAGAGAAAAAGAAACTGTCAGAAAAGTCTGCTTTACAGCAGACCTTTTTTGAATTATTCTGACACCTTATAGTCGTTTAAATTTTTCTTGATAACTCTAGGCTCTTTCCCCATGGATAAAGTTTGTAAAGCCCTTCACTTTTGAGGTCAATTCACTGACCATATTAGAGACTCGCTGGGTCACGCTGGACGGGACGACCTTTGCTGACTCGCCAGGCTGTTGTTCTTTAGCTTCTTCTTGTACTTCTTTAGCTTCTTCTTGTACTTCTTTAGCTTCTTCTTGTACTTCTTTAGCTTCTTCTTGTACTACAATCTGCGCAGATGCTTCTTTGTGGTCTAGAACTACTGCTGTTTCGTTTTTTGGAGCGACCACTATATTGGCTAGTCCAATGAGTCCGTTTACTGCCATGTACGTGATATTTTTAAGTGTCTCTAAAACCCCCAGGAAGAAAGCAGTAACTTTGAAGGCTGCCAGCTGAACCGCTCGTACGAGGCAATAAGAAGATGTTGGTTGTTTGTCCAAGAATGTCTGCGCCTTTGGGTAACTCAGTATGAGGTACGCGAACCGCGGTTCTGGTTGCGCAATTTTATCTAAAAGTTGCGCATAGTTAGGTTGGTTTGTCACAGCGTTAGCAGTACTAAGCTGCTCTGGAATTGATGAGGACATAATTTTTTCACCCTTGTTATTGTATTTTAAAAGTATCAGGGTATTTTAAGATAATATGGAGTTTAGGTAAATAATACTAATTACTTTATATGGCTCGCTGCATCAGAATCTAAAATCCAAAACGTTTTATGATCTACGGTGCCGACGCAGCTAGCTGGAAATTCTGATATGACAGCAGCCTCAAGCACTTTAGGGACAATGAATTGTTTGCTTTTACCAAGGGCGTAAATGACAGAGTGAAAACTTTGATTGATGCAAGGGAATGTAAGAGACATCCTCCAAGATTTTTTTTGAGGAATGTAGTTTGCAATGACGAGTTTATCTTTAATCGCGAGGCCTTGGGTATTTGGAAAAAGCGAGGCGGTATGACCGTCCTCTCCAACTCCGAGCATGACGAGATCAAATAAATGTTTTCCTAAGATGGATTGAATTGTTTCTTCGTAATCTAATGCATTTTTTTCTATATCCTTCTCAGTTTTCATACGAAAGATTTGAGAGGAGGGAATAGGCACTCTTTGAAAGCTTTTCATGGCCATGTGAAAGTTGCTGTCGGGGTGCTCGGGGGGGGCTGCCCTTTCATCACTCCAAAATAGCCAAACTTTAGACCAATCCAGCTGCGCTTTGGCAACGAGAAGCTCATAGATTTCACTTGGAGTGGAACCGCCTGACAGGGCCACCGCAAAGCGGCCCCTTGTTTGAATGGCTCTTTTGGCTGTATGGACCCAATGACCGGCTGCAAAATCCACTGTCTCTTTTCTGTCTCCGGCGATGATGTAGTCTCTTCTAGCATCCCACGAGTTTAGCATATCCCTCCACGATCCAATGCCAGGATGGCAGTGAGCGTATTCAGGTAATGAGTGCTCGTCCCTTTTGTAATAATTTCTTTGACAAGCGATTGGCCTGTAGCTGTTTTTCCAAGGACAAACGGGTAGGGCATTTCACATTTTTCTTTGGAGGATGTTTTGATCATTACATGGTGAGGCTCGCAGTGAATGCGGCTCATGTCAAAACTTACGCCATCTTCTGTTTCTATATAGACAGCCGTAATCATACCGGAGCCCAACTCCTCCCATTCTGTCTTTTCCAGTTTCGCTGATCGGCCTTCAAAGGTAAAATCACAGGCCTGAGAGGCCTGTTGCAACTTCCACCCTAAACAGGAAGCCACCCAAGCAAGAAGATAGAACGATTGCACTTTTGTATGGCAAAATACCTCCGTTTCCCGAGCATTGTAGGTAATATGCATATATTGAATCTGATTCGGGTCTCTCCCAGAATGGAATAATGAGGTAATGAGGTCTCTCCAACCTTCTATCCTCGCCCAATTTAAATCAGCTGTATCTGTACTTTTTTTGATGGAAAGAACCTTTTGAGAGAAGGCTAAAAGACTCGCTGCAGATTCTGAGTCAAAAATAATCCGATGTGCCAACTTGGACAGGGATGTGAACAGGGGGTGGTCAATCGAAGGATCTTCCGTCCACAACATTAAAATGGGCAGATCTGGAACCAAGTGAGGCAGGATGACAAAGGGCACTTTTCCCAATTCCGATTGGGATGCGACAATGTCAATGTAATCACAGGCAATATTTCCACTTCCCACAACAGAAATAGCCGTTGTAAGCCCTTCTTTTTTCGTATCGGAATCAACTGTAATAAAGAGCACCCGGCAGGGGTATTTTTCTGAGACTTTTTGAACGATTTCGCGAATGTAGCTTGTGCGCGGACTTAATTGATTGACGACCATCAGATTAAAAAGGCAGGCACGCAACTTCTCTTTGGACAGACTCTCCCAAAGCTTAATTAATTCTGACTCAATATTTCTTGGTTGGACAACTTGTGGGGTAATCATAACAGCCGCCAAGCCCGATTTTCTTTCTCCATCAGCTCATCTGCCTTTTTGGGCCCCCAGCTGCCGGATGGGTAACTGGGAAAATCTGTCGGCGGATGGATAGACCAGTACTGTAGGATAGGAGTATAAATCGCCCAAGACTGCTCTACTTCGTCGACGCGGGCAAAAAGAGTACTATCGCCTGAAATGCAGTCCCAAATGAGACGCTCATAAGCCTCAGGTGGGCTTTGACCAAAATAAGAGCCATAGCGAAAATCCATTTTGACAGGCTGAATAGGACTGCTAGGGCCAGGCACCTTACAGTTAATTTTCATCGAGATCCCTTCATCTGGCTGGATCCGAATCACCAGTACATTGGGATCATTTTTTTTGCCATGCATGTTGAAGAGGACCCCGGGCGCGTCCTTAAAGATCACGGCAATTTCAGTCCCCTTCTTAGGAAGCCTCTTCCCTCCTCTTAAATAAAAAGGGACTCCTGCCCAGCGCCAGTTATCGATAAAAAGCCTTAAGGCTAGGTACGTTTCGATCTTTGAGTTGGGGTCTACATCTTGCTCTTCCCTGTACCCACGGGCTGGCTCGCCATGGATAAATCCTTTTCCGTATTGCCCACGGATCACAGTTTCCTTCAAGTCCTCTTCTGAAAGAGGTCGGATCGATTTTACTACTTTTACCTTTTCATCCCGAATCGCATCCGCGCTAAGAGAAACGGGGGGCTCCATAGCCATAAGGGAAAGAAGCTGCATCACATGGTTTTGAACAATATCTCTTAAAAGGCCTTGCTCTTCAAAAAAGTGACCCCTTGTGCCAATGCCAATATCCTCAGCCACTGTGATTTGGACGTGATCGACGTGTTTATAATTCCAAAGGGACTCAAAAATAGCGTTGGCAAACCGGAAAACTAGGATATTTTGCACCGTTTCTTTCCCAAGATAATGGTCGATTCGGTAAATTTGGGATTCATCCAGGTGTTTGGAAATCTCTCCTTGAAGAGCGGCTGCAGATTGAGAGTCGTGGCCAAATGGCTTTTCTATGATCACTCGGGACCAACGATCCTCGACTTCATGAACATTATAGACCAACCCATGTTTTTTGAGCTGTTCAATAATAATGGGGAAAAACTTTGGTTGCACGGAAAGGTAGAAGACCCGATTGCCTCGTGTTGCATAGCGATTGTCGATCTGCTTTAGAAAAAGAGCGAGTTTTTCATAGCCCTCATCGCTATCGAACTCAGACTGGTGATAGTAGATTTGCTCTTGAAAATGATGCCAAAACCCTTCGTCAATGGGTTTCGTGCGAGAATGCTGATTGATATCGCCTTTTAATTCCTCACGGAATTGTTCATGGGTTTTTTCTCTCCTTGCAAAGCCCACGCACGCAAAATTAGCCGGAAGCGTTCCATCACGCCCCAAATTGTAAATGGCTGGTAATAGCTTTCGCCCTGTTAAGTCCCCTGTAGCCCCAAAAATAACTAGAATGCAGGGGTCAATGTTTCGCCTCATGCGACCGGGCTCTTCTAGCCTACATTTCTCATACATGTCTGAAACACTCGTCGTCCATATTCTATTTCTTAACAAACACAGTCGAACTTTTCAAGTGGATTGAGAGCTCCTTTGATCCAGGTACGTTTGCAAGAGCAGCGTTGCAGCGATCATATCGAGTTTTTTCTCTCGCGCTTTGCGGTTTAAGTGCAATTCTTTCAGTTTCACATGGGCTAGTTTAGTGGACAGTCTTTCATCAAGCAGCTGCACCGGAATATGCAGTGCTTCTTCTAAGAGATGAGCAAATTCTTCCACCATGCTTGCCATTGCTCCCTTTTTTCCACTCATCTCCAGGGGCAAGCCGATGACTATCAGACCGATCTCCTTCAAGGGAAGCGCTGACTGAATGTTTTGAATAGCTTTTTTCCCACCAGGCACCATCCCAACAGGAAGAGCGAGTCTTCGACTCGCGTCCGATACAGCAAGGCCGATCCGTTTGAGGCCGTAGTCAATAGCTGCAATCCTCCCCATATCAATGCGAGTATTCGAGTTCAGAGGCTTTGAACTTTAGCGCTTTCAAGAAGCTAAAGAATAAGGGGTGTGGAAGGAGGGGCTTCGATTTAAATTCTGGATGAAACTGAACGCCGAGCATCCAGGGGTGCGATGAAATTTCTGCTATTTCACAAAGATCACCGTGAGAAAGTTTTCCAGAAAAACGGACTCCTTTGTCTATAAAGGCTTGTTTATAGGCATTATTAAACTCATAGCGATGCCGGTGTCTTTCAGAAATCAGCGTTTTACCGTAAGCTTCAAATGCCAGGGAGTCTTGACTAATGTCGCAAGGATAGGCGCCGAGCCGCATGGTCCCTCCTAAGTTTTGGATCATTCTCTGCTGAGAGAGTAGAGAGATCACCGGATCTGGAGTGTTGAGGTCGACCTCTGTTGAATGCGCATGGGAAAGTCCTAAAACATGTCTTGCAAATTCGACAATCATCACTTGCATCCCCAGGCAAAGGCCAAAATAGGGGACGCCGCGTTCACGGCAGTAGCGGGCGGCTAAGATCTTTCCATCCCAGCCACGCTCCCCAAACCCTCCAGGAACAACGATACCATCACAGGGCAGGAAAACATCTTCTCCTACAATGCGATCTGACTCAAACTTCAAGAGCTCGAGCTTACAGTCTAAAGAGAGTGCGGCATGGTCGATGGCTTCGAAGACCGACTTATAGGCGTCTTGGTGATCTACGTATTTACCGACGATACCTACCGTGATCTTCTGTGTTCTAGAACAAGCCTTGGCTAACATGGCACGCCATGCAGAAAGGTCTGCTTTTTTAGAGGGGAGCCCCAATTTCGAGCAGATTTTGTCATCGAGCTGTTGTCTATGCAAATCGAGGGGAACTTCATAAATGCTCATCTTGACATCCTGCTCATCAATCACCCCCTCATTGGGAACATTGCAAAACAGGGAAATTTTCGCTTTGAGCTCGTCAGATAGGGGTTCTTCACAGCGGCATAAAATAAGATCGGGACTAATTCCAATTTCGCGAAGAGCTTGGACAGAGTGCTGAGTGGGCTTGGTCTTCACTTCTCCAGCAGCTTTCAAAAAAGGGACATAGGTCAGGTGGATATTGATGCAATCTTCTGGACGTTCATAGCGAAATTGCCGAATGGCTTCGAGAAAGGGCAGAGATTCAATATCTCCGACAGTCCCGCCAATTTCCACAAGCACCACTTGGATTCCCTCTTCTTGCTTAGCACAGGCTAAAATCCGGGTTTTGATCTCATCCGTCACATGGGGAATGACCTGAACGGTTTTCCCTAGATAATCCCCCCTTCTCTCTTTTTTAATGACGCATTCATAAATCTGCCCAGAAGTAGCATTCGATGCCTTGGAAAGAGGGGAGTTTGTATAACGGTAATAGTGACCTAAGTCAAGATCTGTTTCCGCCCCATCATCCGTGACGTAGACTTCTCCATGCTGGAAGGGGTTCATAGTTCCTGGGTCCACATTCAGGTAGGGGTCGAGTTTGAGCATCGCAATTTTGAGCGAGCGGTTTTCTAAGAGCTGCCCGATAGACGCAGAGCTCAGCCCTTTTCCTAAGGATGAAACCACTCCGCCCGTAACAAAAATATATTTGACTGACATGAAGAACACTATAGCTGAATTCATTTTTTCTTGCCTAGATCCATCCCAATCGATCAAAATAACCCCAAAAATCAACGAAGCCGAGGTTATATAGTCGCTTATCGGATGACCGAAGCATGGTGAACTATGAGTTTTGTCAGTGTTCTTGAAGCCTTTTCTATAGGGATTGGCCCGTCCAGCTCTCACACTATGGGCCCTATGCGCGCCAGCAGGCGTTTTTTAGTACAGCTTAAAGAAAGGGAACTTTTAGAAGATGTAGATTCCGTAAAGATAGAACTTTATGGTTCTTTGGCCATGACGGGAAAAGGGCACGCGACAGATATAGCGATTCTTTTGGGGCTTGAAGGAGAATCCCCCGAGGGGGTGGATCCGAATGCTGTTCCCCACCGAATCGCGGCTATTCAAAGGGCTCAGGAGCTTTTTCTTTTTGGCAGGTATCCCATCTCTTTTAACCCAGGGTCAGATATCCTTTTTCTAAGGGGAAAACGTTTGCCTTTTCATTCCAATGCAATGAAGTATAGGGCTTTTCATAAGTCTGGACAAGAAATTCACATGCAAATTTTTTATTCAATAGGCGGAGGATTTGTCCTCGATCATCAAGAAGCTATGCAGAACCCGGCGGATACGTTTGATCGCATCGTTCCCTTCCCCTTTAAGACAGCAGAAGAACTGTTGGCTCATTCTACAAAAGAACAAAAAGCTATCTGGGAAATTGTTTTAGAAAATGAAAAAGCCCATCAGTCAGAAGAAATGCTCTACCAGGGGATTGACAGGATTTGGAATACGATGTCCCAGTGCGTTGAACGTGGAATCCAGACGAAAGGAATCCTTCCTGGAGGGCTTGAGGTGCAAAGGAGGGCTCCAGGTCTTTTTGAGGCCCTTATGCACTCCACCGTTTCCTTTGCGGAAGATCCCACCTTGGTGATGGAGTGGGTGAGTCTTTACTCTTTGGCTGTGAATGAAGAAAATGCTGCTGGAGGCCGCGTTGTTACGGCGCCGACAAATGGTTCTGCGGGGGTCATCCCTGCCGTGCTTTTTTATGCGTGTAAATTTGTCCGCCATTTTAACGATCAAAGTAGGATCGTGTTCTTTTTGACTGCAACGGCTCTTTTGATCTTGTATAAAGAAAATGCTTCCATTTCTGCGGCTGAGATGGGTTGTCAAGGTGAGATTGGCGTGTCGAGTTCAATGGCAGCAGCAGCTTTATGTGCAGTGTTGGGTGGGACCAGCGCCCAAATTGCGAATGCAGCAGAAATCGCCATGGAGCACCACTTGGGTCTTACATGCGATCCAGTTTTTGGTCTTGTCCAGATTCCTTGTATTGAAAGAAATTCCATGGGAGCGATCAAAGCCATTAATGCAGCACGGCTAGCTCTTCGAGGAAACGGGAAACATCGCGTTTCCTTAGATGCTGTCATTCGAGCCATGAAAGAGACTGGCAAAAATATGAAAGAGATGTATAAAGAGACATCGGAAGGTGGACTTGCCATACAAATTACCCAGGCCCAGACTGTCTGCTGAGGATAAGAGTTCCCTCAGCCCGCTACAAAAAAAGAGGCTGCAATATAAACCTGAAATCCCCGATCTTTTAAAAGACTTGCAAGCTGTTTGTTTCCAAAAAGTCCCGGCTCCTAAAAAAACAGCCCTCCCTCTAAAAAAACTCTTTCCGAACATTTGCGACATAAACGAATTTCGACTCATTAAGGGCAAGGGGTTAAAGCGCAAAGGGAAGATCGGTGTTGTTTTTTCTGGAGGGCCTGCTCCTGGAGGACACAATGTCATTGCAGGGCTTTTTGACTCAAAAGCCAAGATCATCGGTTTTTTAGATGGCCCGAGCGGAATTTTAGAAAACCGATACAAAGTCATTGAGGATGTCTCTTTGTATCGAAATCAAGGAGGGTTTGATTTAATTGGCACAGGACGAGCCAAGATAGAGACTAAAGAACAGTTAGAAGCGGCACTTCAGACCGTTCTTTTCCATCAACTCGATGGTCTTGTGATTATCGGAGGAGACGACTCCAATACAAACGCAGCCATTTTAGCGGAACACTTTCTTCAGGCAGGCAGTACTGCGTCAGTGATTGGCGTTCCAAAAACAATTGACGGAGACCTTCGCTCAAAAGACATCGAACTTTCTTTTGGCTTTGACAGTGCTACAAGAACTTACGCAGAGATGATTGGCAATATTGCTTTAGATGCCAAATCTTCTGGCAAGTACTACCATTTCATTAAAGTCATGGGAAGATCGGCTTCTCATATAGCTCTTGAATGTGCTTTAAAAACACATCCTAACCTCACTCTTATTAGCGAAGAAAAAAAGAGCTTTGCCACAATCATTGATGAAATTGTGCGACTGATCTTTCGTCGATTTAAAGCGGGAAAACAACATGGAGTGATCTTAATTCCAGAGGGGCTTATTGAATTTGTGCCTGAAAAAAATACGCTTCTAAAAGACCTACCCATTCAGAAAGATCCTCATGGAAATATTGAGCTTTCGAAGATGGAAACAGAAAAATGGATTTTAGCTCGTGTAGCAGAAGGTTTAAAAGAGAAGCAATATCCGGGGACATTTCATGCCCTTACCCATTCCTTTGGATACGAGGGAAGAGCCTGCTTGCCAAGCAATTTTGATGCCAATTATTGCTACACGCTAGGTCTTTTGGCTAGCTTGGCTGTAAAAGAGAGGCTCACGGGGGTGATTTGTTCTGTGCAAAAACTCGCTTTGCCTGCTGCACGTTGGGAAATGAAAATGGTTCCCATCGCGAAGCTCATGCGTCTCGAAACGCGTCTCGGTGCTAAAAAACCAGTGATCCAGAAAACTCTAGTAGACATTAAAGGTAAATCTTTTTTACACTTCTCTACGCTTAGAAAGGCTTGGGAGATTGAAGATCAATACCAAGTGCCTGGGCCTATGCAGTTTTGTGAGGGGACTTTTTCGGAAGATTCCGTTCCGCTCGTCTTGAGGCAGTGAAAGGTTGTCTATGTCAGTTGGTATTTTCTCCCCCCCATCTTCTCCGGCCCGACCAGTGTATCCGGAGGATTCCGTTGGGTCAAAATTCAAAAAATTACTAGAGGTCGTAATCCAAGCTGCGGTTCGCATTTTAAGCATTGTGGGGATCGTATCGATGTCTGCTGCATCGATTCCCTTGAGCTTGCATGTTTATGGCATTCCTTTAGCATTTGTGGGCGCCACTTTTTTAAGCGCGTTTTTCTTTCCCTTACCGCGGGGTGTCATTGGTAGACCTTTTTTTTCAGTTCCTCTCCTGTCTTTTGTCCCGAGACTGGGGGCAGACGTTCCAAGGGGGCTTTTGAATGCGGGAGCAAATTGCGCTTTTAACGCCCTCACTCATTTTCTTTTAAGCGATCCGGAACTCACTAGATGGCTAAAAAACCCGCTTAACGACCAGACAGAACTAGAAAATTTGATGAACTATATTGGTGAGTATCCTGTACCTATTGGTGTGATCCAAGGCTTTCGCGCTTATGTACAGAGGCAAGAAGGCCCTCAACTACCTTGTGTCCGCATGTTTGATCAATTCCTGAAGAATTATCTTCCTCCTCAGGCCAAGCCAGGGTCTCCTCTAGCCCCCCTAAGGAGTCAGATCATAGACTTTCAAGACACATATCATAAGCTTCGTATATTGCAGCAGCCGGTTGCTGACTTTTTGGTGCAGTATGATCATCCTCAAGGGCGTCCAAACAGCCAAACATTGAGAACGGCTTTTCACCTGTGTAGTGATTTGATTTCACCTTCGTCTTATGTACAGATAGACGTATCAGAAGCTTTGACTATCCTTACGAGCATCCTTCCTCCGCGGATGAAAATAAATGCAGAGACCAGGCACTATCTTAATACCGCGAATCCACAACAGCCAAAGCCTCAGGAAGAGCAAACCGTCATACAGCACAACGACGGATATTGGACCTTAGAATTTCCTGAAAGGGGGGGACAAAGGGTTTCTCTTGCCGACCGTCTTCACCACTATCAAAACGACCTTTCCAATCATTCGAGCCGCCGGAAGGGGGTGGATAACATAGAAAGGGATTATTGTGTTTTCCGTACAACGGTCAAATGTATAAGTCCTCCGCTATCCATCTGCTTTCAAATGAAGAGATTTGCAACGAGAGAGAAGTATATACCCCCTGTACCACGATCGTGGCTTTCCAGTTGGTTTCCACAGATTTTTCCTAAGCTCTCTATTACTTTGGCTTCCAATGAACTGCAAGATATGAGGAATGGCAAGGATTCCCAAGGCGGGATGCATGTGCTTTGCTATGAGAAGATAGATGTCCCTGTGGAGTGCCCGGAAGAGTTAACCATTCAGTCTATAGATGGGACACAACACATCTATAGACTGAATGGATTCGTTGAACACCAAGGCCTAAACATGGAAAGCGGTCACTATATCAGTGGGCGCATCATCAACAACAAAAAGTATCTCATCAACGACTCAACGGTTACAGAAGTCTTCTCTCCCGAAGAGCAGCAACAGTGGGACAGAAGCCTTAAGCAGTCCTATCTTCTGCGTTATCAGCACGTAGTGGATCAGCCTCCGCACGTGGTTGTTGGGTAATGAGGTTGATCTTTTGCCAAGCACCTCGCCTAAATCGCGTCCAGTAGACTGCGAGAGAAAGGACAGAATAGACAACGGTTAGAAGGAGGGCAGTTTCTATAGAAAGTTGGTATTGGATGACCAAAAAGTATACAGGAGCCAATAAAAACCCCCAAATGGAAAGAGTTCCTACGATCATTAAAAACATCGTATCGCCCGCTGCGAGTAACAGCCCGGAAAACAGCCATCTGAGACCTTCGAAAAAAATATAGACGAAAGCATAGATCATGCAGGTTGTGAGGGATGACTCCAGGAGAGGGCCGGGATTACTGAAGAACAGCACATGGACCGTATGAATGGGTTCGATAATAAAAATCAGCGAGGTAGAAAGGGAGAAGAACACAAGAAGCCAGAACCCTGCGCGGAGGACTTTGTCAACCATTCCAAAAATTCTTGCTCCGATTAGATTGCCGGCTACAGCGGCAGCCCCTCGACTCAGCCCGTCATAAAAAAAGGAAAAGAGGATGGCGAAGCTTTGACAGATGCTCGCTATCGTGATGTGTTTTTCTCCGAGATCTGTCATCATCCAGTAAAAAATCGCCCACCCAAGAATCTCGAGACCGTATGCAACTCCCTGCGGTACGCCTATTTTTAAACAGGTCCACATTTCGCTAAAATTGATTTTCCATGCATTGGTTCCAAATGTTTCTCGATTTTCTTTTTTTAAAAAAATGTATCCTAAGGCAAGGGCCTCAAAAAGATATCCGGAGCAAGTGGCCACCGCAGCGCCTCGAATGCCCATCTCCGGGATGATTCCAAAGGCGCCATAAATGAAAGCCCAGTCGAGAAAGATGTTTAAAATATTCGCAATGATGGCCAGCCAAATCATGATTTTTGTCTTGCCCCTTCCGATAAAAAATCCTGAAAAAGCCATTAAAAGAGCATAGCCAGGGCTAAAAATCATGAGATAACGAAAGTATTCAATTTCTAGGTTCTCATAGACTCCTCCAGAAAAGATGGCCTCCGCCCCCCATATTCCCATGGGAATAAAAATCGCGATGGAAAAAATCGAAAACCAAATCATTTGCCAAGCAGGAGCACCGAGTCTTTGATACTCTCTAGCGCCATTGTACTGAGCGACCATGACTTCGCTCATTGCCGCAATAGTTCCGATGCCGGCCATAAGAGCCCAAGCAAAGGTGCCTGCATTCACAGACGCATTGAAAGCCTCTGTGGAATAGTGGGCTAAAAAGATCCGGTCTGTAAAAATCATGAAAAGGGTCGCTAACGTGGAGATCATGAGGGGCAGGGAGACAGACCACAGTTCTCGGATGCTGCCTATGGGATAGCGGGTCAAGGATGAGGGCATAAGCTAACTTTTAGGATTGACCCTCAATGTAGCATACCCTCCTCTTAAAAATCTCTACAAAGCCGAGGGATCGAGCAAATGGAGTTTGCAATTCCCTCATAATGGAAAAATGAATATCTTGCTAAAGTATGAGAAGAAAACGTTTTAGGAACCCTTATGTCGATCACTTACGGAAATCTGTTGTAGATTTTTTTCTTTGGAAAATGGGGCATTATGCGGATCTTGAACCGCGTCTCCCCCCTCCTTGTAATTTTGCCTATCCTGCACAACCTCAAAAATATATCCAAGGAAGTCCTTCAGCTATTTGGATCGGTCACAGTACTTTTCTTATTGAAATGGAAGGGGTTCATATCCTCACAGATCCCGTTTGGGATGATTATTGCTTTCCAATCCCCATTAAAATGCTGAAACGCAAGTCGTTGCCCCCTTTGGCTCTCAAAGATCTTCCATCTATAGATCTGATTTTAATTAGCCATAATCACTATGATCATTTAGATGCCAGGACTGTATCCCACTTGAAGTGTAGTCAACCTCACATTGAGTGGGTTGTGCCGGAAGGGGTTTTGCCATGGTTTAAGAGGCGTTCGATAGGGAAGGTGACGGAGCTTGGCTGGTGGAACAGTATAGAAAAGGGGGGCTGCAGAATTACCTCGGTTCCTGCACAGCATTTTTCAGGAAGAGCTCTTTGGGATAAAAATCGAACGCATTGGAATGGGTACGTATTGGAAAAAGGGGGGAAAAAACTCTATTTTGCAGGAGACACGGGATATAATTCTCAGGACTTTCAAAATATAGGAAAGCATTTTGTATCTATGGACCTTAGCTTAATTCCCATAGGGACTTACGCTCCTCAAAAATTTATGCAGCCTGTGCATATCAACCCTTATGAGGCGGTTCAAATCCACCTAGATGTACATTCAAAATTGAGTTTGGGCATGCATTGGAATACGTTTCGCCTATCTGAAGAGCCCCTAGACCGTCCTCCCTATGATCTATACTTAGCTATGCAACAAAAAGCGCTTCCTCTCGCATCGTTTTTGCCGGTGGACATAGGAACCTATGTTAATTTTTAAAAAGCGGCTCTGGAAAGATCGTTTTGCAACGATTCAAACCTATTATAAGAGCCCCAAATTTGCCTTTCTCGATCTTACCTATTGGGTTATTTATTGTTTTTCTAATCCCTATAGGGTGTCTCGAAAGTTCCTTCAGAAGAGGGGGGAAAAGGAGATTTATGCCTACGGTGAAACGCCTTATGTCACCTATCACAAGATGGCTTGTGAAGTAGGACTCAAAGAGACCGATGTTTGGATGGAAATGGGATCAGGTCGGGGCAAGGGGTGTTTTTGGGTGGCTCATTTTATGAAATGTAGGGTGATCGGGGTGGAATGGATTCCCCAGTTCGTATATCTTTCCAAAGTCATCCGAACTCTTTTTAGAATGAAGAAAGTGTCTTTTCGAGGGGAAGAGATTCAAACGACTTCTCTTGAGGGAGTAACGGTTATTTATCTCTATGGTCTTTGGCCGCCTCTGCAACTGTCACCAAAAGTGAAACTGATTACGATCAGCGAACCGATAGAAGGATTCCGCGTGGTTCATAGTTTCTGGGTGCGCTTTCCTTGGGGAAGAACCAGAGCTTACGTACAGCAGAGTTTTTAGATTTCTTTTCATGGAATCTTCCTTTACTATCTTGCTCTTGCACGAGAGGTTTTGGGATGAAGTATTGCGCGTCTGTGTATCAGACTAAACGATTTCGCACTCGAGAAATCAGAGTCGGTCATCTGGGAATTGGGGGAAGGAATCCGATTCGCATTCAGTCCATGACCACTTCCAATACAAGAGATATCGAAGCGACCCTTCAACAAATTACGCGCCTAACCGATGAAGGGTGTGAAATGGTTCGTGTTACTGTGCAGGGGAAAAAAGAAGCGGAAAGCTGCGGGATTATCAAAAATCGTTTAGTTCAAAAAGGGTATAGTATCCCCCTAGTCGCTGATATTCACTTTTATCCTCCGGCAGCTCTATTGGTTGCAGAATATGTAGACAAGGTGCGTATTAACCCAGGGAATTTTATCGATAAAAGAGCCTCGTTTAGAGTCCTTGAATATGATGAGAGTTCTTATTTGCAGGAGCTTAGGAAGATTGAAGAGGGATTTTCCCCTCTTGTCGAGAAGTGTAAGCGTTTCCAGAGGGCCATGAGGATTGGGACCAATCATGGTTCGCTTTCTGATCGAATTATGAATCGCTATGGAGATACTCCTCGTGGCATGGTGGAGTCGGCGTTAGAGTTTGCCAATGTGTGTAGAAAGTATGACTACCATGAGTTTTGTTTTTCAATGAAGTCCAGTAATCCTGTTGTTATGATTCACGCTTATCGGTTGCTTGTAGCGGAGATGATAGAACGTGGTTGGGACTACCCCCTTCATTTGGGGGTGACGGAGGCAGGCGAGGGGGAAGATGGGCGCCTAAAGTCGGCAATGGGCATTGGGGCTCTTCTTTTAGATGGCTTGGGGGATACCATTCGAGTCTCACTCACGGAAGATCCATGGAAGGAGATCGAACCTTGTAAGAGACTCGTGCGCTTTGCCGAAGAAAAATGGAATTCTGGCATTGAACCCTTTGAAGAGACACTCCGAGATTTTCGTGGGCTGACAAAACGCAATGTGCTGTATAGAAAGCCCTTTCATGAGAAGGGAAGTGTTGTGGTCAAAAAGGGGGAAGGGGAGTATTTCATTGAAGGGGAGCGGCTTAAAGAGGAAGATTGTATCCTTTTTCGCCCTAAGCAGTCTCCGGTGCATGAAGTGAGGAAACTGGTTGAGACTCTGAAAATAGCCAACAACACTCTCCCTCTCATCGTGGAGTTAGAAGATCACTCTAAAGAGGAGCGTTCTCTTCGAACGGGGAGTGAATTTGGGGCGATCCTTTGCGATGGGCTTGCTGAGGGGGTCGTTGTCCATGAAGAGCTGTTTGGCCTGAGTATTTTGCAAGCCGCTCGTATGCGGATGTCAAAAACCGATTTTATTTCATGTCCAGGGTGTGGGAGGACACTTTTTGATCTCCAAGAAGTATCTCGAAAAATCAGAAACAAAACAGCTCATCTTCCGGGCGTTAAAATTGCTATTATGGGCTGTATCGTGAACGGGCCAGGGGAAATGGCCGATGCGGATTTTGGTTATGTGGGTTCTTTGCCTGGGAAGGTGGATCTTTATGTTGGCAAGGAGTGCGTCCAGAAACATGTGGATTTTGCTGTTGCGGAAGAAAGACTGATTGCACTCATCCAATCCCATGGCGCTTGGATCAATCCTATTCATTGAAGTCTCTTTCTGCTATAATGGCGGTGGCTTATGGAGATTGATGCAAGAAGATTTTTCAGTAACCGGGTTGTTTGGGACGATCGAATCCCTTCTAAGCTCCGGATAACCAATACTTTTTGGGATTGGTGTTTGAGAGTTATTTCTTGGATCTTTTCGCCGAGTAGTTATACATCAGAAAATATTCGAACGATCGAATGTTTTAAAAATTTTTTAGTGGAGCATCTGGGGGAGGAGCGCTGTTATCGAATTACGAATCGCTATCAAGTGAATTTTTATGATAAGAGGTACAGAGGGGCCCCCCTTCTTTGCCGTGATATAGCAAAAATTATAACGGGTATCCAGGATGTTAGTGTAGATGATATCCATGAGGCTATTAAGAAAAAACGTCTCTCTCAAGATCCCCGTTTTATCGATATTCAAACCTTTGAAGATTTGGGAAGGGAGCAGCTTTCAGAACTAATAGATGAGCTTAAGCGTCCTCTACAGGATCTTTATCATGTTAAGCAGTCGCATATTGAGAATCTTTCAGGAAGCGTTGGGGATGTGTCAGCCCATTTCTTTTTTGACCCCTTTGAAGCTGACAGGGAAAGAGTGCTTCTTTCCGAAGGACACGGCAAAGATTCTTTTGAAAACTTTGTACACAATATGGCGGCCAGGGTGATTAAAAGAGAATTGGATGTGGGAATGGTGATTCCGGCGCCTAATCATACTGATGGCAGTCCTCAACATTACTATGTTTCAGGAAAGCTGATTACTGGAAGGGGGATGGTCAGTTATGTCTTGCATCCTTTAGGGAATAATACGAGTCTAAGGCCTATCCGTTTTTTTAGAGGCACCTCTTTAAGAAACGGTGAAATCGATGCAATGTCTTCCATGATTAACGATGCGGATAGAGCGATTGGTCAAGATGCTTTTTTGTCCGGGAAAATCTATGAGTCGACCATTCGAGAGAAATTGGGGCCCGTCCCACTGGAGGCGGGTCATAGTTTAGGGGCTGCAATAGTTCAGTATAGGTTGGTCGATCAGAATGATATGGAAAAAGCCTATCTTTTTTGCGGTCCCGGTTTACCAATCAGTGAAGTTCATAAATTTAACGCAAAAAATCAAAAAGTAGAGCTAAATATCTGGCTTACGTCGAAAGATCCTTATAACAAATTTGGAGACGCTCATTTAGGTTATCAGGCGCCTCCTTCCGTTCGCTGGAACCTGGGGAAATTTTATCCTCCGCGCACCCTTTATAGGGACAATCCGCACATTACGGTTTGGGGTAAGAGTAAGAAATATAAATATCGTTATGAAAGGGTCACCACTGATGGGAGAAGAGATGCTCTTCTCTATCATAAAAACAAGCTGCAAGAGCGGGTTCGATCGGCGCTTGGATCCTACTTGTCGTATCCTATGCGATGGGTAAGGGATTGGGGCCGCCACCTCTTTCCAACCCGAGTAGGGCCATTAATAGGATTGAAGACGGGAACAGTTATAAATGGAAGATGGTGCGTTGAAAATTTTCGTGCAAACCCTTATACTCTCTCTCCATGAAGAAGAAGTATGATCCAAAGGTTATTGAAAGAAAATGGCAGAAGATTTGGAAGGAAAGAAAGACTTTCAGATCTGAAGTAGATTCCCAAAAACAGAAGTATTATATTCTGGACATGTTTCCCTATCCCTCGGGGGCAGGGCTGCACGTTGGGCATGTTACGGGCTACACAGGCACTGATATTTTAGCTCGTTATAAAAGGCAAAAGGGGATGAATGTTCTCCATCCCATGGGGTGGGATAGTTTTGGTCTACCGGCTGAACAGTTTGCCATTCGGACGGGAACTCACCCGGCACTGACTACGAAAACCAATATCGAAACATATCGGCGGCAGTTAGAGTCTCTTGGATTTAGCTATGATTGGGATCGGGAAATCACAACCAGTGCGCCTTCTTATTATAAATGGACGCAGTGGATTTTTACTAAACTGTTTGAAAAGGGGCTCGCTTATGAGGCGGAGATCAATGTTAATTTTTGTCCCGTGCTTGGAACGGTTTTAGCCAATGAAGAGATAGAAAACGGAAAGTCCAAAGAAGGGGGTTATCCTGTGGAAAGGAGACCTTTAAAACAGTGGGTGTTGCGGATTACGGCTTATGCGGATCGATTGCTTGGAGATCTTGATCTGCTAGACTGGCCTGAACATTTGAAAAAGCTTCAAACGAACTGGATCGGGAGATCTGAGGGGGCTCTCATTACCTTTATGGAGACGGTTACTTCCGAACCTGTGACGGTGTTTACCACAAGAGCGGATACCCTTTTTGGTGTAAGCTACGTCGTGATGGCTCCGGAGCACCCGCTGGTTAGCCAGGTGGTGACACCTTTTCAGAAAAAGGCGGTGGAGTCTTATCAACAGCTGACAGCTTCTAAAAACGATCTTGACCGGACAGATTTAGCCAAGGGAAAAACAGGCGTTTGGACAGGTGCGTACGTGAACCATCCGGTTACGCATCAAAAAATTCCTCTTTGGATCGCAGATTATGTGCTGATGGGGTATGGAACGGGTGCTGTAATGGCTGTGCCTGCTCATGACGAACGTGACTTTGAGTTTGCAGAAACATTCAATCTTCCTATTCTTCCGGTGATTGATCCAGGGGACTGTGAGGAGCGGGAGGCCGTTGTGCAAGGAAAAAGATGTTGGTCTGGAGACGGGACACTTAGAGAAAGCTCTTTTTTAAGTGGTCTTTTGACAGGGCAAGCGATAGAGAAGATGATTCAGTGGCTGGAGCAGCATTCGAAAGGAAAACGCACGGTGAGCTACAAACTGCGGGATTGGCTGTTTTCGCGTCAGCGTTATTGGGGGGAGCCGATTCCAATTCTCCATTTTCCAGATGGGACGATGCGTTCTTTAGAACTCGATGAGCTGCCATTAGTGCCACCAGAACTTTCTGACTACAAACCGAGCGGATCAGGAAAGAGCCCACTTGCTAAAGTAAGAGAATGGGTGGAGATTACAGATCTTAAAACGGGAAGAAAGGCGCTGAGGGAAACCAATACAATGCCTCAGTGGGCAGGCTCCTGCTGGTATTACCTGCGTTTTTGCGATCCTAACAATGGAAAAGAAGCATGGGATCCAACAGTGGAAAAATACTGGATGCCCGTGGATCTTTATGTGGGAGGCGTTGAGCATGCAGTGCTTCATCTTCTCTACGCCCGTTTTTGGCACAAAGTGCTTTATGATTGTGGCCTAGTCTCTACCCAAGAGCCTTTTTTAAAGCTGCGGAATCAAGGCCTTGTGACCGCGCCATCCTACAAAAGATCGCAAGGCGGCTATGTGCTTCCTGAAGATGTTGAGGGAAAGGGGGGGGCGTTTTACTACGAGGGGGAGGAGTTGATTGCTCAGGTGGAAAAGATGTCGAAATCGAAACTCAATGGAGTGACTCCTGATGAGATTATAGAAGAGTATGGAGCTGACTCGCTTCGCCTGTATGAGATGTTTATGGGGCCTTTTGACAAAGAAAAACTATGGAATACAGATGCGGTCAGTGGGTGCCGAAGGTTCTTGAATCGATTTTACGATATGGTTACATCAGAAAAGTTGACTGATGAAGAACATCCTGAGGCTTTGCGATTGACTTATCGCCTCTTAGAGGCTGTGGCAAAAGATATCGAGTTGATGCAATTTAATACAGCCATTGCGAAGATGATGGAGTTTATTAATGCATTTATCCCTCTGGAAGCATATCCCAAAAGATGCTTGAAATGGGCAGTGCAAGCGCTGTATCCCTTTGCCCCTCATATTGGGGAAGAACTTTGGGAATATTTGGGAGAAAAAGAGTCGATAACTTATGCACCTTTTCCCCTCATTGATCGATCTTGTCTAGAGGAAACATCTGCGACGTACGTTGTCCAAATCAATGGGAAATTGCGTGGACGTCTCGTTCTTCCCAAAGATCAAAGTGAAGAAGAGTTGATGAAGATTATTCAAAAGCAATCAGAAATTGCCCAGTATATAAAAGGAGAGGTCGTCAAGACGGTTTTTGTCCCGAATAAACTTCTGAATATTGTTGTGAAATGATCGACGTTCTGATGCTTTTGTACTTTTTTTTAAGTGCGCCTAAGCTGCTTTGGGATCGGTTGGTGAAGGGGAAGAGACACCCTGGTTTTTGGGAGCGTATGGGGGTCGGTCTGCCTCCAGCTAAAGGGCCTTTGATTTGGATCCATGCTATTTCAGTCGGGGAGATCAAGTCCGCCGAGCCTCTATTTTGGGCTCTTAAGGAAAAGTACCCTGATTTTTATTTTTTGATTTCGACCACGACGGCAACAGGATACGCACAGGCGCAAAAAACGTTACAACAAGCGGGACATATTTTGTACGCTCCTGTGGATTTTTCCTGGGTGGTTCGCCGCTGGGTGAGAACGTACAAGCCTCAAAGCTTTATTTTGGTGGAAAGTGACTTTTGGCCTAACTTGCTAAAAGAACTCAAGAGTCGTGGCACGTGCATTTCTTTGGTGAGCGGCAAGATATCAGAACGTTCTTACCGAAGGTTTAAAAAAGTCCCATTTTTTACGAAAAGGCTGTTTAGCTATTTTGATGTTCTTTGCGTGCAAAATGAGCTGTATAAACAGCGCTTTTCTGAGCTTGTACCTGATCCTAAAAAGCTTGTCGTGACTGGCAATCTGAAGTTAGACATTCGGCCGAGTGCTGGAGATGTTTTGAATATGCCGGAAAAGACAGTGACGTTGAGCTGTACGCATGCACCAGAAGAGGAGATGCTTTTAGATATTTTCATCGATAGCGAGTATTTTCTTATTTTGGCTCCGCGGCATCCTGAACGATTTGAGGAAGTAGCTGAACTTTTAACGCGAAAATGCATCTCGTTTTCTCGCTGGAAGGATAGACATATTGTACGCAAAGTACTGCTTGTGGATGCCATGGGACAATTGGCCGCCTGTTATGAGAGCAGTAGACTCGCTATTTCTGGCGGAAGTTTTGTGAAACATGTGGGTGGACATAATATTGTGGAGCCGTTACTTTACGGAACCCCAGTTTTCTTCGGCCCCTATATGCACGGACAAATGGAACTGGCAAAAAGAGTCCTTGATGCTGGGGCAGGGAAACAGGTACGTCTTGAAGAGGTTCGACAGAGCGTCGATTCTTTTTTCACCTACCGAAAAGAGGAACAGGAAATGTTGGAAGCGTCCTCCCGGTTTGTTCTGGAAGGACGCGGTTCTACTAGGAACACTATTGGCTCAATAGCCTTGATGCTATCTGGCTGCTGATAAAGATCGCAAAATTTCCGCTGGAAATTGGCCTTCCCGCTTTTTCTCTGATTGTGGAGCACTCCGTTCAATTCCAACAGCAACATATCAGTTGTTTAACTAATGGAATCTCACAGATGGAGCAACTTGTAGATACTCGATCTTTTATCCCTCAAATACAAGTCGAGCTGAGATATGCGACCGCAGACAATTTTACAGGGCAAGTGGTTTATAACTTTCAGCAATGTTTATTGTTGAAAGAGACAGCTCTGCATCTACGAGACATCCAGGCAGAACTTGAAATCAGTGGATTGGGATTAAAAATTTGGGATGGATTTCGTCCCATGGCAGCGCAGTGGAAATTCTGGGAATTGGTACCCGATGAACGGTATGTAGGCGACCCTAGAAAAGGAGGCCGTCATACTAGAGGTACTGCAGTAGATCTAACTCTCGTCACAAAAGAAGGGAAAGAATTACCGATGC
This sequence comes from Chlamydiae bacterium RIFCSPLOWO2_12_FULL_45_20, assembly GCA_001796285.1. Lineage (GTDB taxonomy): Bacteria > Chlamydiota > Chlamydiia > Chlamydiales > SM23-39 > REEB52. The sequence goes on from MGMD01000018.1 coordinate 80,649, forward strand.
CATCTGCTTTTGACGACTTTAGCGAAAAAGCATATCAAGATTACATGGGTGCAACTCCAGAAGAGATCGCTAATAGAGAAACTCTGCGGACTATCATGGAAAAACACGGGTTTGAGGGGGTTCCAACTGAATGGTGGCATTTTGACCTTATTGGATGGGAAGATTACCCTCCACTTGATATTTTTCCTCATTGAAGCGAGAAATGTACAAAGTTGAGTAGAAGCACAATTTAACTGATGTATGCACTTATACCATCTGCGAGAAATAAATTCATAAATTAGGACTGGGTAACGTGGCAGATTTGCAGACATGGAATGGATCTTTCTTGTGAGAGATCCTTTCTAGGGTCAACGAGCTGAGATTGACTCTTTGAAATCTAAAGCGAAGTGATGGCCGATGATCTTAAAACCGTGATTTAGATAGAGCCTGTGAGCATCATGACGTTGAGGACCGCTGTCTAGATGGACTTGGTCGTATTTTGCCTTTTTTGCCTCGTTGATCACCCATTTTAAAAGCTTGCTACCGTAACCATTTCTTCGGGTTCCAGCGTCAGAAACTAAATCATCAATGTAAAGGACTTTTCCCCAAGCCAGGAACTCTAAAAACCTAAAGCCCGCAAGCGCTTTTATCTGTCCATTATCCTGGATATATGCCAAACAGTACCCTTCTTGAATTTGACGTTGCACTTGACTTATGAATGCTTGCTCAGAGGTAAGGTAAGGGCGGAGCTGGTGCATTGTCTTGTAACAGGATTGAATTTGCTCGCTATCTGTTGCTAGATGAATTTCTCCAGTTTCTAAAATATCAGTTTGCCCCATCATCTCTCCTATTGAAGTGATCTTAAGAGATGAAAGCATTTTTTTCCACTGATCCCATCATAATGCTTCTATTCGTGCTTCCAATGACTACCAGGATCTGGGTCCAATATGGTGAGATTTTTGAAAACATATCCTGATAATGCCGAAATCTTGCTTCTGCAAACTTTTTTATTACCTCAGAATCAATCGAGTTTATTTCCAAAATTTCATCTTGAAAAGCCCACTCGCGGATTATTTGATCATCTTCCGAAATCCACAGACCCTTTAAATTCTTTCGTAACACATTCTGCATTGCTAGGCGCGTTCTTCCCCGGCCATGGAGGAATATATGGCTCGCTGCTTTCGAAGCGTCCTCCCGGTTTGTTCTGGAAGGACGCGGTTCTACTAGGAACACTATTGGCTCAATAGCCTTGATGCTATCTGGCTGCTGATAAAGATCGCAAAATAGGGAAATGACAGTTTGATGGTTTCTCTGGCCATTACGGCAGCAGGGGTAGCTGCTGGAAAAGCCGTGAGGGTTGTTCCCGCTATGATAAGCCCAATACTGAAGGCCATTGCAGCAATAAAATCAAACATTTTAAAGACAATCTTCTGAATTTTTTTCTTAGTGTCCTCTTGTGAACCGTGGGATGTGTAAGAGGTCATGTACTCGTAAAGAGTTGCTACGAGACTTATACCATTTGCGAGAAATAAATTCATAAATTAGGGCCGTATAACATGTCATCTTTGAACGATCCTTTCTTGCTCATGTTTAAAAACATGAGCTGCACAACGACCATTCAAATCTGCCACGTTACCCAGCCCTAATTTATGAATTTAGTTTCTCGCAAATGGTATTACTCCTCCAAAGGCTGTTATTATTGTAGGTACCATGGAAACCTCCTCTATCTCATTGGGATAAATATTTATAAAAGAGGGGCATGTTAGCAAAATGCTGACAAACAAGGAAGCAAAAAGAAATTCGACCGAATCCAATCGAAAAAAAAATCCTTTGGATAAAATTAGTACGAAATGTTAAGCTCGTCCTTTCTTAATTGTCGCGGGGTGGAGCAGTGGTTAGCTCGTTGGGCTCATAACCCAAAGGTCGTAGGTTCGAGTCCTACCCCCGCTAATTTCTTGAGAGGCGTATTTAATCATAGAGTTTTTGGCGGTATAGCTCAGTTGGTTAGAGCAGCGGAATCATAATCCGCGTGTCGCTGGTTCGAATCCGGCTACCGTCACGCTTTATCTCACCAAAAGTCAACCGTTAAAACAAGTTATTTAATGCGAGGTTTGGCTTTGGTGTGATCCATTGGACCAATATTCGGAGAGATTTTTCGAGAGTTTCTTGCAAAAAAGCTCAGGCTAGAACTCCATCCGAAAAAAGTGATTATATCCGAGCACCTGAGAACTTCCGCAGGGCCGCAACGCCGATGCTGGTGTGGGTCGATGGATACGGGGGGGGCTCGAATGCCAGATCGTCACGGGGGAAGAGGTCGAATGCCAGACCGCCATTATGGGTGAAGTCCCCAACCATCGACCGGCATATCATCGACTGGCGGCCAAGAACTGCTTCTTTACAGCGAGTATAGGTCCATGGATCGTCTCTGAAAAGGCGTTCTCCTGAGCGAATACGTTCCAATAAGATAGATGTTGCAGCGTTTAAAAGGCCTGGGACTTCATACCCCAGACCTTCAACACACCACTTTTGATAGTGATAATCTCGATTTCTGCTTCCAGGAATAACGTCGTTTGTCATAAGAACCCAATGGGATTCTCCAACTGGAGTATCACCGTGTGTTTCTAAAATTGCAGCAAAAAGATGTCGACATCGCCGCCGTAACAACTGCGGAAGAGTTCTTAAAGTAAACAGGACTGTGAAGGGACGGCCATCCACGGTTCTGGTGATGGTTTGAGGGATAAGAACAAGAGTGTGCGTCTCTTCTATGGTTTTCCCAGACCAAAAGGGGCAGGGCCTTTGGAGAATCTCATGAATGTTTGAGGGCAAGGGCGGCACTTTTCCAGGATCTCCTATACCCGATCGGATATACTCTTCGCTGCCGAAAGCTATTGCCGGATGCGGATTTGCAAACGTTTGTTTGGCATTTTCAATAACGCGGCCGTCATACTGAGAGATCATACGCAGGGCTTTAGGCAAGAATGTGTCGTACGAACGACATTGAACTGCGGGATTTACTATCCCAGCTCTGTGAGCCTGCCGACTCCAAACAAGGTCGTTTTGATTGATTATACTTGCCCAATTTTTGCATACCAGTATTACACTAATTAATTCATTTGGAGTTAAAAAATCCGCAACCTGCTCAAGCGAGACGTTTGTTAACAAATGCCAGCGGGAAGGAGTCGTTGGCAATGAAGCAGCAGAATCCTGACTTAACTCAAGGGTAGCATTTGTACTTGTTTTACTTTGGATCTTACCCTTATGTTTATCATATTCATTGTGGAATGTGGCCAAATTTGCTGGTAGCGCTGGATTCGGGCTCCCAACTACTCGTTGATAAATAGAGAAGAGTCCTTTCGCAATCCTGGTTTCAGCACAATACTTTGTAAAACGGGTGCAGGTGTTGCTCGAACGAGAATAGGATCCGGCTCCATGCGAGCTTTGATCCCCTACAGGAGATAAGTTTGACGACATAGCTGTTTCCCACATTTTCTGAGGCGACTCCTTTTAGTCCTCTTTCTCTTCTGCTGCTGAATATCCTGAAGAATCATTGTCAGTAGATGCTATGTAGAATGGGCGGTTAGAATAAGTTTGCCCTATTTTGAAGGTTTGAAAATTAAATCTGACATTTTGAGAATTGGGCTTGCCTTTAACAAAAACAAACTGTCTTTGCTGACTAGCTCCGAGAGCAGAATCTGGGCGATTCGTTTGTTCGTGTTGATACCCAGGGTATCTTGCCGGTCCAAAATTCCTTTTTTTTCTTAGACCATAGTTTCCTTGCTGAGCCGCCCGAACAATATCATAAACTACAGCCTGGTAAAAAGGGGACTTATCCCAACCATCTTGGGGTTGAGCTAAGGTGACATGTACTTCATCTTCATCTCTTTGTGCAAAAGAAGCTGAGACGAAAAAGTTTTGTATAATTGGAGGTAAAGTTTGATCATTGTAGTTGCTTCCATCATGAGGACAGTTCCAATGTATTCTCTTAAAAATCTTTCCAATTGTTCTTGGGTCTATATGAATTTGAGTTGCATTATGAGCAAGAATAACTGTAACCCCTCTATTTCTAAGGCTCTCTATTTTTCTACAAAGATCACTACAAAAAGTTCCTGGGATTCCATTTGTATCTAAAAATAGATTTGCTATAGCCGAAAGCAAACTCGTTTCCTCATCATGCGCGTTTCTTAAAGAGTCACAAGTAAGGCAGTTGTCAGATGTTCGATTAAAACTTCTTAATTCAGTTGCCGTAATGGAGTATCCAAGATTAGGATGGGTATTTTCATGTTTATTTAAAAGAGATTCTACCCCTGAAAAAGTCCCTTCTCCAACAAATAGTCTCGATTTGTGTAGCCCAGAACAAGCCATTTTATTCACCTTAATTTTTTAATTTACAATATCTTAGCTGTTTATGCCTGAAATTGTCTATTGAATTTTGAGTCAAATTTTGAAAAGCCAGGTCCAAAGGGTTGAACCTCCTACTCTCAGGTACTGCAAAATATCGTTGATCGTCTGGACAAGTTGTTTCAGGCGTTTTTTGCAGATGCAAAGCAGGAGAAAAGCTGGGATTTCCAAGATTTCGCGGGGTCGCACCGCTACGATAGTTTTTGCTATCCTCAGAGTGGATTTACCCTGCTTGGCAAGGAAATTTTCCTTTCGAAGATTGGTCGTATTCGCGTCAAAATAATCCCGAAAAACGACGAACCCCGGGTTATGCAAGAGGTCTACTCTTAAAGACCCAACCATTTAGGTGTAAAAGGTGTTTTGTGTGTATATGCTGGAATGCACACAAAGCCCAATCTTTCTGTCTTTTTCAAGACCATCTTCAAGCCGCCCATTGTATCAATCATGACATGGCCTCACGTTTTTAGATAATAATAAATATTTTTATCATTTTTTGTTTTTATATATAAATATATTAGATTGTTTTATTTATTTATTATTGATACAATTACGTCATGTCTATTCTAAGTACCAGGGCCCAATTTGGGAAATATACGCTTGATTTTCATTATAATGGGACGGAAAACCCCAAGGTCTCTGCAAAGCTTGCAGTCGACAAGATGATAGAGAAAAAACAATGTATGCTCCTGGCGGGACAAGTCTCGAACGATTCTCTCATTTTAAGGCGCTGCAATGCATACCAAGGGATTACTGAGGATATTCCTTTTGAAAATCTTACAGCAGAAGCTACTCGAAAAGCATTTAAAGAAATTAGCAATCCCAATTCATTTGGTAGGACTATTTCCATAGAAACATCTTCAATAGGACTGCTAAAAAAAGTGGTTGTTTTTATCTATTAAAAAATCGCATTTGGGTTGCATCAACTCGACTTTAGACCTCTTGCATAACTCAGAGTTTTGTCGATTTTGGGGTTCTTTACTCTTCTCGTGTTTGTTGAAGCTTTGCTTCCAAAACTGAGAGAAACTGCGAAAACGCCGGAGTAGCCCGAAGGTTTTCTAGCCAGTCATCGTCCAGAAGATCGTCAATCGGAGGCAGCGCTTTGGCATAAAATGATTGATACATCAGCTCCATGGCCTCATAGGTCCTTCCAAGAATCGAATAGAGGCATGCGAGGTAGTAGTAAGCATGTTCATTGCCGAAAAGACCCGCCTGGGTAATCTTGTATTCTGCATCCATGTACAGTTCGTGCATGGAGTCTGTATCTAATTTGTGATGAGCCAAATGAATGAGGCAAATGCCCCAGTCCAGCCAGGTTTGGTCATTTTCGGCATCTTGCCGATGCGCAAGCCGGTAGAAGTTGATCGCCCTTTGGTAGTATTCTGCCTCTCCCGTAGAATGGCCCAGTTCAGCATAACAAAGGGCGATTTGATGATGAATGTTCGGGTAATCGGGGTCGATCAGTAGAACATGGGAGTAGATTTCAATGGCACGCACCAGATGCGCATCTTCCTCTGTATGATCCGCTAGCCATTCAATCGCTCTGCCGTAGTGATAAAGCCATTCAGGGTGGCTGAGGATTGCCTCTTTGTAGCTTTCAAGCAACATCTCAAAGAGGGCAGTCGCTTGTTGAAGAGAGGCAACGTCACTGATGATTTCACTATGCTCAAGATAGGCGCTAGCGGCATCGAAAAGAAGGTTTGGACATGCAGTCTTTAGATCGATAGCGCGGGTCAGAAAGCGGCAGGCCCTTTCGATTAAGTCCGCATCTTGCGTCAAAATAGCATAGTAATAATGGACAAGACCCAGAGTATGCCAAAGTTCTGGGTTAGATCGATCTAAAGAGAGGCCGTTTTGCAGTTTCTCTATAGCAAGTTCATAGTAATCCACATCTTCATAATATTGGCCTAGCGATAACAGACAAACACCATAGGAACGCCAAAGATCTGGATCGTCGGGATAAAGATCTGTTGCCTTGAGAATTTTGTTTTCTGCTTCAATCATCAGTTCGAGCCGAGAGGTCACCTGGCCAAGGATAGAAAGGCTTTCGACCCACTGGGCAATGACCATTGGCTCTTTGGAGTCAATTTGAGAGGCTCGGGCGCACTTTTCAATACTCGCCTGGAGCATTTTGGGATCTTTATGGCTCGCACCAGCTTCTCCAAGGATCTCCGCCCAGTTCAGCCACACATCTAAGTCGCGAGGGGCAATTTGAGAAGCTGCCTCATAATTCTGAGATGCCTTAGTCACATAGGCGTCGTTGAGAGTAATCAGATAAGCTTGCGAATAACTTTCGGCAAGGGACATCAGGCCGTCGAAATACTCCGGGTTTTTCTCAAGAGCGTTATGCAAATACTCAATCGATCGGAGATACACTCTAGAATCATTGATGAGTAGACCCATGTCTAAGTAGGCTAGCGCGCAGTCATGCCAAAACTCACAAGGAGGATCTTTCTGGTGCTTTTTTGAAGTTTGAAAGGCTTCAATCGCCAGCCGAACATCCAAGGCTTCCCCAGAACGCTTCGCGATTTCAGACCAGGCAATGCCATAGTCCCAATAAAGCTCGCCTAAGATGGGTTTGGGCCGCCCTTTTTTGTAGCTTAAAGCTTTTTGATACTTTTCTTTGGCCTCAATAAAAAAATGGTGTTCTTCATGAAATTTACCCAGCTCTAAAAGAACATTTCCCCATGCGACCCAGGACTCAAAAAAATCTTCCTTTAGCTTGGTCGCAATCTTAAAGTTTTTGCCCGCTACCAGAAGAGCCTTCTCCCTACCCTCATGAGAGCCATATTCAAAAAAAGCAAGCCCCTGACGAAACCAAATATTTGGATTTTGTCCATCCAGATTTGAAGCAGCCTCAAAGCAAGCAAGAGCCTTGAGATTTCCCCTTAAAAGCAACATCTCCCCATCCGCAAGATAGCGGAGCGCCAATTCTTTTTTTTCATTTTCAGGCAGAAAATTCGCTTCCATCACCTCCTTAGGAAGAGAGACGGCAACCGCCTTCTTCGGAAAAAACCGAGCAAAAATACGCTTAAGAGGAGAAGTTTCAATGGTCATATGATTGTCTTCTTGGCAAAGAAGCGGATTATAGATAAGCGGTTTTTTTTTGCCCAGCCTGGAAGAAATTCTTGTTCTGATCTAATTGTAATTGAACTAGTTGGGATAAAATAAATCGATCCAATTTATCATTTGGTAGAAGGGGCATTTCACGAATAAAAAAGAGTCTAATTGGGACTTTAAATTTGGGGATCCGCTCTTCTAGAAAGCTTTGCATTTTTTTGAATGTGAAAGAAGGATTTCCTTGAATCACGGCAATAGGTCTTTTTCCAAATTCAGGATCATCAACGGCAAGAACAGCTGCTACCCTTACCATCGGGTGTTCAATGAGGTGCTGTTCGATTTCTTCTGGCTGGATATTTTCCCCTCCTGAGATGAACATCCAGTCTTTTCGGCCGATGATTTCTAATTGGTTATTGGACCATCTTCCCAAATCACCTGTGGGAAACCATCCCTTTTGAGGCGGTTGATTATAATAGCCGTGGAAAAGAGTAGGTCCTTGGACGAGGATTTCTCCGTCTTCCTTTACCATCGCTTGGCGATGGGGCAATACCGTTTGATTGATGGTGACTGTGGAGCCCATTTCTGTTAGTCCATACGTTGTGAAGATCGGAAGGTATTTTGGAAAGTTTGGAAGGGGAGCTCCTCCTAAAAGAATGCATTTTAATTTTTTGTAAATAGGTGTGGCTCGGTAGAGGTGGGTGGGAATGCACGAGAGATGGGTGATGTCGAGACTCTCACCGAGCACAAGAGTAGCTCTGGCTAGAATGCAGCGAAACAAAATTCCAAGACCTCCTACATGATGCAGGGGCAAAGAGAGTTTCCATTGATCATTGGGCTTGAGTCCAATGGTTCGAATGACATCTTGAGCATTTTGAATCAGCTGCTCCATTGTAAGGATGGCAATTTTTGGAGAGCCAGTGGATCCCGAAGTATAAAGAAGCAGAGAAGAAGGGGGCCCCTTGGCATGCAAAAGGGGGGCTGGGTGTTTGGGATTTACAATAAAAAGTGAGCTTCCTTTCCTTAAAGAGGAAAGGATTTTTACAATCAATGGAAGACTGGTGGGTTCTTTCGCTATAAAAGTCGCTGGCATTTCTTCGACGAGTTCATTGAGCTGGCGGTAGGTGGTGATAGTACCTTGTGCCAAAATGGCTGGTTGGTTCGGAGCGTCGCGTACCGCGTCTTTTAACATTGGGATAGTTTGGAGGTGTCAATGGGTGGATGCGTCGCATTCCAAGAAAAGTATCCTTGCGAGCAGCGAATCGGCTCGATGAGAAGGTCTTCTTTTAAGGCAGAATAGGTGTCTAGCCCTACTGGAATACCCATTTCTGCTAGACTTGCAATGTGGAGGAGACCGAGACCCGATTCATAGGAGGAACTCAGCACCAGGTCATACCGCGAGGGCACTTGTGGGAGGCTTCCTATAATGGTCGGTTTAACTACGATCGCCTTTAAAGAGGGGATTGTCGCCCAATCCCTATGGATCGACTCGTCTAGTGCAATGGGAAAATGGGTGATTTGGGAAAATGCGACAAGAGACGATGGTTCTACAGGTTCTTCAAGGTACGCAAAATCGTCTCGTTGGAAGTGGTCGGCAAAAAAAAGAGACTCCTCAAGGCTCCATTTCCGATTGCAGTCGAGTCTGAGGTGGGCTTTACCGAGATGCTCCTTGACGTAGGAGATTGCCTCACGTGCTGAAAGATGTCCAATTTTGAGCTTTACTGTCGAGAAACCTGCTTTCATCCCGAGCGATGCAAGAGGAAGCCGGAGGGAGCGTAAGGGACGTTTTGCGCATGCAATACCAAAGCGAACGGATGGAAGTGTTGGCGGAGTGTTATTCCGAAGCCAAAGAAGAGCTTCCTTTTTGGCTTCATCTAATGTTTCAGAGCTGAAATTAGGAAGCGGTGCGATTTCTCCAAAATTGCCGTCCCACTCAACGATAAGCCCCTGACGCGCCCCTCCATGTTGTAGAGCTAGCCGATATTCGTAGAGTTTTTTTACCATACACTTTAATGAAACCGTTGCATCATGAAAAGTAAAGTGGCAAAAAGAAGCAGCAACGCACTGTTTTGCAGCACCGCAATCAGTTCCAGGGGGTCGCGGAACGAAAATACTTTTCGGATGGATTGCATCGCCATGGGGATTAAAAGGAGCGTGCCCATTAAAGAAAAGGGAGCCCCAAAAGCCAGGACAAGGATTGGCCCTACAAGGGAAGAAAACAAAACGCAGGATGTGTATTCCCAACAACCAAATCGTCGCCCCCAGCGGACAATGAGTGTTTTTTTATTGGCAGCTCGATCGCTCTTTTCATCGCGAAGATTATTGGCAATGAGAAGGGAGCAGGAAAGAAGCCCAGGCAAGAACGATGCGATGAGTACAGGAAGGGAAACGGTCTTCATTTGCAAAAAGAAGCTTCCGCAAGTGGCTACCGGTCCAAAGAACAGGAAAACAAAAACTTCCCCTAAGCCCAAATATCCTAGAGGTTTTGGTCCGCCTGTATAGAGGATGCCTAACGCAATGCATAAGATACTTAAGAAAACGCTCCACAGCCCTGCTAAGAGCATGAGCGGAAATGCAACCAGAAACGCACTCACAAATAAGACGGCAGTAGCCATCAGCATCGCCTTGGGAGCTATCCATCCCTCTTGAGTCGCTCGTTTGGGGCCGTTGCGGAGGTGTGTATCAGCTCCTTTCATACAATCAAAGTAATCGTTCGCGTAGTTTGTGCCTATTTGGATGAAGAGGGAAAAGAGGAGTGTGAGGGTCAGTATCAATGGGTCGACCCGGTTTACAAAGGCAGTGCCTATCATAACAGGGCTAAGGCTGGCGATCCAGGTTTTAGGCCGACTGGCTAAGAAATAAGCTTTAAGGGCGTTTGGGGAAGCGTTCGAAGTTCGGTTTTCGCTTTTCATTAAAGGCATTTCGGCCCTCCTGTCCTTCTTCTGTCATATAAAAGAGCATCGTTGCATTTCCTGCGAGCTCCTGCAATCCTGCCTGTCCATCGCAATCGGCATTTAGCGCCGCTTTTAAACATCGAATGGCGATAGGAGAATGGGCTAGAATCTGGTTTGCCCATTCAATCGTGGTCTTTTCCAGTTCTTCTAAGGGAACTACGCAGTTGACTAGTCCCATTTCCAGCGCTTCTTGGGCGCTATATTGCTTGCAAAGAAACCAGATCTCCCGTGCTTTTTTTTGTCCTACAATGCGGGACAGATAGCTTGCGCCAAATCCCCCATCAAAGGAGCCGACTTTGGGCCCTGTCTGGCCGAAGATGGCATTTTCTGCGGCGATGGTCAAATCTGCAAGAACATGAAGGACATGCCCACCCCCAATAGCGTAGCCTGCGACCATCGCAATAATCGGCTTGGGACAGGTTCTCATCTCCCTTTGGAAATCTAAAACATTTAATCGGTGAACGCCATTTTGATCTGCATAACCACAATCGCCGCGAATTTTCTGATCCCCTCCCGAAGAGAAGGCTTCATGCTCAGCTCCTGTCAGAATGATCACACCGATTGCAGGGTCATTGCGGGCACTCTGTAGAGCCTCTCTCATCTCTTCGACTGTTTCTGGACGAAAGGCGTTTCGAACATGAGGCCGATGGATCGTAATTTTTGCAATGCCTGGCATCGTATGATAAAAAATGTCGGAAAATGCTCCTTGAGCGCTCCAGTTAGCTGGTTCTTTTTCACATGTTGTAAGGACCATGAGCACCCGATAGTACGATTTCTGCATCATCTGCAATTCCTAAATGAGAGAGCATCTGGTTCCCATCTTTTAAAGATTTGCCGTCAAACTGTAGTTTCAATGCTTCTTCCCTCATCGACAGAGACTGGGCAATGTATTCTTTTAGCTCTCGAACGGTTGTCTTTTCGGTAAAAGGGGCGAGCATCTGCCCAGACATTGTTTTGAGTTTCAACTGCATGGGGCAATGCTGGGGATTTTTGCACCGGATAATAGTATAGTAAAGGAGAGACGCGCCTGGTTGGTCGTGGTCATTAAGGGGCGTCATGTCTTCTTTATAAAGCTTTAAATGATCCATAGGAATCTCAGTGGCCTTTGAAATTTCTTGTTTCATAGCAAAGACAGTGGCCTCGGGATCGTGGACGGAGACGATCTTCTTTAAGAATTCAGCTTTAATGTGGTGTGGAATTGCTGCCATAGGGCCGCAGTAGGTAATAGTGCTCATATTATTCTCCTTCGAAGGAGAAGCGACAATTCTTTGGGGTTTTCCAAATGTACCATATGGGCTGCTCCAGAAATGAGGACGGGTTTTTGAAACAGGGATCGGAACTTTTCATCCTTTTCTCCTACAATGACCCCATCGATTTCAAAGCGACTCTGCTTCGCTAGGCTGTAATGAAGAAGGGCAGATACTAATCCGGAAATATTTTGTCTTCTTCGCATGCCTAAATCAGGAGTAAAAGAATTGAAGATTGCCTGATCGTACCATTGGATAAGAAACTCGTCAATCGGAAGTTGCTGAAGTTTCTCTGCCCAGGCTCGATCGTCATTCCAGCGCTGTTTTTTCTCTTCATCGGTGATCAGTCCAGGGTGTGTCGAGAGGAGGTGTAAAGAAGCGATTCTTTCTGAATGTCGTTTTTGTAACTGCATAGCGATACGCCCTCCTAAAGAGTACCCGACGAGGTGAAAGCGGGGAAAGTTGAGTTCGAAAGATTCTGTGAAAACGCTTTTCCCGTGTCCAGGAAGATCGATTCCAATACAGTGAAATTCTGGAAGGCAAGAGACGAGGGGTCTCCAGTCGTTGAGATTGCCTAAAAAACCATGAAGAAAAACAATGGGAATTCCCATCCCTTCATTTAGGGTTTCAACATGGAGCATGTATTTTTCTGATATTGGTAGTTTTGTGCCCGGTCTGTGATCAGCTCGATCATAGCGGAGGTGTTTCTTTGAAAGGCTTTATGAAGTTCCTGAAAGGGAAAATAGGGAAGTCCCATAAAATTTGCTATTTTTTCAAAAGTGTAATTGTGCTGGGCTGCCCAAAATGTTTCGAAGTGGGGTGAGTTTGCAATAGGCAGATGATGAAAAATGCCACCCCCAAAGTTATTTGAAATCAAAAGGATGACAGGCTTCTTGGTTTTTTTTAAAAGCGGCAGCGAATTGATGTCATAAAGAGCCGCTTGATCTCCAATGACTCCCAAGGTCGGATAGAACTCTCCAATGCCTGCAAGGGAGGCGATATTTCCATCGATTCCAGAAAGTCCCCGATTGGCAAAAAATCCTGCGCCCTTTTTAGGAAAGAGAAAATGATCGGCATCGCGTATGGGCATCCCGCTTCCTAAAAACACTGCAAAGTCTTGTGGAATCAGTTGAGAGAGGGTTTGCATCATGTGAACTTCTGTAAACACTCCCGTTTCTAAAAAGGTTGGCGGTTGATCTTCCCAAGCATTGAGCCAGGCTGGATCGTATCCGGCCTCAAATGTTTGGCAAAACTCCAGGATATCCGATTGTACTCTACTAGTGACCAAGCGCGCTGGGTCTTGTAACCTGGGATTGGGGCTAATATGGATCATCTCTACTTGCAGTGTGTTTAACCATTCAAGGATCTTTTTGGAAGTCATCCTTTCGCCAAAGTGGAGTATAATATCGGGGGTTGGTTTATCGATATAGTCAAAGGATCGAATTTGCTGGCCGATGGGATAGAGGCGGGCGTTGGATAAAATGTCAGCCAGGATGGGCCAATTTAGCGTTTGCCCCAACTGGAGGATCGGCAGAACATCCTTTTTGTTAGGTAGCGCGCCAATGAGAATTACACCTTTGGAAGCGTTGGTTGTAAGGGGTGAGGCTTTGACTCTACCTATGTGAAGTTGCACAGGTTTTCCCGCTACCGCTTCGAGGGGGGGAGTATAGAAAGGTTCTTGAAAAGGGCAATTGATATGTACAGGACCTTTGGGAGAAGTGAGTGTGTGAAAGACCGCATCTGCGATGGTTGAGCGGAAATAGCGCTCATTCATTTCATTGGGAAGATCTATCTGCCATCTCGTAAAAGACCCAAAGATGTTTGTCTGGTGGGCCGTCTGATTGGCCCCGCAGGCTCTCAATTCAGCTGGCCGATCTGCAGTCAGCAAGATTAGAGGGGTATAGGAATGGTGCGCCTCCATACAAGCGGGCAGCAGATTGCCAACTGCCGTCCCAGAAGTTACGATGATGGCTGCAGGGGCTTCTAGCGCTTTGGAAAGTCCTAAGGCAAAAAATCCGAGACCCCTTTCATCATAATGGACGTGGAGTGTTGCCTGTTTGTGGCGAAGGGCTGCATCTACAAGGGGTGTAGAGCGGGAGCCCGGAGCGGTACAAAAATGGACCACTCCTTGCTGCACAAGCGCGTCAATGATCCAAGATGCCTTCATACAATCTTATCTTCTGGTTTAGCTCATCCCACTCGTCCTCGGCGTTTGAATCTTTTACAATGCCTGCTCCTGAAAATAGCGTTGCAGTACTCCCTTGCACCAGGCAGGAGCGGATGCCGACAATATATTCCGCTGCATCTGTTGACCTCCAGCCTAAGGCCCCCCCATAAAGACCCCGTTCAAAAGGTTCCTCTTCATGAATCAATGTGTATGCTGTTTGCTTTGGCATACCGCAAAGAGCGGGAGTAGGATGGAGGGTCTTGACGATTTCTTCATCCGTCACTGGCACTTTTAATTCCCCTATGCATTGACTGTATAGGTGCTGTACATTATTTGTTTGATGAACCGAAATGGGAGAAAAAGAAAGCGGGCGGGTGCAAAGAGGGGAAAGAGTGTGTTGTAAATAGGTTTGGACCGGAGTCAATTCCTGAAGGTCCTTTTGACTTTTTAGCAGCACCTCTTGAAGACAATGGTCTTCAGCGGGAGTCTCCCCCCGTTTTCTTGTGCCTGCAATAGCTTCGCTTGTGATACGTCTGCCCTTTCGAACAAACAACCTCTCTGGGGTCGCTCCTAAAAACGCTTGGGTTCCCGATTGAAAACAAAAAACAAAAGCCCCCTCTGCTTTTTCTTTTAAAGCAGCAGTGATGCTAAAAGGGTCGGGAGCCTTTTCTAGTTCTAGCCGGCACGAGCGAGCAAGAACCACTTTCTGAAGTTTGCCCTCATGAATCCATTGGAGAGCCTTTGTAACGCTTCGCCTCCACTGTTCTTGAGAGGGCCAGTACGTTTTTTTGAGCACTTTGATACGGCATGGACAGGAGAGAGCCTGTTGTATGGTCAGTGGCGAAATGCCCTCCTTCGAAGAAAAAGGAAAAAGATGAAAGGTGCAGTCTGGAGGAGGTAGGGTTCCTTCACGATCTGACCAATACACTCTATACTTATTCATCCTATTTTGTCACCGATATAAAGAGAAACTCCTCCTAGATTCATAGACACTACTTTGATCTTAGAAAAGCCAACGCTTTTCATGAGCAGGCAAAAATCCCGCCCAGACGGAAAGGTTTCAATAGTGTGGTTCAGGTATCGGTAGGCTTCTTGATCCTTGGAGAGGATTCCCCCAATGAAGGGCAAAATACGGCGAAGGTAAAATAGGTAGACCATTCGTATAGGTTTTGGGGGAAGAGAAAATTCTAAGATCAAACAACGTCCATTTTTTTTCAAAACTCGAAACATTTCTTCTAAAGAGGCGATAGGATTTTCGACATTGCGAATCCCGAAAGAAAAGCTTGCTGCATCGAAGCGCTCTTTTGAAAAGGGGAGTTTTTCGGCGTTTGCCATCAAAAACTGTACCGATGGCAGCTTTTTTTTGGCAATTTCTAACATCTCTGGAGATACATCGATTCCCGTGATGGATCCAATGGATTTTTTCGAAGAGATGAAGGCATGCGCTTGGTCTCCCGTTCCTGTTGCGATATCGAGGATTTTAAGATTGGTTTTTTCTGGAAGATGTCTCACTAATGCCCTTCTCCAGCTTTGATCCATCCCTAAAGAAAGGATGCGATTGGTTCGATCATAGGTTTGGGAAATACGGTCAAACATCTTCCCAATGTTTTGTCGTGAAGGATTTTCCATGGGGTCTTCTTGTACCACATGTCTCTTTCTATGTAAAGCGAGGAGTGCAGCTGTGAAAAAGAACATTAGCTTTCCCTGTTGGAATAGGATGGGGTAGAAATCGCAAAGGCCAATAAACACATAACCTATGAGAAGGGAACCGAACAGCGCACTTTCTAGAGTGCTTGGAAAAAACGAAGAAAGGGTGGTGAGAAAGAGAAGAAAGAAGACAAGCGCAAAGATCCCCATCTCACAGGCAATAAAAAGAAAAATATTGTGTGGGGCGGTCGCCCGAGTTTCTGCATTTGGGGCCGTTTTTAAAAATGGCTCAGATCTTTCCGAAAATTGGCTAAATCCTAAACCTGTCCGTGGGTGTTCTTGGATAATCTCAAAGGCGGTTACTTGCTGTATTTTTCGAATGCTATCCGCCCGCTGGGATAGATGGGTGGAGCTGATCACGCCTCCGCGGTTTTTATATTGATTGAAAAGAAGAGTAAAGCTGAAGAGGAAAGATCCCATCACCC
The DNA here is from genome assembly GCA_001796285.1 of Chlamydiae bacterium RIFCSPLOWO2_12_FULL_45_20. Taxonomy (GTDB): domain Bacteria; phylum Chlamydiota; class Chlamydiia; order Chlamydiales; family SM23-39; genus REEB52. The sequence continues at coordinate 96,580 of MGMD01000018.1, forward strand.
ACAAGCTGAACCAAACGGCTTTTGGATGTTTTTTATAGTGCAAGAAGGATAAAAAGGTGACTGTCGCAAGACCCCAGCCAAAAAGAGCTGATCGAGAAAAAGAAAGCAATAGAGCAAAAAGCTGAAAGGGGAGGGTGAAAGCTAAGCTTCGCTTATTGTCTTGCAAGATTAGGTAGTAGCTTGCAAAAAGAGAGAATACTAAAAATCCGCCAAAAACGTTTGCGTGAGGCAAAGTGCCTTTTGCGCGCATGATAATAGAGTTTTCAGAAGCGTTTCCAAACAGTTCGTCTAAAATCCATCGATAGCCGCCTTCGATTAGATAGATCGATGTTTCATTCGTTTCTCCTAGCAGTCTAAGACCCAGGGGAGCTTGGTGGAAGTACTGCACAATCCCCAATGCTGCCTGTAAAAGGCCAGCGGCAAAAAGACCGATGAGAAGGAGCCTGGTCAGCTTACGTTTTTCCTCGGGTTGAAATGCGTTTGTGATGAAGGAAAAAAGAAGCACTGGAGTCAGAAGTTGTAGGAGCTTGCTGTAGGCAACCGGATACTTTAGAAAGGGCGAATGTACAATCGAGAGGAAGGCACAGCCAAAAAAGGGCCAAAGAAAGTTCCCAAAAAAGCGCCTCAGTGGGATTTTAATCCAAAAAATCCCACTGAGTAAAAGTAAAAGGGCCAAAAGATCAGAAAGATAAAAATAGAACTTTTTTTCATAAGAAGAGGAGATAGCGAGCCCTTCGGGAATGAGAGAAAGGGAATAGAATCGAAACAGTTTGTCGTACTTGTGTTCAATCGGGATCAAAAACGCTAGTAAAACGAGAAGAAACGCGCTAACACAGAATTTTTTAGACATAGAGGCAATGGCAAAACCCTCGAGTTTTTATCGAGATTGCCGCTTGCGCTCGTTTTCCGTCAAATGAACTTTTCGAAGCCGGATGAAATGGGGTGTGACTTCCACGAGCTCATCCTCCTCAATGTAGTCGATAGCTGTTTCCAAGGTAAATAGGATAGGGGGGGTGAGAAGAATGTTCTCATCACTGCCCGCAGCCCGTACGTTGGTGAGTTGTTTGGCTTTGGTTGCGTTGACAACAAGATCGTTGTCTCTGGAGTGTTCTCCGACGATCATCCCTTCATACACCTCATCGGTAGGAGTCACAAAGAGTTTCCCCCTTTCTTGGAGGTTAAAAAGCGCATAGCCATTGGCTTTTCCTTTACTATTGGAAATCATAACGCCCCGAGAGCGTCCAGCCATATCGCCCTTCCAAGGCCAGAAGGACTCAAAAATCGAAGTGAGGATGCCTAGGCCTGAGGTGCGTGTTAAAAATTCAGATCGATAACCCATGAGCCCTCTTGTCGGAACGAGAAACTGCATAGTAGTGAGACCGTGCTCTGAGGTTTGAAGGGAGCGCATTTCCCCTTTTCTTTTGGAAAGGTCTTCAATGATCATTCCAGAAAAGTTTTCAGGAACCTCAACATGGACATTTTCCATGGGCTCCATTAAAACACCATCCATCTCTTTGGTGATGACCTTCGGCTTGGAGACAGCGAGCTCATACCCTTCTCTTCTCATTGCCTCAATGAGAACAGCAAGATGCAGCTCTCCTCTACCAGACACGCGGATCGCATCGTCCCTTCCGGGGATGTCTTCAATTTTTAGGGAGATATTGGCTCTTTTTTCCCGCACGAGTCGTTCGCGGAGTTTATTCATTGTGACATGTTTTCCATCACGGCCAACAAAAGGACTCGTATTGATGAGAAATTCTACCGAAACAGTCGGTTCTCCTAGAGTGATCGGTGGCAATTGTTGAATATGATTCGAGTCACAAAGAGTGTCGCCAATTTCCACCTCAGGGATTCCTGATAGTGTCACGATGTCGCCTGCGCCAGCCTCTTCTATTTCTATTTTCTTTAAACCTAAATGTCCTTCGATACGCACAATTTTATGGTTTTTATGATCTCCTTTTCGATCTACTCGGGTAACTGTGCTGTTTTTGTTAATTTTTCCCTCCAAAATACGCCCGCAAGCTTGTCTACCTACATAATCGTCATACGAAAGAGTGGCAGCCTGCATGAGGAAGGGAAGGTCTAAATTGCCCGATGGAGCGGGAGCCTTTTTGATGATCAGTTCGAAAAGAGGCGTTAAGTCTTTGGGCTCATCCGCCACTTTTTGGATAGCGTAGCCATTGACTCCAGATGCGTAAATGTAGGAAAAATCGAGCTGGTCATCATTCGCTCCAAGCTCCAGAAAGAGATCGAAGGTGAGATTCAAAGCCCGATCAGGATTTGCGTGAGGGCGGTCGATTTTGTTGAGGACTACAATAGGCTTAAGACCCATTTTTAGAGCAGCTGAAAGGACAAACCGAGTTTGCGGCATGGGTCCCTCTTGAGCGTCGACGAGCAGAAGAACACAGTTTACCATGCCTAATACTCTTTCAACTTCTCCTGAGAAATCTGCATGGCCCGGCGTATCGATAATGTTGATTTTAAAATCTTTGTAATAAACGCAAGTGTGCTTGGCAAAAATTGTAATACCCCGCTCTTTTTCTTGGTCATAGCTATCCATGACCCGCTCAGGAATTTTTTCATGTTCGCGAAAAATATTGCCTTGTTTGAGGAGATTGTCTAAGAGCGTCGTCTTCCCGTGGTCGATGTGGGCAACGATTGCGATATTTCTAATTTTTTGTGGATCATGCATATAGGTCATTATCATAGGCGCTAAAAGCATTTAATTTCTAGAGATAAAAGGTTCTTTGAGCTACACTCCCATGTGTAATTTATGGATTGCGAGGGTTTCTGTGGAAGAGCAAGAAGAGGACTCTCAGACGAGCCAAATCGATGACCTATTGAAAGAAAAGTTGGAAAAGGCTTTTCACAAGCAGACGTCAAAGGTGCGTCTCCACGATATAGCAAAGATTGCCTGTGAGCATACGGCGATTGACTTGGCTTATGCCGCTTCCCATTTGCCCCCCAATGTCAGGCCCGTTCTCTATGAGAACCTTCCAAATCGCGATGACAAAATTAAATTCTTAATCAATACCGATAGCGATACTCGCTTAAGTCTTTTTCGCCAGCTGGACGATGTAGAATTAAGAAAAATTTTTGACACAATGCCCATTGACGAAGCGGTTTGGGTGGTCGAAGACATGCCTGAAAGGCGGTTTCGAAGGGTCATGGAGCTTATCGACTCCAAGAAAGCTGGCCGCATTCGGGAGCTTTCTCAGCACGATCGTAAGAGTGCAGGGAGGCTCATGACCTCAGAGTTTTTCACGTTCACAATGGACATGACAATCGGCGAAGTCACAACCTATATTCGAGATAATCCCCGCATTGACTTTACGAAAGGAATTTTTATCTCCAACGATGCAGGGGAGCTGCAAGGGTTTGTGCCTGCTCGAAACATGATGATCAACCCCTCCCCAACGCCTCTTAGGCAAGTCATGCGCCCCGTTCTCCATAAAGTGACGGCTGAAGCAACCCGAGAGGAAGTGATCGATCTTGTCGAGCGTTACCGGCTCTCTTCACTGCCCGTTGTGAACATTGATAATGAGCTGATCGGAGTCATTGCCCAGGAAGATATCGTGGAAGCCATGGAAGACCTTGCCGATGAGACGATTGCGCGCATGGCAGGTACAAATGAAAAATTTACTTCCCACGACCCTATTTTGCGCCGTTTTTTGACACGCGCTCCTTGGCTTCTTGTGACTTTGATGGCAGGACTTGTTAGCGTAGGGGTTATGTCTTCCTTTCAGAAGCATGAGGGGGGAATTTTAACGTTTGCCCTGTTTTTCGTGCCGCTTATTACGGGGATGTCGGGAAATATTGGCCTGCAGTGTTCGACTGTTTTAGTGAGAATTATGGCAATGGGTGGGCTTTCTTTGGGTAGCCGCAAGGCGGTGATTGTCAAAGAGCTGATGAGCGGCCTTTTTACCGGGGCCATTTTTGGAGTTTTGTGCGGGTTTGTAGTATATCTTTTAGATCTAGTCAGTGGCAGTGCTTTGGGAGGGGTTGCCCCGATTGTGGTTTCAGTAATTGTTGGATTGGGATTGATCGGAGCCTGTTTTGCCTCCACTTGTCTCGGAGTATTTGCCCCTCTATTTTTTTCACGGATTGGGGTGGACCCAGCGATAGCTGCTGGTCCTATTGTCACTGCGTTTAACGATTTTCTTTCGATGACGATCTATTTTTTAATCGCTTGGGGAGTGAGTTACATTTTTTTTTAAAATTGGTTTTTTGAGAGAATTTTGCTATATTTTCGAAAGGAGCTTTACCTTATGGGGCGACGCACTCCGAGGAACTATTCTGGCACGAAAAACCCAGCGAAAAGCATTTCTGAACTGCTTCCGATTTTTGCCTTGGAGCTGGCCAAAAAAACAAGGGCGCCAAGGGATGAGATATTCAAGGCTTGGAAAGAACTTTTAGGAGAAAAAATGGCTCCGTTTACAAGTCCTGTTTCATTGGAAGATGACGTCTTGACGGTGAAAGTAAAAAGTTCTACTCTTTACAGCTTACTGGCAGTGCATGAGAAGCGGCGGCTTTTAGCCGGTCTTCAAAAGAAATTTTCAATTCGAGACATTGTGTTTCGCATTGGGTAAAAATGAGATAAGGCATGACGACAATGGCAGATGATAAAAAATACGATGCGAGTTCGATTACGATTTTGGAAGGGCTCCAAGCTGTAAGAGAACGTCCCGGCATGTACATTGGAGACACTCATACAAATGGGCTGCACCAACTCGTTTATGAGGTGGTCGATAATAGTATCGACGAGGCAATGGCTGGTTATTGTACCCAAATTACTGTGGTGCTTCACAAAGATGGTGGAGTAACGATTGAGGATGATGGGCGCGGCATACCGATTGAAAGACATACTAAGGAATCTCAAAAACAAGGGCGCGACGTTTCTGCTTTAGAAGTAGTCATGACCATCCTTCACGCCGGTGGTAAATTCGATAAAGGCACATACAAAGTATCTGGCGGACTTCATGGAGTTGGAGTCTCTTGCGTCAACGCCCTTTCCAGTAAGCTCATAGCCACTGTTTATAAAGAGGGTGAGGTCCATGAACTGGTTTTTGAACGCGGCAAGCCCATAGGTGCTATAAAGAAAATAGGCAATACGACGAAAAGGGGTACACGGGTGCAGTTTTGGCCTGATGAGACGATCTTTTCAATCACTAGTTTCGAGTATGATGTCTTAGTCAATCGTTTACGAGAACTGGCCTTTTTGAATAAGGGGGTTACGATCCTCTTTCAAGATGAGCGCGACGATACGAAGGAGCCTTTACGCTTTAACTACCAGGGAGGCATTTCCTCTTTTGTATCTTATTTAAACGAGGGAAAAGAGCCTCTTTTTCCCAAACCGATCTATTTTCATGGCGTTCGCGAGGGGCAAGACGGCGCAGTAGAGTTTGAAGTGGCCATGCAATGGAACGACTCTTTTAAGGAAAACATTTTTAGCTACGTCAATAACATAGCAACTAGGCAGGGAGGAACACATTTAACAGGGTTTTCCACTGCTTTGACGCGCGTTCTCAACACCTATATGAAGGCTCATAGCTTGGTCAAAGCAGACAAGATTTCTGTTAATGGCGAAGATATGAGAGAAGGCCTTACCGCTGTCATCTCTGTCAAAGTCCCCAATCCGCAGTTTGAAGGGCAAACGAAGCAAAAGCTGGGTAATAACGAGGTGGCTGGACTTGCGCAAGTTATTGTAGGAGAAGGACTTACAACATTTTTTGACGAAAACCCATCGACAGCTAAGCTCATTGTTGAAAAAGCAGTGATTGCTGCCCAGGCAAGGGAAGCGGCTAAGAAAGCGCGAGAACTTACATTAAGAAAAACGGCTTTGGATTCTGCTAGGCTCCCTGGGAAACTTGCAGATTGTCAAGAGAGTAATCCAGCGCTTTGCGAGATCTACATTGTTGAGGGGGATTCTGCGGGTGGGTCTGCGAAGATGGGGCGAGACCGGAGATTTCAAGCGATTCTGCCGATTCGCGGTAAGATTTTGAATGTGGAGAAAGCGCGGCTACAAAAGATTTTGCAAAATACGGAAGTGGGGGCGATTGTTTCTGCTCTTGGTTGCGGGATTGGGGCAGAGACTTTTAATTTAGCGAAGCTACGCTACCATAAAATCATTATCATGACGGATGCTGACGTCGATGGTTCCCATATTCGAACGCTTTTGTTGACGTTTTTTTATCGCCATATGCCGGCTCTTGTGGAAAACAATTTTATCTACATCGCACGGCCTCCGCTTTTTAAAGTTACGCGTAAAAAGGTGAGTCAATATATCCATACAGAAAAAGAAATGGATGAGTATTTGCTGACATTAGGTTTAAGCGATCTTTCTATTCGTAGAATAGGAGAGGACAAGCCCTATGGCAAAGAGGAGACAGCAACACTCATGCAGTGCGTTTCTGATGTGGAATCTTTCATCGGGGCAATTGAGAGAAAAGGCATTCCGTTTCGTGAATTTATAGGGGCGAGAAGAGAAGGGATGTACCCCAAGTATCAGGTGCAGATTGGGGAAGCTGCGCAATTTGTCTTTAGTGAAGAAGAGTTAGTCCATTTTAAGAATGAAAATGAGGCGGTGCAAAGGCGCATTCACGAGGAGACATTAAGCTCGATTCCCGAAGAAGAGATTACGGAAGAGATGCGTCAGCTTGCGCCTAAATCTCTAAACTTTCTTGAGCTCTATGATCCTACCCGCCTAGGCGAGCTGCTTCTTAGGTTGAAAGAATTTGGCTTGGACCTTGACTGCTATCTCATTGCTGAAGGGGGTCTTTTTGAGGTTCTTGAAGAAGGGAATGACCAAAAGACTGTGTGGCACACTTTGGAAGAACTCATTGATTTCATTCGTTTAAATGGACGTAAGGGAGTCGAGGTGCAGCGTTATAAGGGGCTGGGAGAGATGAACGCAGACCAGCTTTGGGATACGACGATGAATCCAGAGGTACGTACATTGGTAAGAGTAACCCTTCCCGATGCCATTGCAGCTGACCGGATGTTTTCCATGCTTATGGGCGAGCACGTTGAACCGCGAAGGATTTTTATTGAGACTCATGCACTTTCTGTTAAGAATTTGGATATTTAAGGATTGTCAATGTCGTATACAAAAGACGAAATGATCGTACCGCGTAAAGTCGAAGATGAGATGAAGGAGAGTTACCTTCGCTATTCGATGTCGGTGATTATCTCCCGAGCTCTTCCCGATGTGAGAGATGGATTAAAACCATCGCAGAGGCGGATTCTCTATGCGATGCGGCAGTTGAATTTGACACCGGGAGCCAAGCACCGTAAATGCGCTAAAATTTCTGGAGACACGTCTGGCGACTATCATCCGCATGGAGAAACAGTGATCTATCCGACCTTGGTGCGTCTCGCCCAGGATTGGGTCATGCGCTATTCTCTCATCAATGGGCAGGGGAATTTTGGTTCTATTGATGGCGATCCTCCGGCTGCGATGCGATACACGGAAGCAAGGCTTACATCTGCTGCAATGGCTTTGATGGAGGATCTCGACAAAGATACTGTCGAAATGGTTCCCAACTATGATGAGACCAGAGAAGAGCCCACGGTATTTCCTGCTAAATTCCCTAATCTCCTATCCAACGGTTCTTCGGGCATTGCAGTGGGTATGGCGACGAATATTCCTCCCCACAATCTCTCTGAGCTTATTGATGCGACGCTTCTGGTATTGGAAAATCGCAATATCAGTATTGATGAAATCATGAAGGTGATGCCGGGTCCTGATTTTCCGACAGGAGGCGAAATTTGCGGCTATCGAGGGATTAAAGAAGCTTACCACACGGGCAGGGGCAAGCTGACATTGAGAGCGAAGCTTCGCGTAGAGGACATAGCGAACAGTCGTCAGCAAATTATTGTTGATGAAATCCCCTACAATGTGAATAAGTCGAGGCTCATCGAGAGAATTGCGGAACTCATCAATGAAAAGACGATTACAGGTCTTTCTGATATTCGGGATGAATCGGATAAAGACGGTCTACGAGTTGTATTAGAACTGAAGCGAGGTGAAATTGCCGATGTCGTGATCAATCAGCTCTATAAAAATAGTGATCTTCAGATCACTTTTGGCTGCAACATGCTCGCACTTGATCATGGTTTGCCGAGAACTATGAACATCAAGCAGTTTATGTCGGCCTGGATTGACCACCGCATTGAGATCATTCGAAGAAGAACCCGATACGAACTTGCGAAAGCAGAAGCTCGGGCCCATATCTTAGAAGGGTATCTGAAAGCCCTTAAATATTTGGATGAGGTGGTGAAAATCATTCGAGCTTCTAAAAACCGCGATGAGGCTCGCATTGAGCTTATGGACCGTTTTAGTCTGACAGACAAACAGGCCAATGCTGTTTTAGATCTTCGTCTCTATCAACTTACAGGGCTCGAGTCTGAAAAAATCGAAGCTGAATACCAAGAACTTTTAGAAAAAATTGCTCGTTATAAAGCGATCCTAGCTTCAGAGGCTTTGGTTCGAGACATTATTAAAGAAGAACTGGAATCGCTTAAAAAAGGGCATAAGTCTGAAAGAAAAACGCAAATTGTGGCTGCTGAGGGCGAATTTGCTATGGAAGATCTCATTGCAGACGAACAGGTTGTAATTGCAGTGAGCGGAGACGACTACATCAAGAGGATGCCCATCGATGCATTTCGAGAGCAGCGCCGCGGTGGCTCAGGGGTCATTGGTATGGAAATGAAAAAGGATGCAGATATTTTAAAGAATATCTACGTTGCATCGACCCATGATACGCTCCTTATCTTTACAACTCTTGGCCGCTGTTACTGGACCAAAGTTTGGCAAATTCCTGAAGGGGGGAGAAGGACAAAAGGCCGGCCAATTATCAATCTTTTCGAAGATCTGGCTAGCGAGGAGCGAGTGGCTGCGATTTTGCGGGTTAAAAATTTTGAAGAAGAAGGGGCAGCGATCCTTCTTGCTACGCGGCAGGGGGTAGTGAAAAAAACGATCCTTTCCGCTTTTGCGAATCCACGGAAAAAGGGCGTTTACGCGCTGAATATAGACGAAGGAGATGAATTGATGGCGGCTCGGATGACCCATCCGCAACAGCAAATCATGCTGTTTACTCGCGGTGGTATGGCTGTCCGTTTTGATGAATCGCTGGTTCGTTCTGTGGGGCGAGTAGCTCGTGGCGTCCGTGGGGTAAGTTTGAAAAATGCTGAAGATAAAGTGGTAGGCTGTGAGGTGGTGACGCCTGAGGATACCATTTTAGTGATCTGTGAAAATGGGTTTGGCAAGCGTTCCAAGGTGGATGATTTTAGACAGACGAACCGAGGTGGGGTGGGTGTGCGTTCGATTATCACTTCCCAAAGAAACGGTAAGGTTGTAGGAGCCTTGAGCGTTACGAATCAAGATGGGGTTATTTTGATGTCGGGCACTGGCCAGGCGGTACGCATTCCGATGCGTGACGTTCGGGTGATGGGAAGATCTACCCAAGGGGTTAGACTGGTGAATCTCAAGGAAGAGGGGGATCTTGTTGTAGGCGCGCAGAAAGTTGAGACCATTGTGGAAGAATGAAACAGGGACTTTTCGTTACATTTGAAGGTGGCGAAGGAGCAGGGAAAACGACTCTTATAGAAGAGATGTCCAGGGTTCTTGTAGAACAGGGGAGGGAAGTGGTTAAAACGCGGGAGCCGGGGGGGACAAAACTTGGCGAAGCAATCCGTACCATTCTTCTCTTGTCTCAAGAGGAGCTTTCTCCCTATGCGGAACTCTCTCTTTTTTTCGCTTCTCGGGCACAACACATCCAAGAAGTGATTCTTCCTTCCCTCAAAGCGGGAAAAATAGTTCTCTGCGATCGATTCAATGACTCAAGCATTGCCTATCAAGGAATAGGAAGGGGGCTGGGTATGAAGGAAGTTGAGAGATTCTCTCAATTTATCTCGAATCATCTAAAGCCAGATCTTACCTTATACCTGGATCTCGATCCTGAGATAGGGCTGAAGCGCGCCTCTCATGTTAAGAAACACGACCGTATCGAATCGGAGAGTTTGATCTTTCACGAAAAACTTCGAAAGGGCTTTCTTGCGATTCAAAGGGAGGATCCGGAACGTTTTTTTCTCATCAATGCTGAAAACTCGCCAGAAACAGTCTTTCATGAGGCGATGAAATATATGGATTTTGTATTATACCGAACGTGATTCGAAACATGTTTGATTCGATTCTTGGAAATCAACCGATTAAAACCTATCTAGAACGCGTGCTGAAAGAAGGACGCCTGCCGCAAACGCTTCTTTTTTCTGGAATCGATGGGATAGGCAAGAGCCTTTTTGCCCATGCCCTTGCGAGGGAACTGCTGCAATCGAATCAGTCTCCAGACTTTCATATTTTAAAGCCGGAAGGGAAAAGCGGACTGTACGGTATTGATACTTTAAGAGAAATGATTGATGAGGATCATGCGTCGTCTTATGCCGGGAAAGGTAAGGTGTTTCTTTTAGAAGATGCGCATCGCATGCAACCGGCAGCGGCGAGCGCCCTTTTAAAAACATTAGAAGAACCTTCGGTAGAGACAACCTTTATTCTTTTAAGCAGCAATACGGCTGAGGTACTTTCCACCATCCTCTCTCGGTCCACCATCTTGGTATTCAAGCCTCTAAAAACTTCTGAGATCGAGACGTTTTTACAGGGTAGGGGCCTTTCGGTTCAGTTTGCGAAGTACGCTCAGGGATCTATTGGAAGAGCCCTAACATTGGCTCAACATTCTGGATTAGAGGAACAAAGAACCCTTCTTTTCGAACTTTTGGAAAACGATTTTGCCTATCCAGAAAAAATGCAAAAGCTTTTGTCTCTAGAAACTATGTTAGAAGAGGGGAAGGAAGAGGATCCTGTCCGCTTTGCCTCGCAAATCGAACACATTTTTTCTCTAATTTTGATGTGGCATCGGGATCAAAACCTACGGGAGGCGAGAGGGAAAGAGGAGTGGTTATTCTTTCCTGATACGCCAAAAAAACATCCTGAAAACCTACAGGAAGTAGAAAGGAAGGTTGAGACAGTGCGTTTAGCGATCTCTCGGAATATGAAAATTAGTACGTCTTTTTTGGAGATATTTGCTTGCTATCGAAATAATGTTTTATAAATCCGCCCTGAGAGCCATACCCCAGAAAAATAGAGAAGAATGCGTTATGCCCCATATGGCAGCCTAGGGCAGCTAAAATAGAGACTTTGTCTCTTAATGTCCCCATCAGCAAGCCCCCTACCAAAGAGAACAGCCATTGCATAGGCTGCTGCGGATCATAGTGCACTGCGGAAAATGCAATAGCGGATAGAGCACAGCCTAATGGAAAACCCACTGCATAGTTGGCAGCAGTTTGAATGACCCCACGGAAAATCAGCTCTTCCATAACGGGCACACCGATGATCTCTATGCCTTGATCATTCAATCTAAGAAACTGAAATCCTTGCTGAGTTAAACGTTGTATTTTTTTTGTAATAGCAGACAAGGAGGGAGGCAGTGGAGGTAAACTCGAGAACTTTTTCGCAGCAGGTAATGTACACAAAAAGGTTGAAGTCCCTAAAAATGAAAGTATAGAGACCGGGACAGTTTGGATTCCATAGCGAAACGAACTGCTAAAAAAAGCTGCAGCAGCGATAGAAGCAGCGATCGCCCTTGTGGAGGGTTGTTCAAAAGTTTTATTAAACGCAAATCGCAGTCTTCCTAAGCAGGAAACAGCTGGAACAGTATGTATCATATCAGGGGATAGTATCCTACTGCTTGATTTTTTTCAGTAAAAACAAGATAATATCTTATATTTTTAAACAAGGTTATTTTTATTAACGAAATTAATTTTAATACAGAAAATGAATTTTCAAAAATTGATTCTTTTTATGATTTGAAAATACAAAGTGCGACAGATAGTGCATTAGGCTCTTCACTACGTTCTTCTTTGAGAAGAATGCGCACAGAAACAGAAACCCCTTTCGACAGTTTAAGGAAAGGGCTCGTCAATCGGGCTTGGCCTTCCAACGCTTCCGCAGCAAAAGCTCATGTAAACAAGTTTATAGACTATTATAATTTAAGCGATGGGCCATTAGATTGGGACTCGAAAAATAGAACATTTGAAATCAAATGGTCACAAATATCCCAAGAAGGTGAAGGGGTGTGCGGAGGGTTTGGAGCATTGAATACTATGCAAAATCCTGAACTCCTGTGGTTTGTAAGTACATGGGATCTTTCTTTTATGACTGTAAAAGCCACCTTCGACCCCTCACAAGAAAAAGTAAAAATTACCATCGATGTGAACAGTCCATGGCGTAGTAGCCCCATTCAACGAATCTATTTTTTAGACAATCCTGTCACTCAACAATTACCACACGACAAGTATTGGGACAGCAAAATCACTCCAGATCAAGATCCAAGTTATTTTAATTATTATGTGAATTCGGATAATTTTTCCAGATTCGAAATAGGCGAAAAGCTGGCCTTCCCAAATACCTCTCAAGGCGGCGAGTTCTTCAGCAATGCATATGTCTTCAAAGAGAGCCGATGGCGAAGGCTAAGATTTAATGAAGCCTACAGGTTGATTCAAGTAGTCGATCTCCAACAATTCAGGCGGTTATTTCATCATTAGACTTGCATCACATTCGGTATAAGAGGGTGTCTACAAAGTAAAGTTCTGTCAATTTTCTGATTTTTAAAAAAAGAAGATGCCTATATCCTTTACGCAAGTATTTTTTGCACACACTCTTTGTGTGATGCAGAATTTTTTCTAAAACAGGGAGACCGTCATGGCATCAGTTATCTCGTCTTTGACTTCAAAATCAGATGTAATCATGCATGTGTTGAGCTTCTTGAACCCAAGTGAGCTGGCGATACTGGAAAGGACAAATAAAGCTTTGCAAGAAGCGGCTCGACGAAGTTGGCAAGATCAATGTATTATCCAGGGGATTATTCTACTGGCAACGCCTGATGGAATAACCCACAGGCAGATATTTAAGGATTTATATCCGGGTATCTTTGGAGCGCAGTTTTACAAGGACTATTTGGGCAACGTTGGCTGCGTGCCCCCAATTCCTGAAAAATTTATTGAAATGGCTCATTGCCCCGATCCTTTAGGTAATCCTGGAGAAACGATAAAAAGCAATTACCAATTGATGCTTATCCCCGCATTCATTACCATAACCGTCGGCAATGATTCTTCGTTGACTCTCGATGAAAAGGGGAAGCTTGTAAAGGCAGAAATCAGAAACAAGTTGCCCTCCTTTGAAAAAACACTTGAAATACCAGTGACTCTAAACAATCTTGCAATGCTCGCTAAAAGAGCTTTAAGACGAGGCAACCAGACTAGTTTTTTCAAAGGACTTTCTTGGTGCAATATCTTCCAACAGCATGGAGACAAACCTGTTCGCGAATCTCGTTGGTCTTATCAGAAAAAAGTTGTTGTGGGCCGAGGGCAACCTTATAATGAGCAAAAAAATCTTGCAGAAGGTGCAAGGCTTGAAATTGTGTCCTTAATCGAAAGGGTTCTTTTTAACTTGCTAACATATATAAGCTCACAAAATTGCCCTGATGATGAATATGTAGTACGTACTTCGACGCCTACTTTAGATAGCCACGTCCCTCCTAAGCCTTGGCAATCGATTGTATGGTGGCCGACGAGTGGCCCTTCGGCTCGCTTGGGCCTCACAAGAGACAATTTCGG
>MGMD01000019.1 GCA_001796285.1 Chlamydiae bacterium RIFCSPLOWO2_12_FULL_45_20
ACAACCTGGAGAAATTTAAGACATTAGCAGAAGTCATTGACTTCTCTTTTTCAATTGTGGGGGGATGGTGTGTGCAAAAGAAAATTTAAATCACTATATCTCATAAACTTCGGGTCCTTTATTTTCTCCTTGAGTATTTCTTCCAGGTGAGTGTGTTCAATCATGCCGAAGTAGTTCTTGAGGTCAATATCAATGACTGTTTGGATTTCATTCTTGTATAGGTGATCTCGTAGTGTTTTGATTGCCGTATGACAGCCTCTTCCAGGTCTGAATCCATGGGAACTTTCCAGGAATAGTGGTTCATAAATGCTTTCTAGCACTTTCTGTGTCATTTTCTGTACAATTTTGTCTTCCAAGTTGCTAATCCCCAGTGGTCTTTTGGCTCCAGGTTTCCCTTCTTTCGGTATGAGCACTTCTCTTACCGGCCCCGGTCTGTACGCCATAGATTTCATGCTGGTGATTAGTTCGTCGATATTGGCATAGAGTTTTGCTCCATAGGCCAATTTGCTTATTCCATCTATTCCCACTGCTTTATTTTTATCAAGTTCGTGAAAACAGTCTATTAACGACCCGCTGTTGAAAAGATGCATTAAGCATTCATATTCCTTCTTCGGGTCTTGTTTTGATAGCCAGGCTATTCTGTTCAGTTTTGTGTTCGTCGCTGAGTGGCTCTGATGTCCCATGCGGCGTTTCCCTTATCTAGATTGATACTTACCCAGGATACTTCCCTCTGCCGTCATTACTGGCTTCAGCGGTACTATTATCCATCTGACTCCCTATCGACCTTTTCGATCTCCTCGCTTTTACACTTGTTGATCAATACTTCTCTGTGAAGAGTCGTTAGGGTATCCCACGTTCACTTTATTACCTTCGATTACATGCCGTGCTCTTTGACCCCGGGGTTGCCACCCTTTTCTTCCCTTATCGAATTGGATGGTGTTGCCTTCTGATGATTTTAGGTCATGGGCCTTCCCTACATGGACATCTTTCAGGGCTCAATCGCTCGCTTCCGCTTACGGCCTGCACTCTTCCTGTCTACGCTTAGTTCAGTTTGTTACCTCCCTGCACTCAAGACTCGGTACGGATGGGTGGGTGCCCTTTTCCGATCGCCATTTCAGGCGATTGTTAATAAAGCGCCTCGTGGCGCACAAAATCAATGTCCTGATATCAAGTCCCAAGTATCCAAGAACCAAGTACCTTAGAACTTCCAGAGGGCCGAGACGCCGATGCCCTCACCGTCGCCGCCGTAGTCGCTGCTGACACCCACGCCAGAAGGGGCGGAGCCCCCAACAGCCACGTGGTAGCTCCCGGTCGTTTCCCCAACACGGGTATAGGTGTGGACATTCCCATTTTGCTCATTGCCAGCTTGTAAAATGCTCTCTCCTGTTGCTACCTTATGAAGGAGGGTAACTCCTACTGCTGCTCTTAGCGACGGGACTTCGAAAGGGACAAAAGCCTTCTCACTCAACTCTCCAACCATTTCAACATGCCTTTCGTAGGGTTGATTTCGGCTTCCCGGTAATACGTCATTCGACATCAATACCCACTGAGGCTCATCAAACCGAGTATCGCCATGTTCCTGGCGAGCCGCATTCCAAAAATATCTGAATTGAAGAGGGTTTTCCCTTCCGTATTCCGCCAGATGCGCCCGTCCATAAGCGCTAACGCGCGCTTCAAGTTCATTGAGTGTTCCAGGTGGAAGAAGGTAAAGGGAATGAGTTTGCCAAATTTTAAGAGAGGTCCCGTCTGGGCCTGCTTCATCGCCGTGGATTGGACATTTTTCATTAAGAATTTGGCCCATATTCTTAGGTAGGGCGGGAATGTGCGCAGGGAGCAAGCCTATCTTTCTCAAAGCTTCAAGGGCTCTCGAGACTGCGGCGATGCAAGGATCTTCTATGTACTCAAGAGCTAGCTTAGCGACGTCGGTTACGTGGAATACCCCGTTTAATTGCTCAAGAACCGGGGACCTTTCACGCACTCTGTCGAGCTGCTCTGCTGGCGTGATCCACTCTCTTTGTCCTACTGGAATTCTTACTGCTGCCATACTATCCTCTTAAATATTAAGTTTATCGCAACGATAATACTTCAAAATACAATTATACACAACCGCGTTAACACCGCGTTAAAAGCGTAATGTAAGCCTTGTGGCTATAAAGAGCATTCGTCAAAAAATATTGGTTGTTAGGGCTTTGTAGAGCCATATTTCTTTAAATCTTTAAATCTGGTATAATGAGTGAATGAGAAAGGAGAAGTCAAAAATGACCGCTAGAAGCAATTTATCTCGTATGACGATAGATATTCCCGCCGAGGATCATAAACGTTTAAAGGCTCTTGCTGCTGTACTAGGGAAGAGCATGAGAGAAATTATTGCAGAATGGATTCATGGGAATCTATACAGCGAGAATACCCCAAACGCGGAAACATTGAAAGCAATTGAGAGTATCGAGAAGGGGAAAGACCTGATCGAAGCTAAAGATGCTCAGGACCTATTTCGTAAATTGAGGATCTGATGCTAATACCTGTTTACCTACGCTTGTTTGAACGGGAGCTCGAAAAAGCAAAAAAGCGCGGTCTAGACATATCCAAAATCAAGACCTTAATGAACGATCTTATCAATGAAAAGTCCCTTGATCCAAAACATTGCAATCACAAATTGAAAGGGGATTTCGTAGGATACTGGGAATGTCACGTCACGCCCGACTGGCTTTTGATCTATAAAAAAGACAATATGCGAATTTATTTTGCTAGGACAGGGACGCATTCCGATCTTTTCTGATGGGTAAATTAGAAGAGATTTAATCCTTAACGGAGTTTTCTGTTCCGTTGCTCCCTAAACCCCACATTGAACTAAATTCATCGTTAAAATCTCCTTAAATGAATGATCTTGTTTTACTAGAAAAAGCCACAGGCTGAGATACCTGATCCTGATGCGCAACCGTCACAGAAATAGAGTAGGGAAGTGATTCCTTTACAATTTTTAAAGCGACCTCTTGACTATTACACTCCTCAGAAAGGTGAGCTAAATACACATGCTTTAAATGGGGATGCATGATCTTTGCAATCAACTTTGCGCAATCTTCATTCGATAGATGCCCCTGTTTCCCCAAAATACGCTTTTTTAAATACTCGGGACGTCTCGATGCATGTACCATCGAAGGCTCGTGGTTTGCTTCTAAATAGAGATAGTCACAGTTTTCTAAATGTTTTGCGACCAAAGAAGTCACATGGCCAATGTCTGTGCAAATCCCAAGCTTCAAGTGATCCATTTGAATAATAAACCCTACAGGATCCAACGTATCATGAGGTATGCTAAACGGGTGCACTGCCAAATCTCCAAATTGAAACGTCTCTCCTGTTGTGAAGATTTTAAAGCGAAGTTGTGCCTGGATAGCATGAGAAATCCCTGTTGCCGTCTCCTTGTTTGCGATAATGGGAATGTTTAGCTTTTGCGAAAGAAGGGGCAGTCCTTTGATGTGATCTGAATGTTCATGCGTCACAAAAACAGCTTGAATCGTTTGGAGATCCACCTGAATCTCTTCCAACCGCTTACAAATCTCCCGCAAAGAAATCCCCGCATCAATCAAAACACGCGTCGTTGCACTCCCAAGATAGAGGCAGTTCCCTTTGGAACCAGATGCAAGAGGGCAAAATCCAAACATGAACAAGAATTTTAGATCCTGGGCTACATTTTTACGACAAAAAAAACTCTTTGCAAAATTATTTTGTTCATTTATGGAAGAAATTAAAGACGAGCTAAAGGTGAACACAATGATTGGCGAAGAAATACTTCTGGAAATTGATGAAACATTGAGTCGCCTCATACAAAATGCTGAAGCAATTCAAAGCGTGCAGTGGAACGCCCTTTCTGAAACGGAAATGAATGCGTTTCAAAATACTCAAGAAAGCCTGCTACAACACCTTCTTCACATGGATGGATGTTGGCTTATGCGAAAAAATAGCTTAAAAAATCCGCGTGTCCATTCTTCCACTCTCAAAATACAGGAAAAACTCAAACATTTCGAACAGCTTAAGACATCATACAGCAAAAGCATCAGCAGTGCGAGGAAGAAAACGCCGTTTTTTTCTAAACGAAAGAAAAAAAGCCTTCTTGATTTTGCTAGCCAGCCTTCTTTCAGAAGTTGAACTAAAACGCCGCCAGTTTTCGAATGGCTTCTTCTATATCTTTTTTCTGAGGCAATACTTCATCCTCTAGCGCCTTGCAATAGGGCACAGGACAGTTTTTCCCAGTCACTCTTTGGATCGGCGCGTCGAGAAAGAAAAAAGCCTCGTCCACAGCCCTCGCAGCAATTTCTGCGCCAAAGCCCCCGTTTCTAGCGGCTTCATGGGCAATTAAGAGTTTGCCTGTCTTTTGCACGGAGGTAAGGATGGTTGCAAAATCGAGAGGTACAATCGTACGAAGGTCGATGACTTCAACAGAAACTCCCTCCTTCGACAGCACTTCTGCCGCCTCGTTAGCCATGAGGACTGTCATGCCCCAAGCAACCACTGTCACATCCTTCCCTTCTTTTACGATATTTGCTTTCCCAAATTCCAAAAATTCTTCTTTACCAGGCTCTCTTCGAGCAGCGAAAAGGCGCTGACGATAGAGCGCTTTATGCTCCAGAAAGATCACCGGGTTGGGATCTCGGATCGCCGTTTTCAAAAGCCGTTTCGCATCTGCTGCATTGCTTGGAATCACCACTTTTAACCCCGAACAGTGGCTCAAAAAAGCTTCCGTACTTTGGGAATGGTAGGGGCCGCCTTGAATATACCCGCCATAAGGCATCCGGATCACGACAGGACAGTTCCACATCCCATTCGAGCGGTAATAAATACTCGAGAGCTCATTGAATAGCTGATTCATCCCCGTCCAGGAATAATCGGCAAATTGGATTTCCGCTACAGGTTTATGGAAACCATCGGAGCTTAAGCCAATAGCCAAACCCACAATCGTCGATTCTGCAAGCGGTGTATTAAAGCAGCGCCGTTCCCCAAATTTCTCTGTCAGTTGACGAGTGATCCCAAAAACACCCCCTTTCCCCTTTGCAACATCTTGCCCAAACACGATCACGCCAGCATCCCGCTCCATCTCTTCAACAAGAGCATGATTGATGGCATCCATCATCACAATCGACTCGCCCGCAGCCTCCGGTTTCGATTCAGGCGGATGAAACGGCACATACACCTTTGTCTCTGCAGACTCTTTGGGGGGAAAAGGCTTCTCATCAGAGCTGCGGGCTGCTGCTTCCACACACTCAAAATAATGTTTCTTAAGCTCCTCTATCTCCTCTTTTGAAACACCTTGTTCCCGTGTCAACCACTCTTCAAAAAGGACAATCGGATCGCGTCCTTTTCCTTGCTCAAGACAAGCTTCCTCTTGATATTTTTTGGGATCATCGCTACTACTATGCGGAGCAATTCTCGGCACGTGAGCCACAATAATACTCGGGCCCTCTCCTCTTCTCGCTTTCTCTACC
The DNA here is from genome assembly GCA_001796285.1 of Chlamydiae bacterium RIFCSPLOWO2_12_FULL_45_20. GTDB lineage: Bacteria > Chlamydiota > Chlamydiia > Chlamydiales > SM23-39 > REEB52. Next base: position 5,478 of record MGMD01000019.1, read on the forward strand.
GCTTTTTGACACGCTTCGTTCCCTTCTAAAAAATTGCAACCATCGATTTCAAATACAGAGAGCCCATCATATCCCTTCGCAATCGGCGCAATGCTTCCCCCAGCTGTTTGCTCTTCCACCGGCACAGAAATAGCCCAGCCATTATCCTGAATGACAAAAATGACAGGAAGCCGATGGATACAGGAAAAATTCAGCGCCTCATGAAAATCCCCCTGAGAAGTCGCCCCCTCACCGCCAGAGACATAGACCACTTCTGCTGCGCCCCTAAAGACGATCGATTGAGCCATGCCCACAGCCTGCAAAAATTGAGAACCCACAACACTCGACTGGCAAGGAATACGAAGGTTTTTTTGAGAAAAATGCTCTGGCATCATTCTCCCCCCAGAATGGTTTGGGATGTCCCTAGCAAGAAACGCAGCGAAGAGATCCTCCATACTACACCCAAGACCTATCGCAAAAGCTCGATCTCGGTAATAAGGATAGGCCCAATCGGTTCCAGGAATCAAATGTAGAGCCGCTACAGCCCCAATCATCTCATGTCCCGTCACTGCAAGATGAAAGGTAGCTCCTTTATTTTGACGAACAAGTTTGGACATTTTTTCATCCATCATGCGCGTCAGATGCATGACCTCAAGAGTCTTGAGTAAAAGATCTTTTTTAATCTGAGTCAACGAAACGGAAATAGCCATGAGGGAAGTATAGAGGATCTAGTTTTTTGTTGCGATCAATATCGCGATTTTCATTTCGTCTTCTTAGTTTTAATTTGAGCCACTTTTTTAATAGCAAAACGGCGTCGCCTTTGAGGCTGAAATTCCTCGACTTCGGGCTCTTCCTTACGAGGACGCCCCCGTTTTTTAGGAAGCACAGCGTGGGTCGCCGCCCCCATTTTAGGAGCCTCTTCAACCCGCGTGACGGTCGCGTGTTCCTTAAATTTAGGCTTGATAAAAGGAGTAAAAGGCTTTTTTCCAGACCTATCCCCAAACATTTTTTCAGCTCCAGAAAGACGATTCGAAAGGTGGCGAAGAGATTCAAGACGCTGAGAAAGAGCCTCCAACTTCTCATCCACCCGAAGCCTTGGACTCCCTCTAAGAGAAGCGAGGAGATGTTCCTCCGTTTCAAATTTGGAAGAAAAAGTCACCGATGCTGCTGTCGCTATATCTGGAATGTAAAGAAAAGGACGGCAAGCAGAAGGAACCTGCGTATAAATATCCGCTGAGACTTGGGGCTCTAGCTCAACTTTTGCCACCTGTTTAGGCGGCCGTCCTCTCTTCGGACGAGGATTGAGCGCTTCATTAGAGTAGTAGGTTTTCGCTTTCTGAACTAAAACATCGCGAGCTTGCACAATCTCTTTTGCAACTTTCGCTTCAAATAAAAAACGCTTCAGCTTTTCAACAGCGCTTTTGCCAAGCTCTAAATCTTCTTCAAAAACAAATTGTACATTATGCTGCCGGAGCCACTCAATAATTCGAATACGAGAGCGCTCTTGGTAATACTGCTGCCACTTCTCAAGCTCAGAGAGATGATCATAAATGAATTCCAAAAAATTTTCTCTCGCCTCTTTAGCTGCAATTAGATCGAGGAGTTTTTCCTTCGTATCGATATCGTAGACCTTTTCATGAACAAACCCCTCCATGAATTTTTTCACTTCGTAAAAAGTCATCTTAGGAAGAAGGAGATAGCGGTCAGGACTTTTTTTTAGCTCGTTTTCAAACGACTCTAGCTCATCAAGTCCCTTATCAAGGTCGACATAAAGAAGAAACCCTTCCGCAGAATCTAGATAAAAATCTCTCTCATCATCTGATTTCGCAAAAGAGTCCATCAAACGATGATACCTGAGGATCAGGGGATTTTTAGCCTGGGGATAGGAGGACTTCATGCAGCCTATCCTACCACAGCTCAAGAATTAGTGGAAAGCGAGAGTTTGACTTTAACCCCATCTAGGATCTATATTCTCCTCATGCTTGATTTAAAAGAGCTTCGAAAAGATCCGGTTCAAGCGGAACAAAAACTGAAAAACAAGCTGCCAGAGGCCTCGCTTCCTCCTATCTTGGCGCTGGACGAAAAGCTAAGGGCTCAAAAAACAGAAGTGGACGAGCTGAAGGCAAAACGCAACCTCACTTCCAAGCTCATCGGCCAGCTCAAACAAAAGGGACAGGACCCCTCCTCTGTAATGCAAGAGATGGGCGATATTGGCGACCGAATCGTCCTGCTTGATCAGGAAATCGTCGCTCTAGAAAAAAAGCTCAGCGACCTTCTTGCAACCCTGCCCAACCTTCCCATGGATGATGTTCCCGTGTCTCCTAATGCTGCAGATAACGTGTGCATTAAAGAATGGGGGAAGAAGCCCCTATTTTCTTTTCCTTTGAAACACCACGTCGAGCTCAATGAGAGACTCCATCTTTTTGATTTTCAAAGGGCAGCTAAACTCTCGGGAGCAGGTTGGCCGCTTTACGTTGGATTAGGTGCAAGACTCGAGTGGGCATTGCTAAATTATATGCTCCACACACACCGAAAAAAAGGGTTTACTCAAGTGATCCCTCCCCTTCTGGTCAAACCAGAAGTTATGTACGGCTCAGGACAGCTGCCCAAATTCGAGCGTCAGCTCTACAAAATTACAGACGAGGATTATGACCTCTATCTCATTCCAACCTCGGAAGTGTCGATCAATGGAATGCATATCGATGAAATTTTAGAAGAGGAAGACTTAAGTCTGAGGTATACCGCTTATACGCCCTGCTTCCGAAGAGAAGCGGGCGCTGCGGGGTCTCAAGAAAGAGGGCTTATTCGGATGCATCAGTTCAATAAAGTGGAGATGTTTTGCTTAACCAAGCCTGAAGAGAGTCCTAAAGTCTTTGAAGAAATGCTTCTTTCTGCCGAAGAGATCCTACAGGGTTTGGGGCTGCACTACCGCAACATGCTGCTCACTACTGGGGATATGTCGTTTGCTGCAGCAAAAACAGTCGACATCGAAGTATGGCTCCCCGGCCAAAATCGATACATGGAGGTCTCTTCCGTGTCCAACTGCACAGACTTTCAAGCTCGCCGATCTCAAATCCGCTATCGAAAGAAGGGGGAAAAGCTCGGGTTTGTCCATACTCTCAATGGCTCTGGACTCGCTACCTCGAGGTTGATGGTTGCCCTTTTGGAAAACAACCAGCAAGAAGATGGCTCTATCCTTGTCCCAAATGTTCTTCACAAGTATTTAGAAGAAGAGATCGAATGCATAAAACCGGGATAATCAATGCTGGAGAAGTTTGTCCGATTCTTAAACCGCTCTCCAACTGCCTATCACGCCACTCGGGAAATTGGCGCTCTTCTGGCAGAAGAGCATTTTATCCCTCTTGAGGAACGAGAAAGATGGGAGCTAAAACCTGGCGAAAGCTATTTCGTCACAAGAGAAGACGCTCTTCTAGCCGCCTTTAGGCTTCCTGAAAAAAAACCCATCTCTCTCACGATTCTCGCCACCCACATCGATAGCCCAGCTTTAAAAATTAAGCCAGAAATACACCATGAGCCGGGCCTACTCAACACAGAGCTCTATGGCAGTCCGCTTCTTCACACTTGGCTAGACCGCGATTTGGCTATCGCGGGAAGAATCATCACCCTTGCGAATAACCAAGAGTGCGAGTCTCACCTTGTTTACCTCGATGATTACCCGGTCATTATTCCCTCTCTTGCCCTTCATCTCGATCGAACAGTCCACGAAAAAGGGCTTCAGATCGACAGACAAAACCATTTAAGAGCGGTTTATACGATCGAGCCCAAGGGAACACCGCTTGCTGAATGGCTGTTGAAACACCACTCTTTTAAAGAGCTATTGAGTGTTGATCTGTTTTTAGTCCCGATGGAAAAGGCTTCCTTTATTGGCCTTCAGAGCGAACTGATCGCATCGTATAGAATCGACAACCTTTCTTCCGCCTTTGCGGCCCTAGAAGCGCTCATGCAAGCCAAACGAAGGAGCGACGCCATTCAGATGGCCCTCTTTTGGGATCATGAAGAAATCGGCTCAAAGACTTATAGAGGAGCAGACTCCACATTTGTCGCCGATATTTTAGAACGCATCCGCCCTAGCTACCAGATGGATAGCGAAGATTTATATCGGCTCAAAAGCCGATCCTTTTGCCTTTCATGCGATGCTGCACATGCTTACCTTCCGAATTTTTCTGATAAATTTGATCCAGAAAACACTCCTTTCATTGGCCAAGGACCCGCGATTAAATATAGTCCCCGCTACGCTACAACCAGTAGAACTGCAGCCTCTTTGATTCACCTTGCAAAACGGCATCAGATTCCCTTGCAGTCCTATGCAAGCCGCTCTGATATCCCATCAGGCAGTACTGTTGGCTCTATGATGTCTGCGAATCTCGGTATTCCGACTGTCGATCTGGGTATTGGCTGCTGGGCGATGCATTCGATTCGAGAAACGATGGCCGCCCAAGATGAAATTTGGCTAATCCATCTTTTGCAAAAAGCCCTCGAAGAAGTGCTGATTCATCCTGAGGGAGGCTCGTAATGCATCAACATTTCAAAAAGAAAAACCCTTTGGAACACGTGATCGAAGCAAGAAAAAAAGGGCGTATAGCTTCTTCCGAGACGCACGGTATGGAGCTTCCAGGCCATGTAGCCGCCGCATCGGACGCTGCCAAGGAAACGACTCTTATCCTCCTCATTCTCTGGGCTCTTTTGGGTATAGAAGACCACTGGTTTATGGTCACGCTCATCGCTGGCTGGCTCATTTGGAAAGTGGGGAGAAGCGCTATTCTTGGCTGGGCCAGACTGGAAAGACTGCACCGCGTCATCGAAGAGGAGCGTTATGAAATTGAGCATCACCGCCCCCAAGAAAAAGAGGAACTGAGGGCTCTTTATCAGGCAAAGGGATTTTCAGGAAAACTGCTCAATGAAGTGGTCGACGTCCTCATGGCTGATGACAATCGGCTCCTGCAAGTCATGCTCGAAGAAGAACTGGGGCTGCATTTAGAATCTTATGAACATCCTCTCAAGCAGGCCTCTGGAGCTCTGATCGGTGTAGCGGGAGCTACCCTCATTATGTCCTTCGGGCTCTTCTTTCTCCCGAATTGGGGTCCTCCTTTATGCGCGCTTGTGACCATCGCCCTGTCTGCTGGAGGAGCTGCCCAAGCAGAGAAAAGATCGGTGTTACCCGCTGTCATTTGGAACCTGGCCGTCGCAACACTCGCTGCAAGTAGCGCTCATCTCTTAGCTGCACTGTTGCTATGAAGCCGTATGTATTTGACGAATTTTTCTCTTCGGGAAGAGCAGAAACTATCAGTCCTTTCCTCACCCCAACCTCAAGAAAATGGGGGAAACACCTTTCGTTACGAAGCGCGCTACTATCTTTGACCTTACTCGCCTTTGCCTTTTCTTTTTCTTGGTTCAGCCGAGATCTTTCCTTACTTTTTTTGTTGATGGTCTATTTTCTTTCTGGCACGCCGGCCCTCATCAACTCCCTTCACGACCTGAAAAATTTAGAACTCAATATTGACGTTCTAATGACACTTGCAGCCTTTGTTGCCGTCGCCATCGATAGTGCTCTTGAAGGAGCCCTTCTTCTTGTTCTTTTTGAGCTCTCGCACGGCATGGAAGATGCTGTCTCATCGAAGGCCCGTTCAGCTCTCCATAACCTCAATCACATTGCCCCCAAATTTGCCCATATGCTCGACCAAGAAGGTATTTTTTATGAAAAGTCTGTTCGAGAAATTCAGGTAGGCGAGATTCTCTTCGTAAAGAATGGAGAAATCATCCCCCTTGATGGTGTCATCATCCAGGGGACCTCTTCTTTAAACCTTGTACACCTCACTGGAGAAAGCCTGCCGATCTCCAAAACCATAGGCGATACCGTGCCTGCAGGAGCTCGTAACCTGGAAGCTGCCCTCACCATCCAGGTAACGAAGACCAGCTCTGACTCGACCCTTTCCCGCGTGGTCAAACTCATTACTGAAGCCCAGGAAGCCAAGCCGCGTCTTCAGCAATGGCTCGACCGTTTTGGGAAACGATATGCGACCAGCATCATTGCACTCACCTTCCTTTTTGCTATAGGGCTTCCTTTCCTCCGTTCCATGAGCTATTTTGGCCATGAGGGGGCCCTCTATCGCGCCCTGGCGTTTCTCATCGCAGCCTCTCCTTGTGCGCTCATTATCGCGACACCGACGGCCTACTTAAGTGCCATTAGCGCCTCCGCCCGAAAAGGGATCCTCCTCAAGGGAGGAATGACCCTCGATGCCCTTGCAAGCTGCAACCTCATCGCATTTGACAAAACGGGTACTCTTACAACAGGCCAACTGCAATGCAAAACCACAGACATTCCTGATGACATGCTCGCTATTGCCTACGGTCTAGAAAGAAACGTTGTTCACCCGATCGCAACCGCCATCTGCCATCTAGCCCAAGAAAAACGGATCCTTCCTGCTGTAGTGACAGAATTCAGAGCGATCCCAGGCTTTGGGATGGAAGGAATCATCGATGGGGAAAAAGCCGTTTTAGGAAGACCGAAAAAACATGCGAAAAGGGGGGTTCTTGCCTTTTTAGAATATCGCGATCAAACGTATCTGTTTGAGTTTTCAGATCAAGTGCGGGAAAATATGCAAGAATTGATTCAGAGCCTCCCACTCCAAGCCATCATGCTCACAGGAGATCATGAAGCGAGCGCACAAACCGTAGCGCAAGCGGTCGGCATTGACCAAGTGTTTGCGAACCTCCTTCCTGAAGACAAACTAGACAAAGTCGCTCTTCTTTCAGAACAAGGACTGGCCATGGTGGGAGACGGGATCAATGATGCGCCTGCCTTAGCCCGCGCGACGGTAGGTATCTCTTTAGGCAGAATTGGAAGCGCAACAGCAGTCGATGCGTCAGACGTAGTTCTTTTGACGGATGATCTCCACCAACTCACCTGGCTATTTAAAAAGTCGAAAAAGACGGGCCGTATTGTCAAAGAGAATATTACGCTGGCGCTTCTTGTGATTCTCTTGACGACCACCCCCGCTCTTTTGGGCTACATTCCTCTTTGGTTGGCTGTAATCCTGCACGAAGGGGGCACTGTCCTCGTCGGCCTTAATAGCCTGAGGCTTCTGCGCTAAGGGGGCTTAAGGCAGTTCCATTTTTTCTAACACTTCTATCAGTTCTTCTCTTGTCAAATAGTGGATTTGATCTTCCGTTCCAATGATGTCTTCGAGTAGTCCTTTTTTCCTTTCGATCATTCCATGGATATGCTCTTCGATGGTATTTTTTGTAACCAGCTTAAAGACTTGCACGCCTCGATTCTGTCCGATTCTATGCACGCGGTCGGTGGCCTGATTCTCTTTGGCTGGATTCCACCAGCGGTCATAATGGATCACGATGCTTGCAACCGTAAGATCAATGCCAACGCCCGCAGCGAGAAGTGACGCAACAAAGACAAAACATTCCGGATCTTCTCGGAAGCGCCGCAGCTGTTCAGGCCGATTTTTCGTCGAGCCTTTAATACCGGCAAATCCTATCCCCTTTTTCTTCAAGTAAGACTCAATGATTTTTAACATATCCAAGTATTGAGAAAAGACAACCACTTTTTGGCCGCTATCGTAAGCCTCTTGCATCAACTCCACGAACAGGTCCCATTTCCCGGACGAATGCTTGTGAAACCTATGTACATCATCCAAAACAAGAGCCGGGTGATTACAAATCTGCTTTAAAGTAGAAAGGGCGGAAAAAATATGCACAAATGGGATGGGTTTATTCCTATCTTTCAGATCGCTGACAATCGTGTGTTTCATCCTGATTGCCATGTCTCGGTAGAGTTTTTTCTGCTCTTCGCTTAAATCGGCATAGGCGATCTCTTCTATTTTTTCAGGAAGGTCCTTTAAGACATCGCCCTTCTTCCTTCGCAAAAGGAAAGGTTTTACCAAGTGGCCTAGTAGCTCTTTTTTCTCTTGATCCTGATGTTTTTCAATGGGGTTTACAAATAGGTCGCGAAAGATCGGGTCAGGAGGCATATAGGAAGGAAGGACAACATCGATCAAGGATTTTAGCTCGCGGATCCGATTTTCAATAGGAGTGCCGGTCAGACCTAAGCGCATCTCTGCCTGAATGGCCCGAAGAGCTTTATGGGTCTGCGACACGTGGTTTTTCGCAATCTGAATCTCATCGTAAATAGCGATTTCAAAGCGGTAAGCTCTTAAATTTTCTTTGCCGGTCCGCATAATTCCATAAGAGGTTAAAAGAAGATCATATTCCTCTTCAAAATGGCTGAGCGTCCTTTCATGACCATAAAAGGTCAAGACACGAACCTCTGGCAAAAAGCGCCCTAAAAGTTCTTGCCAATGGTAAATCACAGAGGTTGGACAAATGACGATATATTTATTTTGCCTCTCCTCATCTTCATGAAAGACCGATGCCAAAAGTGCCATCGCCTGATGCGTCTTTCCCAGCCCCATGTCATCGCAAAGAAGACCCGAAAGTCCGTGAGAATAGAGAAACCAAAGCCATTTCAACCCTTCCTCTTGATAGGGTCTTAAGGTTGCTTTCAGTCTAGAGATATCGAGAGTTCGGTCTGTTTCTAAACGGTTTAACTCCTCCAAAAACTGCTTCATCTCAGGTTCTTCAGGCTCTTCGATTTGTTCAAAAACGCTCAGCCGAATCCACTCCAACGTGCTGAGTCTTATCAGCCCTTTTTTTTGATCCAACCGCTTTTTAGACAGTTGGCGGATCCAACTGAAGCGCGGTTCTTTGAGATACAGTAGTCCCGCACGCGAAAAAAGATGTCTTTTTTTCTGTTGCAACGCCTCCCAAATCGAAAATACATCAATCCGACCTATTTCTGAGTCATAAGCAAGATCTAAAAACCACTCTTTGCCCTTTTTCCTTTTGCTTGGTATGATCTTGTGAATTTTTAGCTTCAGCTCCTTGGGAACAACAAGCCTCGGATCGATGTTCAATATGTACCGTTTTAATGGCTCTAGTTCGTACGCCAAAAAAGCTAATTCTTGAGAAGCTTGGATCTCCACTTTGCCCGCATATCTTTCAGGCAATCGATTCGCCGAGGGAATCTCAAAAAACCCCTCACCTTCCAAGTAGTAAAAATCCCCAAAACGACGAAGTTTCCTTGGATCGATGTCTGGAGCATATTCGACATGGGGGGAAAGAGTAATAAGCCCCTCGCTGCTTAAACTTACGTTGAGTCCCATGTGGCGGATGGGTTGCCGATCTGTATAAAAATGGTGCACCTGTTCGAGTTCTTCTTTATGGCTGGCAAGAAACTCTGAGACTGCCTCTTTAGGAATTTTGAGTCCCGGATGTAGAGGCAGTCGAGCCCTAGACTCTTTTTTGATGTAAAAACCTTGTCCTTTGATGTAAACCCATTCGTCAAAATGGTGCGTCTCTTCATAATTTTCAGGGAAGTTCAGCTCTGCATCGAAAATCAGTTGTTCTTGATCGCTTAAGCGGTAAGTCAAATGGGACTCTAAACTGCCTAAGTGCGTGGTAAATCCAGGAAAATGATGAAGCCAAACGCGATGGCGGTTGATAAAATCTGCCACTTCGGCCCTGAGGATCACCTTTTCTTTTTCCTCATGAAACCAATCAAAAAGTTCATAAAAACCTTTATCTGGTACATACACCCACGGGAAAAAACAGGCAGCGCGGTGAGATTGCATATCGCCAATCGCCTCAACATAAAGTTCTATATGGAAGTTTAAGTCCCGGTCAAAGTGAAGGTAATATTGACATTTTTTTTTCTCGGCATGGATGGAAATAAACTGGCTTAAAAGCTTGGTCGAATGAGAAAGGGTCAGCGCCACGCGCTCCGGTCCAATGAGAGACGCTTCTAAAAATGGATCACGCCTGTGGCGATAAAAACCTACTCCTTGCTTATAATTCCAGTCTCCCATCGGAACCCCTGCATCACACTCCTCTTTACTACGATGAGTGACAAGAAAAGAATGCAAAATCTCATCATATACGACCTTCTCAATCGATGCATCCTCCTCATCAAATACCTGTAGCGGGCTTCGCACTGTCGCTAAAGACGGGATAATCCAAGGCCAATTCACCTCGAAAATATGGACAAAGAGATGATAGTCTTTAAAAAGAACGCGTAAAGAATGAGGCAAAGGATCTCCTGCAAAAAGGATCTCATATTTTTCTTCCGCCATCATGTATTTTGCTAAATCAGACCAGAAGGAAAGCTCGTAGCGCAGGGTATGGCTAGGATGCCCCGCTCGATAAGCTTCGATTTCTTCTAGAGGAAGATTAGAGAATTTGATCGATGTCTCTTCTGTCTCGGCGGGGCGGTTTTCTAAAATTGCTTCGAGCTTCTTTCCCCCTTTTTCTGTAATCGGATGAATGGAAAAAAGGATATTTTTCTCTTTGGACTCCGCAAAATAAGAGCCATCTTCCCCTTTTTGTATGCACTCGACCCCGTAGCCATGCCGCTTACTGGCCATCTGCAACAGACGATTCCAGAAGGACCTTTTAAAACGAATATGGAGGGGCTCATCCGTGCCATCAAAAATTTTCAAATAGCTAGCCGCAAGATGAGCACACCCGAGCCCGCTTTCAGAAGTGCTACAACTACAAAAAAAGTCGGTGACCTCGCCGTCATCCTTCATTTGAATAAAAGGGAAAACCTTCTTTTTCCCTTTTTCCTGGATTTCTAGCTGATAAGTGCCTCGAGAAAAGAGCAGTTCTTTCATCGCATAAGACGCGATCAATCCTTGAGCTGGAGACAGATACTCCGCGACAAAGGCTGGGCTTTTTCGATCCATGAGAAATCTCAAAGGCCCATTTCGTTAGGGGCCTTCTTCTCATTGTATCCGGTAACTCCTGTTCCTGTCTATGCAAGGTCTATTCGCAAGCGCCTTCAAAAACAAAAGTCGCAGGCCCTATCATGAGCATCCTTCCCTGAACAATCTGAACTTCCATCACTCCGCCGGCAAAGTGGAGAAACATCGGACTGGGCACCCCATGTACTTGATGAGCCACTACTGCCACCGCACAGGCCCCTGTACCACAGGCCAAAGTCTCCCCCTCAACACCCCTCTCGTAGGTACGCACCTTGAGCGTCGCTAAATCGACAAAGTTCACATTCACGCCCTCAGGCCAAAAAAGCACGTGATTCCGGATTTCGGAAGCCTGTTCAAAGCCTCCGCCAAACAAAACCGCGTGAGGCACGCCCGTATTGAGGAGAAACACTTCTCGATCGTGGATAGCCACTTTTTTTATCTCAGGCACCGCGCCCATCTCAATAGCCACTCGATCCTGCACAAAAAATCCCGTGACAAGATCTTTACCCACTACAATCTTATTGTAAGCTAATCCCTGATCTTTTAAATATTTAACAAAACATCGAAGGCCATTCCCGCACCGTTCTACTTCTTGCCCGTTTGCATTGAAATAGCGCATACGAAAACAGGTTGCATTCGCATTCTGCAACAAAATGACCCCATCCGCCCCCACCCCCGTGTGACGATGGCAAAGTCTTGGAACAAGACTGAGATCAAACGTTTGCGCCCGATCATCAATGATGATAAAGTCGTTGCCTGCTCCTTGATACTTATGAAAGGAAAGCTTCGACATCTTTCATCGAGGTAATGATTCGGTCGATGAGTCCAAAAGTTTTGGCTTCTTCCGCAGTCATCCAGTTGTCCCGATCAATCGCTTTTTCAATTTCCTTACGGGTTCTCCCCGTAGCTTCGACGTAAATGTCAGCAATTTGGTCGCGGGTCTTTAACATCTCTTTGGCCTGGATCTCCAGATCCGTTGCTTGTCCGCGAATCAGCCCTCCAATGAGGGGTTGATGGATCATGATCCGCGCATTTTTAGTCGCAAAGCGTCTTCCTTTGCCAGAAACTAAACTCAGTAAAGAACCCATGGAAGCAGCAAGACCCGTCACAAGCGTAACCACTGGTGACGAAAGAAGCTTGATTTGATCCCAGATCGCAAACCCAGAGTCCACAGAACCGCCAGGGGAATTAATAATAAAAAGAATCGGTTTTCCTGGATTCTGATGGTCGAGATACCAGAGCTTGCGAATGATGTCTTTAGCGCTCTCCGAATCGACTTGATCCGATAAGAAGATACGCCGCTTTTCTAAAAGTGCTTGATCCAGTTTGTCATTGATATATTTTGGCAACGGTTCACGTGTGTCAACGTCTGGCATGATCGTTTCTCTCCCTTTTTCCGTAATTTTCTCTATCTAGTTGATTTTTATCTAGAAAGAATTGCAAAAGTCCCATTCCTTTCTATCCTAATTCTGGGTACAAAGGAAATTCCTTAAGAAGAGCTCTAACTCTTTGGCGAGCGCTCTCCAGTACCTCTGGGGACACCTCTATTTTCGCTTTGGAAGGAGCTGCTGTCTTCAGATCTTGGCCTGCCTTCGTTTTTTTCAGAAGAGGGACGATCACATCGGCAATTTCTTCCATCTGCTGTTCCTTCATTCCCAAGGTTGTTAAAGCAGGCGTGCCTAGGCGAATACCCGAAGTATACCAAGCCCCATTCACATCTTGGGGAATCGAGTTTCGGTTAACGGTAAGATTCGCTTCTCTGAGGGCCAGCTCTGCTTGTCTTCCCGTAAGACCAAAGGAGGCCGCCGCATCCACAACCACGAGATGATTATCCGTTCCGTCTGTCAGCACTCTGGCTCCTCTTTTTTTCAAGCCCTCGGCCAAGCTCTGAGCGTTAGTAACGACCTTTTGAGCATACTCCCGATACGCGGGAGTGAGCGCTTCTTGGAAACAAATGACTTTCGCTGCCATGACGTGGGGAAGAGGCCCTCCCAAAACAATAGGGCACCCCTTATTCACAACCTCTCGATACTCTTCTGTAGAAAGAATCAGACCGCCTCTCGGTCCTCTTAACATTTTATGCGTGGTCGTCGTCAAAATCTGAGCATAAGGCACAGGGTTGTAATTTCCTTTTAGAACCCCTCCCGCAACAAGACCCGAAAAATGCGCCATGTCCACTAAAAGAACAGCGCCCACACTATCGGCGATTTCGCGCATTTTTGCAAAATCTAAAAGTCTCGGGTAAGCGGAATACCCTGCAATTAAAATGAAGGGTTTGACCTCTTTGACCTGCTTTTCTAACTGCTTGTAATCCAGTCGCCCCGTTTCAAAATTGATATCATATAGGAAGGACTGAAACATCTTAGCCGATACGTTGTGGCGGTATCCATGGGTCAAATGGCCGCCAGAACCGAGCGAAAGTCCCATAATTCTTTGGTTCACAAGCAGCTGTCGAACCCTCTCATATTCCTCAGCCGACAGTTCATCGAGACTTTTTCTCCCTAATTTTTCCACCTCTCGATTTTGAATTTTATGTACCAAAATCGCCCAAAAAGCGACTAAATTGGCATCGGCCCCTGAGTGAGGCTGTACATAGGCGTGCTCCGCGTTAAACAATTTTTTTGCAAGAGCCACCGCCTCGCCTTCCACTCTATCGATGTTTTCGCAACCCGCGTAAAACCGGTGTCCCACGTATCCCTCACTGTATTTGTCCGTAAACAGATTACCCATGGCCAGCTGGCAGGGCAGCGAAGAAAAATTTTCAGAGGCGATCAGCTTAAGATGGGAGCGCTGAGACTCCAGCTCTTTGAGAATAGAATCGGCAATGATAGGCGAGGTTGCAGCCACCGCATCAAGGGCCGCCATATAAGCGATCGCGGAAGAGGTTCTTTGGTGTTCCGGAAATTTTGCAAAATATTTTTTTAAATAGGTCATTTTTTCTGCCTTTAACTGGGGGTTCAGCGAGAGCCGTAATGTTTTGCCTTGCTAGATTTAGGATTTAACACTTATAGTATTCCCAACAATCTGATTATTTTCCAGAGGTTCCGTACATGCTCCAATCCCTAAAGCTCGTTTTAGATATCCAAGAACTAGATATGAAGATGATCCGTCTCATGCGTCTTAAGAAAGAGCGCTTGAAGGAGCTTGAGCATATCGATTCTCTCCGACGCGAACTCAAGCTACAGCAAAAAGAAAAAGAGCAAGAGATTGCCGACTTGAGCCAAAACATCGCCGCGCAAGAAGAAAAGATTATTGCAATCAAGGATCGGATCAAAAAACTTGAAGGGAAACAAAGCACGGTAAAAAAAGTGGATGAGTTCAATGCCTTAACTCAGGAGATGACTTCTTCTGAAAGGGAACGATCTGCCACAGAACAAATTACCAGTGATTTGATCGATAAGCGGAATCTCGAAGAAGAGATTTTAGACAAGATTAAGCAATCGTTAGCGCAATCTGAAGAGAGCTCGCAAAATCTAGAGAATGAGATCCGCGAAAGCATCCGCCTCATCAACCAGGAAGGGGCAGAACTCAAAGCGTCTCGGGATGATGTAGCAAAAACAGCCGATCAAGAGGTAATGCGCATTTATCAAAGACTGCTCAATAATAAAAAAGATCGTGTTGTTGTGCCCATTGAGAACCGAACTTGTTCAGGTTGTCATATTGCATTGACTGCACAACATGAAAACGTTGTTCGCAAAGGAGAACGGCTTACATTTTGCGAACACTGCTCCCGTATTCACTACTGGCAAGAAAATGAGATTGTTGAGGGAGCTGCTGTCACTACCAAGCGGCGCCGTCGACGTGGGGCATCTTTGACATAATCTCGACAAGATCGAGAATAATATTCGGGGGAGGCAAGCTATCGCACCTAGTTTGTAGGTGAGGAAAGTCTGGACTTCGAACGGAAGGATACCAGTTAACGGCTGGGCACCGTAAGGTGACGGAAAGTGCAACAGAGACCATTGCCATTTAAGGCTGAAAAGTTCGAGTGTAAACTCGATCGTACTCCGGGCAACCGGAGGCGTTGTAAACCCTATCTGAAGCAAGATGAGGGGGGACGCGTTTCCAAGCGCGGATGATCCCCTGTTAGAATCGCTCGAGAGTTCTGGTAACAGATCTCCTAGAGGAATGATAGCTCATGACAGAATCCGGCTTATGATCCCTCCCCCACCTTTGATTCAAATCAAATCCCTTTGCAAGAGCTACATCCAAAAAGAGGAGAAGCTAGCTGCACTTCATGAGCTGTCTTTGGATGTGCCTGAGGGATGTATTTGTGGAATCATAGGGCCTAGCGGCGCTGGCAAATCCACGCTAGTTCGGTGCCTTTCCAGATTGACTACTCCTACGTCTGGAGAAATTTGGATCCGCGGTAAACCTCTCCCATTGATTCCAATGCAAGCCTATTACCAATCGATTGGAATGATTTTTCAGCATTTTAATTTGATGAATGGAAAAACAGCAGCTGAAAATATTGCGCATCCCCTTCTCATTGCAAAACACACGAAAAAAGCCGTCGAAGCAAGGGTGCATGAACTACTCGAGTTTGTGGGCCTCTCGTCCAAAAAAAATGCCTATCCAGCACAACTAAGTGGCGGGGAAAAACAAAGAGTGGGGGTTGCTCGCGCTCTTGCTAAAGATCCCTATATCCTATTTTGCGATGAAGCGACCTCAGCGCTTGATCCCAAAGCGACAGCGGAAATTCTAGCTCTTTTGAAGTCTATAAAGAACACCACTATTGTCCTTATCACGCATGATATGAATGTAGTCCGTTCGATCTGCCACCGAGTCGCAGTGATGGAAGCGGGGTCGATTGTAGAGGAGGGAGCTGTAGAGGATATCTTCTTTAACCCTGGGCATCCTACAACACAGCGACTTCTTCAATCGACCACTCATGAGATTCCTTCAGAATTTTTTAAGCAGCCTTCCCCGAATAGAAAAATGCTACGCCTCCGCTTTAAAGGAAAAGCCGCTGGAGAACCGATCATTACGCAACTCATCCAAAGATTTCAAATCGAAGCAAATATTCTTCTTGGTTTTGTGGATCGGTTACAATCGGTCGTAATCGGAACCCTCATCATCGAATTGACAGGGAGTCCCTCCCAAATTCAGAGCGGCCTGCGATTTTTACAAGAAAAAGAGGTACATTTTGAGGTATTAGAACATGGAGAATAACTGGTTGCTTGCCTTGGACCTCGTACCTATCGAGACTCTTAGAACGGTGTACATGGTTTTATTCTCCAGCCTTTTTGCGATTTTGATCGGAGTTCCTATCGGCATCCTTCTGATGCTCACAGATAGAGGTGGATTGAAACCATCCCCCCTTGTCTATAAAAGTTTAAGCGTCCTTGTTAACATAGGACGCTCCTTTCCCTTTGCCATCTTAATTGTCGCACTGATTCCGTTCACCCGCATCATTGTGGGGACATCTCTCGGAACGACGGCTTCCATTGTGCCTCTGACCATCGCAGCGATTCCTTTTATCGCACGGCTCATCGAGGCAAATTTAAAAGAAATAGATGTCCCTATTATTGAAGCGCTTGTCGTGATGGGTACTCCTTTATCAAGACTCATTATCTCTCTTCTTCTAGAAGCCCTTCCTAGCATCATGGCATCCATCACCCTCATGGTCATTAATCTCGTTGGATATAGTGCTATGGCTGGTCTGGTCGGTGGAGGTGGCTTAGGAGAAGTCGCTATTCAATATGGATACAATCGATTCAATACATTTATTATGACAGTTACAGTACTTGTACTCATTGCTCTAGTGCAAGGGATTCAATATTTAGGGAATTGGGCGGTAAAAAAGATTCAGAAAAAACGGGGGCTCCTTCGGGATTGCTTTTAATTTCCATAAGAATACAATGGGTATCACTTGGAGGGTTCTTTTATGACTAGATGGCTTTTGCTTTTCATTTTCCTGGCCGGATGTGCCCAGAAGGGGGGCTTTAGGGTTGCCGCAACGCCTGTACCCCACGCTGAGATGCTCAAATTTATTCAGCCAGATCTCAAAAAACAGGGCATTGATCTCGTGATCGTTACGACAGATGATTACAATGTGCCCAATAGAGCGCTCTCAGATGGAGATGTGGCGGCCAATTTCTTTCAACACATTCCCTTTCTAGAAGAACAGATTAAAGAATTCGGCTATAAAATCGAAGAGGTTGCGAAAGTTGAAATAGAACCCATGGGACTCTATTCAAAAAAATATACCAACCTAACAAACATTCCTCAAGGCGCCACGATTGCCATTCCCAACGACCCCTCCAATGAAGCAAGAGCTCTTCTTCTGCTTGCACACCACCAACTTATTGGACTCAACACGCAAAGTTTTAGCGCAACTGTAGAAAATATATCCTATAATCCTCATCGATACAAATTTATCGAAGTAACAGCAGCGACACTTCCGCGCTCTCTTCCCGATGTCGATGCGGCCATCATTAATACAAATTACGCTCTGCAAGCTCATTTAAACCCTATAAAAGACGCCTTGATTTTAGAGGATAAAGACTCTGCGTATGCAAATGTCATCGTTGTTCGGGATGGGGACGAAAGCCTCCCTCAAATCAAAGCCCTTGTTGAAGCGATGACTTCGGAGAAGATGAGAGAGTTTATTCTCAAAAAATATAAGGGCGCCGTCTTTCCGGCCTTCTGATTTGCGTAGCAAGAGACACTGTAGTTTTAGACACATGCTGATCAGAAGGTCTGTAAGCCCTCACTACACGGCCTTCACAAAGAGCTCTGAGGTTCTGTAAAGAGTCTTCTCCAAGAATAAGAGCCTTTATCATAGCGGCCCTCCTGACAAGAAGAGAAAGGGTAGCATAAGACGCTTAAGATGAAAATAATTTTTTATACTTCATCAAAGAAAAAACAGGCGCAATGAGCACTACATTGCCGATTCCGATATAAAGAGCGTAGCGGAGACCGTTCATATTGATATCGCTTGGAAGAAAAAAGCCTACAACAATTGTAAGAAGACATCCAAAAAGGCCAAATACACAAGATAGGCGCCGAAGTCCTTTGGGAATTTGGTAAGAAAAGGCCGTATGAGGCCTTCCCAATTTCAGGGCGGAAATAAAAAGGAGAATGTACATGATCATATAAAGCTCGGTGCTGAGTGCAGTCAAAAACCAATAAAAGGCATTGATTGAGGGCATGAAAAGAATCATCAAGCAAAAGAGGGTGACTAAAAAGGCCTGAACCAGCAGCATCCGTACGGGAACGCCAGAACGATTTTTTTTAGCAAAAAATTGGGGCATAAAGCCCCGTTCAGCCGCATGAAGAAGTCCTCTTGCTGGGGATACTAACCAATTAATCATGCCTCCAATGCTTCCTATGATAATGAAGATGGTTAAGATCGGGACAAACCATGGAATGTGAAACGCCTGAAAAAAGAGGGTAAAGGTTTGCATCATTCCGTCAATGAGATGAATCTGGCTTTGTGGGATGACGATAGCGATGGAAAGAGCTCCTAAAATCATTGTAAAAAGAAGGGCGAAGACGGACCAGCCAAGGGCTTTGGGGAAATTTTTCTGAGGCTCTAAGATATCCGTGACGTGAACCCCCGCTAGCTCCATGCCCAAAAAAGCCGCCATAATGGCGATGAGCGAAACCCAATTTTGAGAGGCCTTGAGTGTTGGAAAAACGGTATCTAGGCTGAAAGTAATTTGGATCGGGTTGCCAACAAGGACCCATAGCGCACCAAGAGCCATCAGCATTCCCATAGGAATGATTAATCCGACACAGGCACATACTGTGTTAAGGAAAGCAGAGACGTAGATCCCTCGCATATTGAGAAACGTCAATCCCCAGAAGACAATGAGTACGACAGAGAGGATAAATTCTTTTTTTTGCGCCCATTCGGGGTTTATAAGATACGCCGCAGTCCCCGCGATAAAAGAAAGGATCGTGGGATACCAGACCATGGTATTGACCCACTGTAGCCAAATGGCCACTACAGCCCACGTTTCTCCTAGGGCGTTTCGTACCCAATGAAACACCCCGCCCTCTTCCGGGTACCTCGAAGAAAATTCCGCTGCAATCAGAGAGATCGGAAACAGAAAAACAATCGCAGAGAAAAGAAAAAAGAAAATAAGAGAGGGACCAAAGATCGCCGTTGCGGGAAGGTTGCGGATGCTATCGATCGCTGCAACAATCAGAAAAACAAGAGTAAGAAGGCGGATCTTTTTCCCCATACGCAAAGTGTACAGCATGGGAATTGTTTTTGCAAAAAAAAACCCACCTTAGGGGCTGTTTAACAGTCCCTTATCCGATCAAAAACCCCATTCTAAGTTCACTGTCAAGCCTTCCATGGTAAGAGGTTGGTTGCCGATTGTGGGAAGCGGAGGAAGAAATCCTTCTAAGCCAACAGGAAGGTTAAATTGGTTCCACCAATAGTTGGTCTCCCATAACACACTCATCCTGTAGAGCATTTTTTCGCACAAAAAGCAGGTCTGCCACTGAAAGCCAAGAGCGAGTTGGAGATGCGGGACGAGCTGATAATAGTCGTCCTCATACTCACGCTCAATCGCAAACGCAGTAGCACCTACTTGAAGCGTTTCATTTTGCGATCTTGCCTGATTTTTTCCATAAAGGAGCGCCCCTGCGAGATTGCCTTTGAGGCTAAACCCACAGCTGAGGTGAAACTCTGTATTGACGCCCGCTCGTGGACCCACTCCCCACCAGTTATTCTTTCCGCTAAACCGCTGACCTGAATGGGCCCCTCCAACAATAAGGTCGCTGAAGCTATCGTAAAACCTCTCATGAATCGAGCCGCCTTCTGCACCTACGTGGGGCCGGATGGCAAGAGTGCGGGTAAGAAAGAGCATTCTCCCCACCTCTAAATCTCCCATATTCATCGTGAATCTCGAGTTTGCATTCACACTGCTAAACGTCGCCTGTTGCACATTCGATAAAGGCCACAGAGGGAAAAACCCATTGGCACTCGTTCTTGTTTCACTCGAATGATTGCGATACCACGTGTAATTCAGAAAGACATCCCAAAAATCATACCTGGTATTCCACCCCAACCCTACGCGAAAAGCAGGATCCCAATCTGGGTTCATGCGAAGCACACTGCCTACATTAAGTCCGACAGGACTCGTTGTCTTTTGCTCATAGGCATAACTGAACCCATGATTCTCTGCTCTCCAATATAAAAAATCTGCAGCCAAGAAAAACCCGCCACAATTCATGTCATTGCACCCCCGCGGATTGCACGGATTAAACTTCCAACAGCAAGGTGGTGGTGGTGTACAACAGGGCTTGGGAGGACAAGGCTTCGAGCATAATTTTGGCGGGCATGGCGTCAGATTGGAGGGCTCTGGACAAAGAGGAGTCTGACATTCTTGCTCACACTCCGCTGACATATTTTCATCAACCGCATTTCCTGAGAGGGTCCAAAGAATCACCGTGAGAATCGGCAAAATTTTTCCCAACATTCGTCTACCTCAATTTTTGAATCACGTTCAGTACAAGTAGACAACATAAACGATTATTTGCAAATCATTATTTTATCGATTGCCATCCATACCGAATGGTAGTAACATGGTTTCATGTTGGAAGGATTAAACAGGTTGCTAGGTGGGCGCGAAGATCTTGAGTGGCCCAATCCTTTCACTGAAGCTATTGTAGCTGTTGGTGGCATATGCATTGTATACAAAATGTGTGGCTGGATAGACAACTTGCCGCCGGAGACTGTGTTAACCATCGCGGCAATTAGTGTCGTCGCGACCTATGCTATCGCCCTTACTGCGGCACAAAATATTTGGCCCTTTAATGAAGCTCCACCGCCTTTCATTGCGCTGATAGATAGATAACCCCTTTCAGTCTGATGTGGTATGTGCTCTCGGGTGCGTCTTATCATAGACTTTTCTTTTTAGTTTCGAAGACACATGAGTATAAATCGTTGTCGTCGCAAGAGAGGTATGGCCCAGGAGCATTTGAATAGTCTTTAAATCCATGCCATTTTCTAACCAGTGGGTAGCAATCGTGTGGCGGATCGTATGCGGCGTGATGCGAAGCGACAGGCCGCTCGCCTTTAAGTACGAGGCAAAATTTCGGTCGATAGAGCGTGGCGTAAGCCGTTTCCCCCACCGATTGAGAAAAATCGCTTTGGAGTCCTTTTCCTCCCGTTCGGGATGCTCGAGATATTGCGTTAGCCAGCCAGCGGCCGTATCCGTAATGGGAGCTTGTCGTTGTTTTTTGCCTTTGCCGAAAATATTGAGAATCTTTCCATGGATATCAAAATCGTGCCTATTTAAATAGGCCACCTCACTTAAGCGAAGACCTGAGCTGTAGAAAAGTTCCATCATAGCGCGATCGCGAAACCCCAGATAGGAGCTTGTGTCAGGCTGGTTTAAAAGATGTTTTACCTGCTCGTAAGTCACCGAAATAGGAAGCCGCTTTTCTTTTCTAGGGCTCTCGATCTCTTCTACCGGATTTTTATCAGTCAATCCTTCTCGAATGGCATACTTATAAAAACTTCTTAAGCAAGAAAGCCTTCTTAGAATCGTCTGGGTAGAAGCCTTTTTTTCGTGGAGATGGCCTAAAAACCGCCGAATGGTCCTTTTGCTGAGCTCCTCATCCCCCACAAAATTCAAAAAAAACAGGAGATCGAGTCGGTAAGCTTTGATCGTATGTTCAGAAGCCCCCTTAGATATGCCTAAGTACGTCAAAAACTGTTCGACAGCCTTGAAATGGTCCATCTGAATATGTTATCCTCGCTTTCTTATGATTACATTAGAAAAAATTTCCAAGCAAATGAAGGGGCGTCGCCTTTTTGAAAACGTCACCTTCACCTTCAATACTCACTGCCGCTATGGTTTGACGGGCCCCAATGGATCTGGAAAGTCGACTCTTCTCAAAATTATTATGGGACTTGAGCCCCAAACCACAGGAACGGTCACACTGCCCAAAAAGGTGGGCTTTTTAAAACAGCGTATTGAAGACTTTAAGGACTGTACCGTTCTTGATACAGTCATCATGGGCAATGCGCGGCTTTGGAAAGCAATGGCGGAAAGAGAGGAACTTTATGAGGAGGAGATGACAGATGCCATCGGCATGCGCCTCGGGGAAATTGAAGAGATCATCGCGGAGGAAGACGGCTACACGGCCGACGTAGAGGCAGAAGCGCTTCTCATCGGTATGAATATTGGAAAAGAACTCCACTCCAAAAAAATGCACGAGATCCCAACAGACCGACAATTCCGAGCTCTCCTTTGCCAAGCCCTCTTTGGAAAACCAGAAGCGCTGCTTTTAGATGAGCCTACCAACCACCTCGATCTTGACTCTATCTCCTGGCTAGAGGGGTTTTTACACAACTACACGGGAACCCTCGTCGTGGTCTCCCACGATCGGCATTTTTTAAACTCCATCTGCACACACATCGCCGATATCGATTACGAGACCATCATCACTTATCCAGGCAACTACGATATGATGCTCGTCACCAAAACGGCCGTCAGAGAGCGCTTAGAAGCGGACAATAAGGCCAAGGAGAAAAAAATCTCTCAGCTGAAAGATTTCGTAGCCAAATTTGGAGCAGGTACTCGAGCCTCACAAGTGCAATCGCGTGTCCGCGAGATTAATCGATTGCAGCCCCAAGAGCTCAAAAAATCCAACATCCAGCGTCCCTACGTACGCTTCCCTGTGCCCGAAAAACAATCGGGCCAAGTGGCATTCAAAGTGGAAAACATCACGAAACGCTACGACGAGGTCGTCTTTCAAAATTTTAGCTGTGAAATTCTCCGCGGAGACAAGATTGCAGTCATCGGCAATAATGGCCGTGGTAAAACAACTTTCCTCAAAATGTTGGTCGGACTCCTACCGCCCGATAGCGGAAAAATCACCGTAGGACATGCTGTAGACATTGGATACTTTCCGCAAAATCATGGAGAAGTACTCAACAAACACACAAAAGAAACGGCTTTCGATTGGCTTAAATCAAAAAAAGAGGTCATCTTTGACCAAGAGGTCAGAGGCGTTCTCGGGAAAATGCTTTTTGGCGGTGATGATGCCTTTAAAGAGCTTCCTGGACTATCTGGCGGGGAGGCTGCGCG
Organism: Chlamydiae bacterium RIFCSPLOWO2_12_FULL_45_20; assembly: GCA_001796285.1. Lineage (GTDB taxonomy): Bacteria > Chlamydiota > Chlamydiia > Chlamydiales > SM23-39 > REEB52. The sequence goes on from MGMD01000019.1 coordinate 28,303, forward strand.
GCTGATCCTCGGGGGACTTATGTTGATTGGACCCAATACGCTAGTCTTTGATGAACCGAATAACCACCTCGACCTTGAAGCCGTCTCAGCTCTAGCATGGGGGCTTGAAGATTTCAAAGGCACGACGATTGTCGCCAGCCACGATCGAGAGCTCATCAACGGCTTTGCGACCAAGATCATCGCCTTTGAAGCCGATGGCATCTATGTACACCAGGGCCCTCTAGAAGAATATTTGGAAAGAAAAAAATCCTCGGCTCACCCATGAATTTATTTGTTGCGGTATAACTACTAGTCTTTAAACCTAATCGTTACCCACAAGCCCCAGAAGCTCACATTCCGTATAATGAATTTATATACAGAGATTAATTATGTTAACAAATGATAGTAAGAAATATATTCTGTTGGTCTTATGATTTATATTTTTTGGACCTGCAGAGATAAAGATGAGGCTAAAAGGATTGTTCACGAACTCCTTGATAGGAAGCTAATTGCCTGCGCTTCTATCTTTCCAGAAATTGAATCAATCTATCGATGGGAAGGGAAAATGGAGGAGGGCCGAGAAATCAAAGTCATTCTCAAAACTCTGCCAAAATGCTTTGATGCGATTCAAAAATACATACAGTCGCATTGTAGCTATGAGGTTCCAGAAATCTTACAAGTTGATGTGATTCAGGGTAATCCAGCCTATTTGGCCTGGGTTGCCAATGAAATTTCCTCATAAACGATCCTTTTAATTGGCGTATTTAGCTCGTAGATTTCTCCACTCATCAGCTGACAAGGCGCTATTTCTTCCGCGATAGAGAGATCGAGCCATTGCAGCTTTCACGCAGCCAGAAGCTATCAATAAAATTTTAAGCGACTATAAAAACAGGAGCACGTTTCTTTGATGAGCTGAGGGATGACCCGGTTGAGAATAGTCAAATCCTTGCCAGCGCGCCAATGTGCCACTTGAAACGTGCCGCATCAGACGTTTGAGGAGCCGATTACGCTTTCGGTACTGAATGCAAATGAATTCTCTCATATCTAACTTTTTGAAATCGATGTTTTGCAGCGCTGCATAGCGGTGAAAGGCGAGATAAAGATACAAATAGTCATCTGCTGGCATTAAGTTGTCCAAGGCAAAAGCTCGCGCTGTTTCTGCGATCTTCCTCGCTTCAAGATCATGCTCTTTGGCCCAATGAATTTTCTCCAAAAGATCGCTCATATCATTGCGAATGGGAAGGTAATGCACACTTGGCTTTAGTGCCGCATAAAACCACTGCTCTTGATCGGACTCTTGCTTCAAACAAAGAGAGCGAGACAAAAGACGCCACTGATAGCCAGGATACGTGCACATATGCCCATCTAAAACAGGCAGATACTTATACATTAAATGCTGCTTTTTAGTGGCTGCATCGCCCCATACTCCTGCATCGCGAATGAACTGATCAAACGCTTCGGAGCCGGCCCAACAGAGCTTTGCATCGACGAATAAAGGGTCTAACGTGCAGATTTTATAACGGGGGCAGCTTTGATAATCTTCTGTCACCGTTCCATTAGGCGCGCCGATGTCCGTAAACCCCCCTCGCCAAAGGGCCCTTTCTCTTTTCTCTTCCCACTCAACATCCTGTGTCAAAACCTCTTGAGAGACTTCCATCCAGTCCAAAGAGAGGGAAAACTGATCGGGAATCAAAACGATATAAGGGGCAGAGCAAAGCCTTGCTTTTGCAAAAATGGGCGCCTGCACCTTCGCATCATCCGTAAGGTAAAAGTCCTTCGGCATGTAGGGCTCCGGCAAACCATCCATGGGACACAAAATAAAATCCACATCAGGAATTTTAGCGACGGTGAGAAGGGTTTTGATTGCTTTTTCCAGTTCATTATCTCGACTCGAACCTTTGCCCCACTTATAAAGACAATTATCAACAATCCGATAGTGATAAAAACGATCTTTGACCTTCTCAAAGGTACGCTGAACCATGCTTGCAGTGATTGTTTTGAATGGCGCCAAATCGGCCCTTAGCTGTTCCTCCATCCACTGGGGGAAAGGACGACGCATTTTTTGCTCAAACTGCTTTCGAGGAAAAATAGCACCATACGACTCCTTAGGATAAGTCAGAGGAAGTGCCTGGTAGACAAGCAGCCCTCCAAGCATAAGCAAAATACAAATAGCTTTTCTCAAAATAATCCCCTATTTTCTGCCGCTTCCCAAGTCAGGATCGATCAAGGCCAGTTCAGCATACTGGAATGATAACTCGCTATCAGAGGGATTCACATGGCTTATGGTAGTATGACTAAAATAACTAAAACCATCGAGGTGAGTAGGCAAGTCCTGTAGAGCGTTCGATGCCCGCGATATGTGCAGGTTCGGCAAGATCCTATAACATAGTTTATCTGGGTTCCAAAAGATCAAAAGAGCATGGTCTGAGTTATCTGACTGCAAAAACTGAACCAGCGTATTGTCAGAATAGGCCTGTGTGTATCCTTGCTCTTCTAGATATTGCAGTCTTTTCTGGTTGATGCGGTTATGGTGTAGCCGCGCTACATCGTCCAAAGACAGCTTCTTCTGGTTCGCCGCAAGGATCACATAAGGATAGTGCCCAACAACAGTGTCTTCAAGAACAACCAAGCTTCCATTGGCATGTACCCATCCACCTCTCCTGCTGGTTGTATCTTGGTTTGTGTATTGAAACCCGTGCTGTGTGAGCCACTGCTCGATCCTCTGTATGATCGCAGTAGACTTCTCATTCTTTTCCCGAAATATCATCATTGGGTAAAGCCCGCAATAGCCTATCTCCTTCACTGGAATAGCGGAGACGATCTGCCGCAACAAGGCGCATCCATCCCCCATGCTTAATGAATTCATATTGGTCTCCTAAAGTAATGGATCGAGTTTATATACCGAACGCGTCATCCTTCTTCTCAAAATTCGTCAAAAAAAACTCTCCGTCCTATTTGGGAAAGGGGTATTTTTTTAGATCTTCAGCGACAAAAGTGTTAGGAAAGATCTTCCGCGCCTCAGCCCCCAGCACTTCAGGATCGCGGTAACGCGCAGAAAAATGCGTGAGAATGAGCGTTTCTACATTCGCTTCTAGCGCAAGCTGTGCGGCTTGAAGCGCCGTCATATGCTTGTACTCTTCTGCCATCGCCCTTTCCTGATCGAGATATGTGCTTTCACAGATCAGCACCTTGGCATCTTGTGCTAAGCGAACCGCTTCCTTACAAGGCCTCGTGTCGACAACGTAAGCAAACACATCCCCCGTCCGTACGTGAGACACTTCTTCGACCAAAATCCAACGGCCATCCCATTCGATTCTCCCCTCTTTTTCGAGGGTACGGATAATAGGGCCATCCAGTTTAAGGGCGCGGAGTTTTTCTTTATGAAATTTCACCGTATCCGCCTCCTGGATGCGCCAGCCGATATTTTCCACGCCATGGTCAAGAAATTCCGCCCCAATGCGGAATTTTCCATCGTCTTCGACGAGCCCGGCCCGAGTGACCGGATGTTCAATCACTGTGATATGTTCTTTGTAGATGCAACAATAGCGGAGGCGATCAAAGTACTTTTTTCCACTGGCTGGATAATAGCAGTGGATCGGATGGGACACTTTATCGAGATTCAGCCGCATGAGCATCGATCCGAACCCCAGGCAGTGATCTCCATGAAAATGGCTAATAAAAATGCGGGTCACAGTGGGCGGCGCAACATCGGCAAAAATAAACTGCCTTTGGGTTCCCTCTCCAGGATCGAAAAGCAGCCCCTCAGAATTCCAGCGAACAAGATAAGCGCCGTGATTGCGAAAGCGGGTCGGCTGCTGGCTCGAACAGCCCAAAACAATGATATCCCTTGCACTCATGGACGCACTTTTTGAGCAAAGCATTTAAGTCGTCCGCAGAGGATGCCAATAACAGCGCCTGAAATATGAGCTGTATTCGCAATATTGGGGGTAAAGTCATAATGAGAAAAAGTCTGAATAAAAAACGCTACCGCTTGAATCCCGAAAATCGCCAGGATAAAAACGAGGAGAAAATAGAGGGTGCCCTTGGTCAGAGGATACCCCTCCCAAGGGGCGATGCGCTCTCGCATCCAAATAAACCCCGCCAGCGCTGTGATCACTCCTGAATAGCCGATAAAAAAGGGTCCGCTCATTAAATACTGCAAAATGTTCGTACCTGCTCCCGCAATGAGACTCAAAAGAAGCGTTCTAAAAGGTCCGATTCTCGCCTCAATCGGCCTTCCCAGATACCAAAGCCAAAGCATGTTGAATAAAATATGCAAAAGATCTTTGTGCAAAATACACGGTGAGATCAGCCGCCAAACTTCCCCTTGCCGAATCTTAAGAAATAGCGGACCTTCCCCCGGCAAAGTCGAAGTATTGTTGATTTTTGCAACAACCCAAGCGTACATGCCTTTCCAGTAGGAGGATTGGGTCGCCGTAAGCACTGCTTTTCCCACCTCTTCGGGGCTGTCATCTTCCAACAGTCCTTCGAGGGTTTCAAAAGCGGGGGGAAGGTCAAACATTAAAAGCGCCTGGATCGGCGTTAAAAGAAGGGACTGCTTCAAAAACCCCTTTTTCTGCAGTGCCACTTGCTGCATCGTATGGATAAAAAAAACAAACACAGAGATCGCAATGATCAAAAACGTCAAATGGAAACGGAAGCGGCTTGGTAAAGACACCTTTTCACTCACCGGAAGGGGCTCCGGCTCCGGCTCCTTATACTTCGAGGCTTTTGGATCTTTTAGGAAATCTTCAAAGATTTTGAACGCCTCTTCGATGCGATCCTCGTCGTGGATCCAGAGCTGATACGACATCTGCCCTGTTCTCGGTTCAAATCCCACTTCACAACTATTCGCAATCTCTTGCAACTTCAAAAAATGGCAAATGCGCTTTGCATCATTTTCAGATTTGAGGGTACCAACTAACCGCATACTTTTATTTTTTCAATAATTTGAGAAGTTGCAAGCCCTGAGATTCTCTGGACTAAATGAAGTCTAGCGCCCAACTCTTTGACCACATCCGCTTCAATACAGGCCGGACCATACTCAGCGCCATTCACGTGAACATCGGGCTTCACTTTTTTTAACCATTCTCTAGGATCTATTTCATCAAACCAAGTCACAAAATCGACAAACTCTAAAGCAGCCATCATCTCCAAGCGATGAGGCAGCGCTATGATCGGGCGATTGGGGCTCTTATATTTTTGCAGCGAAGCGTCTGAATTAAGCCCCACAATCAAAACATCCGCCTGTTTCGATGCTTCATGAAGAATATAGAGATGCCCCGCATGCATCAAATCAAAAGAGCCGTTGAGAGTCGCAATCGCCTTTCCTAAGGCTCTGATCTCTTCCGCCTTTTTACCGATTTTCTCTGGGCTGACGAGTTTTTTTTCGAACCACTTCATGATGAACCTTCAGTTTTGGAAACGCGATCTGAAAGACTTCGTCAAAATGCTCCACAAAATGCACAGTGAGCCCTTTTTTCAAAAAGTCAGGCAACTCGTCATAATCGCGCAAATTTTCTTTCGGGAAAATCAACACATTGAGTTTAGATCTTCGAGCAGCAATCAACTTTTCCTTCAATCCACCAATAGGCAGGATGCGCCCTGTCAATGTCAACTCACCCGTCATCCCCAGGTTATCGAGAATGGGTTTATTTAGCAAAAGAGAGAGTAAAGCCGTCGTCATCGTAATCCCTGCAGAAGGGCCATCCTTCGGCGTCGCCCCCTCAGGAATGTGAAGATGTATCTGTGATTTTTCAAAAAACGGGATGTCTTTTGCATAACGCTTAACGTTACTCTGCGCATAGGACCAAGCAATTTGAGCCGATTCTTTCATGACATCCCCAGCCTGCCCCGTCAACTTCATCTCTGTCTTTTCCGATGGATATCTTGTAGCTTCAACGTAGAGCGTTGCGCCCCCGAGCGCCGTCCAAGCAAGGCCTGTCGCCACTCCAACCGGCGTCTTTTGATAGTAACGATCCTCAGTAAAAATGGGCTTTCCAAGGTAGTCTGTGAGATTCTTTTCCGTAATGCTGGCCTTTGGCGTCTTTCCTCTGGCTATCTTGACAGCGACTTTTCTCATGATTTTTTTAATGTTATTCTCCAAAGAGCGAACGCCCGCCTCCCTCGCGTACCCATTGATGATTTGCGCGATGGCTCCCTTGGAAAAGGCAATGTCGCTGGTCTTGAGACCCATATTTTTTCTATTGCGTGGAATGAGATATTTTTTCGCAATCTCCACTTTCTCCTTTGCAATGTATCCAGAAAGGCGCAAAATCTCCATTCGATCCTTGAGAGGCTCCGGAATCGTGTCCAGCACGTTGGAAGTCACGATGAAAAGCACATTGGAAAGATCGCAGTGCACATCGAGATAATGATCGAGAAAATCCTTATTCTGCTCTGGGTCAAGGACCTCCAAAAGAGCAGATGCGGGATCTCCATGATAGCTAGCCCCCATCTTATCGACCTCATCGAGCATGATGACAGGATTCATCGTCTGGCTGTATTTAAGCGCCTGAATCATCTTGCCAGGCATAGCGCCAATATAGGTTCTCCTGTGTCCTTTGATCTCAGCCTCATCTCGCATACCGCCGACAGAAAAGCGGTAGAACTTTCTATTCAGCGCGCGAGCAACGCTTTTCCCGATACTCGTCTTTCCCACCCCCGGGGGCCCCACAAGGCAAATAATGCTCCCTTTGACTCCACCGGTCAGCTTGCCTACGCCTATAAATTCTAAGATCCGCTCTTTGATGTCCTTGAGCCCATAATGATCTTCCTCTAAAACACTTTCCGCTTTTTTCAAATCGTGGGTCTCTTTGGTAAAAATTCCCCAAGGGATGATCGTCAGCCAGTCAATATAATTGCGCACAACGCCATATTCTGCCGACTGAACCTCAAGGGCGCTTAGCTTTTCCATCTCTTCGCGAATCACCTTTAAAACCGATTCGGGCACTTTGCGTGCCTTAATTCGCTCTTCGAACTTCTCCGCCTCCATTGTCTTATCGTCTTTTTCCATCCCGAGCTCTTTCTTGATCGCCTTGAGCTGCTCTCTTAGGAAAAATTCACGCTGTGTTTTAGAAATGGTAGCTTCAATACGCTGGTTGATCGTGCTCTGGAGCTTACTGATATCAAGCTCTTTCTTTAACAGCATCAGGGCCTTGTCGATCCTTTTTTCGATATCCAAAGTCTCCAGTACGTCTTGCAACTCTTCCCGAGTAGCTGTTGTTAAAGCGACGGCGAAATCGGCAAGTCTACCAGGCTCCGTGAAGTCAGAATGGCCCAAAAAAATCTGTAGTTCCTCTTTAAAAAGAGGATTGAGCTTCAACAGTTCCTTAATAGTGGTAATAATGCTAATCGAATAAGCCTTGAGTTGTCTTGAAAGGCGGGCCAGCGGAGTGTCATCATGGTATTGCACCTTAGCGAGTAAATATTTACCCTTCATAGGCTTCGAAATTTCTACCCGCTTTTCCATATTCAAAACAACTTGCGCTCCGCCTTGTTCCATGGGAATAATACGCAAAATGCGAGCCACAACACCAACGCGATATAAATCTTCAAAACCAATCTTGTAAATATTGACATCTTCGTGATACGTCAGAAACAGCCCAAAACACTTGTGATCCGTTTTTGAAACGGTTTTAAGAACCTCATAATAGGCGCCTGGCTCAATCACAATCGGAGCCGCCATCCCTGGAAAAAAGGGGCGCCTATTCAAAGGCATGATGTACAGCTCATCTGGATAAGGGTAAGCAGGAACGAGAGCCGTTTCTTTTTTTAAATCTTCGACAATCAACTCTTCGTGTTTCAGCTCTTCACGTTCTGAATCCTGTTCTGGCGGCGTCTCTTCGTTCAATTGTACCTCTTAAAAAGGAATTTATCTTAGCAAGATTATGGAAATCTCGTCAAAAGCTACTCGCTCTCCCTTCTTGCAAAAAACCTATCTTTTTGCAAGAAGAGCCTTTACAATTGAGTCCTATGTTCACCTTAATCATCGAGACAAGCACCGAAAAGGGGCTCGCCGCCCTCGGAAAACGAGACAAGTTACTCTCTTACAAGCACTTAGAGGGAGGAAAAGAGCTCTCTAGAGTTCTTGCCTTAGCCGTCGACAGGCTGCTTGAAGGAAGGAAGCCCGCTTTGATTGGTGTGGGCCAGGGGCCAGGCTCTTATACCGGCACGCGCGTAGGGACAGCCCTTGCCATCGGCCTCAAAATGGGGTTTCAGGTGCCGCTTGTAGGCTTTTGCAGCTTAGAAGCTTTTGGTCCTCGGCCAGTTCTTATCGATGCCAAAAAAGGGGGGTTTTATGCGCTTTTAGGCGATGAAACCGCCCTCTTGGCCCCCCAGGATCCTTCCCTCTCTAACCTTCCCCGAATCGGCTCGCCCCATCCCGAGCTCATCCGCAAGAGGCTCCCAGAAACCCTGTGCGAAGAACGCTTTCCCGACCCTGAAAGGCTCATGCGGCTTGTTTGGGATTTAAGAGGGCAGGGTTTGCAACTTCCTCCAAAAAATGTACAAAATCCAGCTTGCACCCCCTTGATCTAAACGATGGAATTCAACTAAAATGGTGTCTTTAACCCAGAGAAAAGAGAGGTAATCGGAACATGCCCAGTGTAAAAGTACGTATCGGAGAACCGATAGACAAGGCCCTTCGCGCCCTGAAGAAAAAACTCGATAAAGAGGGCATTATGAAAGCGGCGAAAGCGCATCGCTTCCATGACAAAAAATCGGTGAAAAAAAGACTGAAATCCAAAGCCGCCACAAAACGCACTAAGACTGCTGCACGTCGAGGGTTTTAAGTGAGTAAAGATTACTACGCCACACTTGGTGTAGGGCGCAATGCGACCCCTGAAGAGATCAAAAAGGCCTATCGCAAAAGGGCGCTTGAGTGTCATCCAGACCGTAATCCAGATAATCCAAAAGCGGAAGAAGAGTTTAAGCGCGTCTCTGAAGCCTATGAAGTGCTCAGCGATGAAAACCGGCGCCGTGTTTATGATCAATATGGCGAAGAAGGTTTAAAAGGTGCAGGGATGGGGGGCGGATTCCCAGGAGGAGGAGGAGGTTTTTCTTCAATGGAAGAAGCGCTCCGCACCTTCATGGGAGCCTTTGGTGGAGGCGGCAGAGGAAGTGAATCGATCTTTGACTCTTTTTTCGGAGGCGGAGCCGCTGAGGAAGAAGGCGGGGCGAGAAAGGGCGCAAGCAAAAAAGCTACGGTTCGCATCCTTTTTGAAGAAGCTGCCCGAGGGGTGGAAAAAGAGCTCGTGATTACGAATTACGTGACTTGCGATCCGTGTAAAGGCTCTGGAGCTAAATCTTCCCACGGAGTCAAGATGTGTTCCACCTGCCAGGGGAAAGGACAGGTGTTTCAAAGCCGTGGCTTTTTCAGCATGTCATCGGTGTGCCCTCAATGTAACGGCGCTGGGAAAATCATTACAGACCTTTGTAAAACCTGCCAGGGCGTAGGCAGAGTGAAAGAGAAACAGAGAATTAAAGTGCGCATTCCAGCTGGCGTGGACACAGGAATGCGGCTTCGCATGGCAGGCTATGGAGATGCAGGAGAAGCCAGTGGACCGCCTGGAGATCTTTTCGTCTACATTGAAGTAGAACCGCATGAAGCTTTTACTCGAGAAGGCGACGATGTCTATCTCGAACTCCCCATCACGTTCATAGAAGCATGCCTGGGAACCAAAAAAGAGGTACCGACGCCTCTCGGCCAGCAAGCGCGTCTCAGCATCCCAGAGGGTACCCAGAATGGAAAACTTCTTCGAATCAACGGCAAGGGATTCCCTAATGTCCATGGCCAAGGCCATGGAGATCTCATGGTACGAGTCGCGGTGGAAACCCCTGTCAGGCTCTCCGACAAGCAAAAAGAGCTCTTAAAAGAGCTGGAAAAGTTAGAATCTCCGCACAATCATCCCCGCCGGATGTCTTTTTTAGAAAAGCTGAAGGTTTTTTTTTCAAATTAGTCGGACGCAAGGATCCCGCGCGTAATTCACGTTCAGTATAACCGTTTTACCCACCCAGCGAATGTCTGGCATCATCCAGATCCTTGTTTAACTGCTTAATGGTATCTGGATCTTCAGGAAATTGTTGGAAGGTATCAAAGTCTTTTTGGATTTGCTGATTTTTTGCTTCTAGATCTTTACGGATTAATCCTTGGGCTGAATCGTTCATCACCCCGAGAGCACGATGCATGACATCTTTAAACTCTGCCTGTTGAAACGTATTGTCCGATTTTTGGTACTGCCTGAGCGCCTTTTGAAATAGATTTGCTCCCTGTTTGTATTCCTGTTCATACATCTTCTTATCATCTGGATGAATCGGACCTGATCCCCTTACGCCATCTGTCATACACATGCCTCCCTTTTTCTTCCTCTTGCCAAAAATGTAGGAAAAAATAAATATATTTATTTTAGGTAATGGAATGCGTATACTGTTTTACACCCTGCTCCTCCCCACTCTTCTTTTCGCACAAGCGAAAGAGCCGACCAAAACACCACAGCAAATAGAACAAGAGCTAGAAGCTGCTGACAAAGAATTTCAACAAGCCCTAGAAATTTTCAACCCTTGGTACACAGGCCCCCTCATCACTCCTGGCGCGGGCATGATGCCAGTCGGCCACGGCAATTCTCAACCATATCTCTTTGTCACAGACAATTATGCTACCTATAACTCAGAACGAAAATCGGTCAGCTTACCCTCGAAGCTTATCCAATTAAAAGGTGTTAGCAATATTCAAACGGGTATCACAAATAATTTCGACTTAAACCTCAATTTTCAAGGTTTGATCAACTGGCAATCCGACGAGAGTGGTGGAGGTTACGGAGATATGAACCTTGTTGGTGGTTTTCTCGTACTCAAACAAACACCTTGGATTCCTCAGATTAAATTAACAGTCTCCCAATCCTTCCCAACAGGGAAATATAAAAACCTCTCCTTGAACGGATTGGGACTCAACTCAACCGGATCTGGCGCGTTCTCGACGCAACTGGGACTCATCATTTCTAAAGTTGTTTTATGGAATACCAAACACCCGATGAATATGAGACTTTTCATGGGATACACCCGCTCTACGAGCACCGAAGTCAGAAACTTCAATACCTACGGCGGTGGAAGAGGCACTCGGGGCACCGTGTATCCAGGAGACAACTTCAGCGCAGATTTCGGCTATGAGTATAGCTTCACTCAACAATGGGTGTTTGCAATCGACCTCGTCTATTCAACGAGCAATCATACCCCATTTTTCGGCAATCCTGGGACCAAAAACGATGGAACCCCTGCAACAGTAGGTTCACCCTCCAGTGACAATTTAAGCCTTTCTCCTGCCATCGAGTATAATTTTAGCCCCAATGTGGGCCTAATCACTGGAGTGTGGTTTTCAGTGTATGGAAGAAATAGTCTCGACTTTATATCGGGAGTGATTAGCATCACGATTTCTTTTCCTTAATAAAAAAAGACCCCAAATCGTTTTGGGGTCTCGCTTCCTTAGGAGGAAAAAGGGAATGTTTTAAGCGTGCACCTGAGCCGCTGCCGCTTGAGCGAAACTAGACGCCCATTGGTTCGCTTGCTGAAGAGCTTCTTCGGCGTTCTGCTGCGCCTTTCTTTCTTGCTCCACAACCTGCTGCTGAACAGATGAGACGAGCGTATTTGCAGCGCTTGCTTTTCCTTGCGCCACTTCTGCCGCCGCTCTACCAACGCCTGAGCCCCCTTGAGCCGCCGACTTAAGGCCTCCACTGGCAACGCCGATGACTTGCCATCTCGTATTCAGCTGGGTATTTGCACTATGGATTTGACCCTGAAGAGCCTCTTCCCGCTTATTGAGTTTTTCCATGATCGTCTCAAACTTTTCAGGATCATTGGCAGCATGCTGAATGGCTTGTGCGTGAGCCGCTTTAGCATCCTGGTCGATAGAACCATCTGGCCTTTCACCATTAAACCCATCGAGTGGTTTGGATCCATTCGCCCACCCATTGAGAAGGCTAGCTTCTTTAGGGTTCGGATCCAATTTAGGCTGTTCTTTAATCGTCATTGCAGCTTGCGACTCATTCATCGCAGACTTCATTTCACTGACGTTTTTCAGGTTGAATTCAGCATCATTGGTCGCGGGGCGTGTAGAACCAAAGTAAGTAACAGCTCCTGCTCCAAGTGATACGAAGTCGACCCCCATCGATGCAAACTGTCCATATGCCGCGCTTTTATCCGCTTGCGCTTGAGCATTCCCAACAGCGACGCCTACGTTATACAGCTCTTGAAAAATCCCATGGTTTCCTGCAGTCGCTCCGAGGGCAAGGGCCCAATCTTTTTGAAGCTCCGCATGCGTGTCGAGATTAACCTTCTCATACTTCATAATCGCCATTAACATCTGCCAAAGATTAAAAGTGCCGTTGGGCGGCAATCCCGGAGAGCCAGGTGCAAATGGGTCATTCGGGCTTTTCCCTAGAACCCCTCTCGGATAATCTACTTTGTTGTTTGTTTCTTGTGATTTTGTCATTGTTTTACCTTTTTATTACACTGCCTGCTCGGCGATTACTCTTGCGAGCGTTTGCGCGTTATTTTCCAAGTTCATAATGAGCGTAAAGTTCGACGCTTGCTCGGAAAACTGATCCCTCGCATGTTTCAGATCGATTTGCGCCTGCGCTTGAAACTGCTGAAGAAGCATTTCGAGCATATCGCTGCTGACTTTTGTATTGTTCATAATCTTGATCAAGTCAGCTTTCTGCATCAGCGCATCCGCCTGTCCCCCTTCAGAGACGGCATCAGCACCTATTCCCACCATCTGGCCCACAGCTCCCACTTTCAAAAACGCAGTCGTTGTATTTTTAGGCAAAATGGTATCCATAATCCCCGTTCCATACATCAGTACAAGGGATGCTAGGATCTGTTCAATTACCTTCATCGCCATCATGACATTCTCAAACGTTTGATCATCTTTTTTCTGTCCCGATGCGAGAAGCGCCTCTTCCACTCCATAAGAAAGAAGCCCATCATTCAATGCAGTGTAAGTGGCAACCGTCGCCGCTCGAGTCAGTGACTTACTGGCCAAAGACCTTTCTGCATTTTCTGAAAGAGACTGAACGTTTTTCGCCGTTGTCCCAAAGACGTTTGCAACCGCCCCTGTAGCCGCTCTTTTCGCAACTACAAGAGTCTCCTCAGAAGACACTTGCGCCCCCCGAGCTGTCGCTTCAGCAAGAAACTGAATGTCTTGACCTGCCGCCTCCGCCGCCTGCTTAGCAGAAGTCAACGCGGCTTCTTCTACAGCCACTTTGATCCCACCCGCTTTGATGATTTGCGGAATGAGCGTTGCAGCTGCCTGGTTATTAAATGTTTGAACCGATTTAGCAGCAGCCTCTTTCACGGCTCCTTCCACCGCTTCAGACACCACTTTACGTACCGCATCAACGGTTTCCGCTGTGACTTTTACACCTGCATCTTCAGCTGCTGCGACGCTTTGTTTGACAACCGTATTGACAATCTGAGCGCTAATTGCAGCGGTTTCTTTGACCGTCTGCTCCGTAACCTCTTGGGTCGCAGATTGAGCGATCTCTTCAATTCCAGCGCCCCCTGCAAGGACCGCCGCGATTTCCAAAGCGCCTGTAATGCACATAGCAGCTGTAGAGCCTGTTTTCTCAGCAATCACATGAGTCAACTTATTTGTTAAGCCGGCCTGGTCAGCGACTGCAAAAGCAAGCATCACGAGGAATGAACCCAGCCCTGGAGCAAGTAAACACCCCGCGATTTCGAGAAGGGGTTTGGCGATCTGCATGAGCGTTCCCATCGTGTGTGCGTAGCTCAGCTCTTCTTTCAGTTCTTTCAGCTGCGCTTTTTGATCGTCGATGTTCATTTGAACACCGTAAGTTGCCGCCTTGTTTTCTGTTTGTCGATCGTTCGCTTTCTCTTGTGCCGCATCAGACTGGATCATCGCCAAAATGCCCAAAGCAAGGGCCATCAAGACCTTGATCTCATCTGCCTTAGCATGAGTAGTCAGCTTAGGATCTTCTATAATTTTGATCAGCCGATCGATGATCTTTTCCATTGACAACGACGCCATTGCATAGACTTCCGATGCAGCATCTGCAATGAGTGGTGCGATATCTGTCATGATGGCCGTGAGAGCCTGGATGACCAAATTGGCATGAGCAATGGTATTATGGTCATGGGAGATGCTCCCCTGATGGCACCAACTGTTATACCAGTGATATCGCTTGAGATCTGCCTCAGCACTATCTTTTTGCTGGTTTAATGCAACGATCAGCTGACTCATTTCATCCATGAGGTTATTCAGGGTTCCGCTTTCTTGAGACGCTGCGCCAATCGCGTGCATCGCATCCTCTAAAAGATCCTTATTATTGCCCTGATCTTGCTGCATTTTCTTTTCCCATTCATCGCACTCAAACTTGTCTAAAGCAGCATCACATAGATGATTCAAAACGTCTTGAATCATGTGCGCATCTGCCTCTGGATCCAAACCACCATCTTCCAGAGACTGTATAGCCGCATCCAAAGAAGCAAAAGAAGGGTCGAGAGCCGTTAGTTGCCCTTCAACACTTTTGATCTGAGCGTTGATCTGGTCCACAAGGGCCTGCATCTGCTTAACCTTCGCGGTATATTTCCCAGGGAAGATGCGATTCCATATTTCGTAAAGAGCCAGCAAGTGTTGATAATCTTTAGCTTGCGGCGCTAGCTTTTTCAACTCCGCAATCAGCGCCTGGGCCTTCGCTATATCCTCTTTCATTTCTTCGATATAGTTATCAGCCACTTGATTGTTGTTTACATTTCCACTTTGATCTACCATAATAACCCCTTAATTCTTATAAAAACCCTTGATTTAGCAACCCTGCTAACGCAGTCATAATTCCCACACCAGCTCCTCCTAAGTCTGCAATCGTTTGAGGAGCGCTTGTCGTTTGCGAAATAAAGCTCGATTGCGCCTGTGATTCTGTAGTACCCGTTGCTGTCTCAATCTGATCTGTAGAGGAGACAAGGTTTCCAAACTGCTGGATTTCTGTCATCTGAGTGGAACCCGCTGTAGTATCATAGTTTTGAGACAAGGCCTGGAGAAGCTCCGTAATATCTTGCGAGTCAAAACTATTTAAAGAACCTGCCGTCAAATAGGTATTGAGAAAATCAGCCATCGCTTTCGTATTGCCATGTTGAGACAGCAAATATTGAATTTGCGCCTTAATTTCTGTCCCATTTGGGTTATTTGTAGTCCATGCTTTCGTTAAGTCCGCCGTCGCATCTGTCCAGAGGTTGAGCGTGGCATTGCCAACAGACAAAGTACCTAAGTTCCCGAGCAAGCTATTGACCACTTCATCTGCAAATGTAAAAGAGTTAAATCCCATATATAATCACCTTTTATAACATTGACTGAATCCCATCAGATTCAGCTTTTAATAATTCATTGATTGGAGTTTCCACATTAAATACATCGGACACAGCATTTCCTAAAAGCTGCGATTGCCCTTTATCTCCCTGGATAATCGTATCGAGAAATCCCGTACTTTTGTCTGCATTTGTGGAGTCGATATTGCGCTCTTCTGTAAGCTGCGCCACAATGACCGTTCCTGCAGGATTACCCGGTACTTTTAAGTTCGCGATGTAGACGTTTTCCGCATCCTCTGTTAAAATCTTTGACCATGCCTGTTGCAAGGGCAAATAAATCGAGACCAAAAAGAGGACAGAGACGCCCGTTGTTTCTACGCAGTCTGTGTTGGCATCTGACATCAGACCAATTCCTTCGGCTACTGCATATACTGACATAACAGTTCCCCTTACGACGCTTTCGATTGGTTTTGAATAGCGACGTTTGCAAGTTTTGTCCATGGTTGCAAAAGCGCATTTTCATAGAATCCAAGGAGTGTCTTAATGAAGTTCGTGATCTGGTTGATCTCTTCATTGATCGCTGAGTTCACTGTTTGCGTCATCCCTGTATTCGAATTAAAATTGTCGGTCAGCGTTTTAAACGCTTCATTCGCTTCATTGGTGTCTCCCGGCGTCTTCATATTGTTTTGCATTTCTCCAAAACTATGCAGGTAGAAAGACTCTGTCCCATCTGTAAAGTGGTAGGTATACCCATTTTTTGTGGGATCGGAGTTTTCAGGCGGGTTAAAACCAGAGGTATCTCCATTGATAAAAAACTGGTGGCGAATGGTCAGGTCCGTATCTTGCATTTGCTGAAAAGTCGTTGGGTCAATGGCTTGTTTTAAATTGGGATTACTCTGAAAATCTTTCAAGAGTTTATCCAGGTCTGACGCGACGTTTTTCACATCAGTAGTCGTGGTGTCGTTGCTATCTACCAATTTTTGAAGGTCATTATGCACCTTCGTCAAAAGACTATTGACCGCAAGGGCTTTACCCTTAATTCCAACCTGGTTTCCCATGAGTCCAAAAATACAAGCGTCTGCCTGTGTTGGATTGGTCGGAGGTTCTGTGTTTTGAAACACAAAATAGATCAAAAACGCTAAGATTTGAAACGCATCTTTGAGCGAGTCGAGTTTCGTTAAGACCTGCTCTTGGTAAATCTTATCCGCCGCTGCCTGCTCCGCTTCGGCTGCCGCATAGTCCGCCGCTGCCGCATTTAATGCGCCTAAATCATTATTAAAATCTGTTTGTGGATCGGATGGTGTGGGTGCCGTCATATTATACTCTCACATTTTTATGATGTTTTTTTGTCTTATCTACAGGGACTCCTAAGCTAAGAGCGATCTCTTTTTTCACTCTTTCCACCTCGTTCCAGTCCCCTGGCGTAAAATTCATGGAATGGCCAATAAACCGATGCAGCTCTTCAAAGCTCATC
The DNA here is from genome assembly GCA_001796285.1 of Chlamydiae bacterium RIFCSPLOWO2_12_FULL_45_20. Taxonomy (GTDB): domain Bacteria; phylum Chlamydiota; class Chlamydiia; order Chlamydiales; family SM23-39; genus REEB52. The sequence continues at coordinate 45,071 of MGMD01000019.1, forward strand.
CCGTAAAACGCCGCTGCATCGACCAACTTGTCTCTCAGTCGATCATAGGATTCGCTCATGACTTGAATGGATGCTTGGCGTTTTGTCTTATCAGACACTCTCTCTTTATGGATCGCCTCAATCCTACTCGCAAACTCCTCGAATTCTTCAATGAGATCTAAGATCACCGCATTCGGAGCTTTCGTCTTTGCTTCTTTTATTATTTCTTTCATTTTCATGAGGTAATTCCAAATTAATAAAACCCTTCAATATTTATTTTAGCACGTGTAAACTATAATTTTCAAAACCATTCAATCCCGATAATTATACACATAATAATTGAATTTTTAGTTTATTTATTGTATAATTACATAAAACACAAAGACTATACAGTAAACGTATTATGACATTGCCCATTCCCCCTCACTCAGACCGATCCACAATTCGCATGAGTGCAACCAAGGTGGATCCGCCGGCCGGCAGACCTCAAATGACTGGTCAAATGGTCCCTCATGTGCTTCCTCACGGAAGCATGGCTCCACATTACGAGGCCCAAAAAGGGGGCAAGCCAGGGTTATACTCTGGGAACATGCGCGTGAACACACGCTCTAAACAGCTGAAAGATGTGAAAATCGACCAACGAACCCAGACCATCTATAAACTAACGCACGAATTCATTGTAAAACATCGAGATCCAGGAGCGTCGGCCATCGAAATTAGTGTGCGGCCCGACTCAGATGCGAAGCATAAAGATTTGGTGGTGATCTCCTATGTGGATAATACGGGAGAAACAAGACGGGTCTCTCAAAGGGACATCGACCCAGAAATTGTGCAAAAAATGATCAAGCTTCGGCAGCTCGTCCGACCCTCTTATGGTCATCAAGCCCCAGCCCCTCTTCGTATTTCGACCCCCGGGCTATTGGCCGGTAGCTTACATGAATATCTCACAGGAGGTCACTACCGAAAGTTTGAAAAAGCTCACTCTGCCGAATTTCCTCATGAGGAGCCCAAAGAACTCCTGGCAAAAGTGGTAGCTTGTGAAGCCATGATTTACGCCCTTTTTGGGCAAATTCACTTTCGACTAGATCAAGCAAAAGAAGAGTTAGAGAAAACGCCTCCTTTGCCTGCCGAACGGTACAAGGCACTAAAAAAAGATCAAGAGGAGTTGGAGGAGTTATTACAAAAACTTCGATCTATTGATCGAGAAGCGATTTACGAAACTGTCGCAAGCTGGAATAAATTAGATACGGATCCATCTAAACCCAACGTCTTATCAAAACTCAAAGAAGCCACTCATCAAGTCAGCGTAAAATCAAAAAGAAGCATGCAAGAACACAAGATAGCGCATTATGCAAAACAGCACTGGATAAGAAACAGCTGGTTCGGCAATAACCCTATAGGGAAGTGGCTAGGCATTTATCACTATCAACCAGAAGAAGCAGCCGTTCACGAATATGCCCTGGACCGAGGGGATTTACTGCTTCCCGATAAAGAAGAAGAATATGCAAGGGCTAAAGAGACCGATCGCATCCAAAAACAATCGAGCGTAGAGCGTTTTGTCGTTAATCTGATGATCTCTCTTTTGAGTCCTACCAAAAACAAATACACCCATTTAATGGATCCAGGTTTTGAATGCCCCGTTTTAGCAGGAATCAGTAGTCCGATTAAGACAGCCATTTTACACGACTTAGAAACTTCCGACGACCAACATTTCAGTAAGGCATATGCCAAAAAGGCCTACCAAGAGGCAGTGAGCGCGCTCGCCCATTACACCGCAAATACCAAAGAAGAGTCCATCCCTTCTTACCTAAGCAGCACCCTACTCAAACCCCTCGCATCAAAGCAAACATAACAATCTAACAATCAACTATTTAATAGCTATAGTACAATAAACTTTTTATTTACATTTAATCGCAAATGAGATAAAATAATTTGTAGAGGTTTTATTATGAGCAATTACTTTTTAGATTACTTAAAAAAGTCATTATATACGAAAACCGACCTTCAGTTCCGGAAAGAGATGTTTGAAAAAACAGCTAGTTACTTTGAGATGGTGTTGGACACATTCGACAGTGGGAGTCCAGTGGAGCAGAAAAAAGCAGCACAGGAGCTTAAAGAAATTAAGCAATTTTTAGAAGAAAAAGAAGGGGTCCAGCCGTATATTATGAAGAAGAAAGTTCGAGGAGAGAAAGCCTAAATGTCGACTGAGTTTATGGAGCATTTAAAAGAGGCGTTTGAAAATCTTGAAGGACTAGATCACGAGAAGCTCAAACTTTTAAGCCAAAAGATCAGGAGTTATCTCGAACAACTGGACGCGATGCTTACCCGAGGAGAACGATCCGCGGCGTTAGATGCTGCCCTTGAAATCAAGCTTTTTTTAGAATCTAAAACGTATATGATGATGGAAGCTTTAAGAATAAACGAAGAAGAATATCAGGAGATCCTGAAAAACCCATTCTTCTCAGATCAAGAACAAAACACAATTACGCAGATCTCAGAAAATTTAAGATATGAAAAATATAATAAAAAATAAAAACTAATAAAATTGAGTTAATTATGCACTACCAACCCATTACAGATTTACAGTGGCAAATTTTAGAACCGATGTTTCCGAATCCTATCAAAAGGGGTAGAGGGAAACCACATACGCCTTGGCGTTCTGTCCTGAATTCTATTTTATTTATTTTATCGACTCATTCGAAGTGGGAGACTTTACCGAAGGAGACAGAGTATGCGTCTAAATCGGCAGCGCACCGTTGGTATAAAACGTGGAAAGCGGATGGTTTTTTAGATCAAATCATTGAGAAGTTGCAGGAGCTTTCGTTGTTAGCAGTGGAGCTTACATTTCCGAAGCAGCGGATGAGATTTCCGAAGCAGCGTCTAAACACTTGCGAAGAGATGCATGAGCCTTACGCGGTTGGAGCACACTAATAACCCAACTTGTCCCCTATCTTGCCCGAGAGCTGAGCGAAATACATGAGATACAAGATTCTCGACGAAGCCAAGGTGACTCACCTTGGCAAGGAGAGAAGCGCAGTAGATCATGTGTTGCAGCCAGCGATTCGGGCAATGAGTCTATTGCAACATCAATTTCAAAGAATAAGCTAAGATAAATGCAAATATCTTTAATTCAAATCCCTTGCTAGTAACGGCATGAATACATTTTGGAAACATCCCTGTAATGCGACTAAATGTTGTTTCAATTCGTTTTCTCCAGTATTTTTGGAGATAGCATAGACATTCGTCTCTGGCTCGTCTTGAATTTTCTTTTCTTTCTGCTATCAAATTGAGATTGTTCTCCTTGAGAAAATCCTCATACTCATAATCGGTATAAGCTTTATCCGCATAAACAGTCGCATCTTCAGGAAGATCTAAATCGAGGCGTTTAAAAGCATTGATATCGCTCTCGGCTCCTGGAGTCAAAATCCATTCAACAGGCTCTTGATTCGTTGTTGCTACGAGGTGAACGCGCAATCCATAGAAGTAACGATTCTTACTCACGATATATCCTCTGTACCGCTCACCGGAAAGAATTTTAGAACGAAAAATACGGATATTATCGCATATGGGAATGGGAAAGCTGTCTACGACGTATTCATTGGATGAATGCTGGCTTTTGAAATATTCAGCCAACACCTCAAAAAGTTTGTGCCAAATACAGGTGGGAATACGATGCCATCTACGATTAAAATGACTTTCACTGAGAAAGTTAGGAATATAACCGTGTTGTTTTAAGAAGCGGGATGCAGTGCGTTGGTTGCCATGGAAAAATTGAGCTGCAGTCAAAACTGCAGTGATTACTTCAGCATTAGTCATTTTAGCTTGGGGATCATCGTGAAGATGACTTGCTTTTAAAATCTCGTCGGCGAAAAAATAGAAAGCAACAATCTGTAACTCCATAAAGAACTCCTTTGTTTGAGCACTAAAGAGCTTAATATGGAGTAAATTTTGTTGTCGCTCTTCCTCCCTTATTCACGAGCTGCGACAAGGAATCTGCTATGCTTCGATCGTCGCCAAGGTGGCCCACCTTGGCTTCCTCACGAATCTTGCATCTTCCATGTCTCGCTATCGTGTCTAAGGGAGGATAGGGGACAAGTTGGGTTAATACCATTTGCGAGAAATAAATTCATATTTAACTCACCTTACGCACACAGGGGACCTTATGGGCTGTTTGAAAGCTGCCGACAAAAAGCACGCTCATCGACGGGGATAGTATCGGTGAGCATTGTGTTATTGTCATCAAAAGGCAGAGTCGTCAGTCTTTTGTTCGAGCTGAATAGTTACGAAAGCAATTCATCATGAAAAGAGCAGACAGAAATAAAGTTATCCAGGGCTTGCCACAAATAATTTTTATTTGTAGAATTTTCGCTCCTTAAAAAGGAGTCAGCTATGCTCATTGAGTCGGTCAAAGACGAGGTCGACTATGAAATCAGCCCGTTCAGGGCAAAAGCCGGAGGCTCAGATGGCCAACGCACATACATCTTATTGGAAAGTGGTGAGTATTGTAACTCATGCTTCAAAAATTCTAGGATGAAAGAACTCGGTATTGAGAAAATCAGCTTTGAGGTATATCAATTAGCCGAAGGAAAGTCGTTCGGTATGAACTTCAAAGTCGCCGCCGATGGTGGAAGGATGGTTTGTTTACACTTTCTCAATAGAATTGGACCCATACTTGGCAATATAGAGTTTTTTTCAGAGCTTGAAAATGTAGCTACTGATGTCGGAGCTATCGGATTAGCGACTCTTGCAAATCAAGCTATCGTTTTGGCATCACGCCCACGTCCATTTCCTCCAAATAAAGATAGCGCATATTTGCGATGTATGGATGGGTGCGATGATATCGAATTCGAACTTTTCAGGTTGTTATGCTATGCAGCATGTACTATATGGGCAGACGATACACCAGGTTCGTAATAGACTTGCGTAACCTGAAAAAATGCCGAGCGAAGCTCGGCAAGAATGGCTTAGCGCCGGCAAAACAGTTTATGCGCTTTTGCCGAAGTGAATAGTGGGCAACTATTGACAAGGCAAACCCGAAGGACTTGAGCGGATAAAATGTAAAGCCGCCGCAAGCCGGGCGATTTCTTCAGGCTTTACAATAGAGGGAAGAAAGAGGAGAGTGTATGGACTCAATAAGAGAATTTCTACTTAGTCCTTTAGGGAATATTTTCGCTCACTTTTTGAAGGCTCTTGTGGGCGCTGTATTTGTGTGCGCTGGCATACAAGTATTTGATTTTAAGAATCTTTTCCGTTTCTTTACTCTGCGAAAGATAATCGGTCTTTTTCTGTTCGCAATTGGAGCTAGCCGTTTAATTCATGTCCTTTTCCATTAGGCAAGACGTAGGGGGGCGACAAACTTGCCAAAACCCCGCCACATCCATCAATGAAATTCCTGCCTGATAAAACGTCGCCTTTTTATCGATTTATTTGCAGCTTTCACGCATCCAGAAGTTATCAATAAAATTTTAAGCAACTATAATTGTTTTGAGCGCATGATGGGTTTTCTTGCTGCTCTCATCAAAAGGCTAACCGACGCGGTCAAAAATTTGTTTACCTGGATAGCTTCGTATCTGTTTGTGAAGACCCAGGTTCCGGTGACACAAAAAACCGTTTGATTTGCATGTTCAAGAGTCGACATATAAAGATTTTTTCTACTTTAGATGGTGCCTGATAGTGTGATAAAATGCATGCATGCTTGCAGTAAAAACACATCTATCTTATTCCAATATAGCAGAAGATAAGCGACTCACCTTGTGTCCGTTGCGTGACACGAAGAGACCACAAATTGTAAATAGTCTGGCAAGACGGGCATATGCTCGAGTGAATCCATCCTCTTTCCCTGCTGCATGCTCCTTCAATAGGGCACCAATTTTCCAACGCAATCAGGGAATTCTAGAGACTTGTTCCAATCCCTCTAGAGCAGTTCTTCACCGCATTGTAGAGCAGTGTAAAAGCTGGAAAGAGATGAACCGAAAGGACAGCGACTTGTTTAAAGCTATCCCTCCAAAGACTTGGGAGAGTGCGGTATGTCAAATGGAGCAGGCTTTAGTAACCTTAGGGAGGTTTCCCAATGCTGAAGAAATCAATGAGTTCCGAAATGGGGCTGCTTGGAATGGGATATATCTCCATCCAAATTGGCCTGCATTAGCCCTCGCCAGCTACTTACTGAATCGTATCACACTGAATGAATATGTCTTGCTGCTTTTTTATGAAACCTGCATTGATCATTGTCACACTGCGCAATGCTTAGAGCAGCTAGCTTCTCTTCAAACCAATATCGATGACAAGGAAGGAGATCTCTTCCAGTTCAAGAATAAACAGGTGCAACAAGCAATCTATGCTTACAACAATTGGACAGGACAGCAATATACGCCTCCTTCAGCTACCATTAGACAAGATCGGTTCACCTCTATGATCTCTGAGATCAAGAAGATTCAGAATGAGGCAGATTGCCAAGATCCCTTACACAGCATTTTGCCAACGATCTTTCAACAGTGTAAAAACATTCAGGACCTACACAGACAAGAGATGGACTTAAGAGATCAAATACTCAAATGCAAGAAAACGGTTCCTTCCGATGCAATACGAGAGAGGATGAACATTGTCCGACTCGATACAAATCCACAGGAATTCGTTCAGATACTATACCAAGTGACTCAACCGATTTTGACTTTCTATAAGGACACCGCTTCGCAGGAATTTGCAAATCTACTACAGCAGATTCTTCAGGCAAATAATCCAGAGGCCTTCCAGCTCTTGCAAGTGCGCAGGACTCGACCAGTAGAAAATCTCTTTGTGCAATGGTGGAAAGATCAGTGGGGAGAAGAGAACAAGACGATGGACTATGTGCCTTTCTTTCCACAAATTACAGGGTGTCCTGGGAAGCCACAGGGTAAAGGAGCTGGATTTCGCTTTATGGTTTGCTTACCGTCGGAGAACGAAGATGTTTGTTGGCAAGTGCTTCCTTCTCCAGAATTGATGCACAGGCTCCTGAAGATTAAGGTATCGCAGGAGGCAATAATCCCATCCTATCACTTGACTCTTTTAAAAAAACCAAAGCTTTCTGACCCAACGAAACGTCCCGTACTTGTCTTTGCTCCCTCTCTTTTTGCAACCCATCGTCGTTTAAGCGCCCACAACATGCCTTGTGACCCCCTTGCATTGACCCACCATGATTTTTGTTACCATCTTATGTTGGACAATAGAAACCCTGATAAAGAGGTATGGAACGATCTTGCTCAATACCTCAAAAAGACAGACAAGGAAACGATAGACAACTTATTGAAAAACCTCAAGGTCTCTTCTTCCGAATCAGTGCAACGATTCATCACGCAAAAGGCCATGTATAAGATCCTCGATAAGGAACTGGGGTCATATTTTGCTCTCAGTAGAGAGGAGCATCCGAATTTTCAGCACCTATTCTGGGAAACTATTAGCGGAGGGGCTCTAGAGCAGCTTGTGGGCAGCGGCCGGCAGGGTGGCATTGTTAGCAACGGACGAGAAGTCCTGGGATCGCTCCTCATCGAATTCTGTAAAACCCGCCTCGCTTCTGGGTTTTTTGCAACTCATCACATCTATCTGCCAAACAATTGGGAAAGCCTCCTGAAACAGCGCTACTTGCGACTCGACGAATCGTGATGGAAAAGGTGCCTACATGCTCACCTTACACACACACGAGTTCTTGTTGCAGGCGGGTCACCTTCTCAAACCAATAGGGCATGTAGATTTTCTTGAAATTCCAGCTGCTTGTTCGGAAGGTTTCTTTTTTTTCATGTAAAAAGTCTTCGGTCACTTCTTCCCAAGAATCAACGACTACAACGGGCAACTCTTCATAAAGAGGGCAAAGTGTTGAACGGAGAACAATAGGGTAACATCCCATGTAAAGCGCCTCCCAAGTACGATGACAATCTAGACCGCTGCCCGGAGGACTGATCACAAAAACAGCATGCGAAAGATCGTCGACATATTCTGAAAAAGTTTTTGGTTCCGCACGATGTGCCCAAACCATTGTGGAAAAATAATTCAAGCAAGCTGTTCTTTGTCCCAGATTTGTATCCACATTGAAGTTTACGTAAGCGAGGATATGACGTTCTTTGGTTCCCCCTTCCAGCTTCCCATAAGTCCAAAAATCATTGGACAGGCCGATCGGTATAGGAATCAGCCGCTCAGAGCATGGACAATCGATATTTTGCATAAACCAGGCGGCTACGTTTTTGTTTTTGAGCAGTTTAATAAAATTGCCTGGTAACGGGTTATCCGAATAGTTTTCGACATTTGGAGTGATCAAAATAAAGGGGTGTTGAATGTACTGGGCGATCTTCTGGAATGATTCTAGTAGCTGGTACTCAACGAAAACGGTATCGCCTTTTTTGACCTGTTTTGGATCGAACTCTTCTTTTTCGGTGCATTGCCAATTGCAAAAAAAACGCCAAGTATCACCCGTCATATATGGATAACTGGAGCGTCTTTCTACACAAAAGCGATCGAGACAGAGAAAAAAAAAGGGGGCCATCTCTTTATGGCGATTAGGAATACAGATCCAATGGGAATTTTTCATAAAATAATTTTTTTACATCTATTGAAACCGATTGTACAATGGCTTCTAAACTTGACTAAATCCAGATTTGTAGGCGGATGTGCCGGCATTGAGAATTTTACATTTAGTGCTTTTCTTCCCCATTCCTTTCGTAGCAGCGACTTTCACTGTTTCTAATAGTAATGATAGCGGAGCCGGCTCTCTTAGGCAAGCCATTATCGATCTCAATAATTCTTCAGATTCTTCCAACACAATTTCTATGAACTCTAGTCTTTCAGTAATCCTCCTTTCCAGCGCTCTTCCCGCGATCAATAAAAATGTAGCGGTTAGCGCTCCAGTTGGCCTACAGACAATTGATGGCAATCAGAACCAAATTTTTTTCATCAATCCAAGTATTTCCGCTTCTTTTTCGAATCTTTCGTTGGAAAATGGGCGGAGTCAAGGAGGCATTGGGGGTACTGGTAGCGGTGGTGGTGGCGGCGGTGGCGGCGCTGGAGGGGCTGTATTTATTGCAGATCACGCGACGGTCATTTTAGACAATGTTTCCTTCGATTCTTGCAGCGCAGTAGGGGGCAATGGAGGGAACGCAGGCAGCTCTTCTGGTGGTGGTGGAGGGGGTGGGAACCGTGCATCAGGAGGTAATGGCAGTGGCAATAATGGAGGCAGTGGAGGGACAACAGGGGGTGGAGGAGGTGGGGGCCGAGGAGGAAACGTTCTCATTGATGGCGGCATTGGCGGAAGCTCAGGGGGGGGAGCTGCCTCAGCAGGAGGAAATGGAGGGATCGGTTTGGTGCTTTTAGGAGGAGATGGAGGAGATGGAGGAAGCGGCGGTGCATTCGGAGGAGGGGCTGGCGGAGGATCGGGTGGAAATGGCCTTGTGCTGGGAGGCATCGGAGGTGACGCTGGGAACGGACAGACGGGTGGTTTTAGCGCCGGTGGAGGAGGGGGTGGAGGGGCTGGCAGTGGCTTATTAAGCAATGGAACTCCAGGATCTGGAGGCGGCGGAGGCTTTGGAGCAGGTAATGGGGGAGCTGCTTCTGGTACTTCTGCAGGTGGCGGCGGCGGGGGAGCTGCCTTTGGTGGGGCCTTGTTTATTGATGATGGAGCTGCTGTTACCGTAGTGGCTCCAACCAACCGATCTTTGTTTTCGAATAGTAGCGTTACAGCAGGCTCTGGCGGCTTCGGAATAGGAGGAGGGGCTGCAGGAGGAAACGGGAGTAGTTTGGGGGGAGATCTATTTCTGCTTTCCGGGGCCGATTTATCCATTGACGTGCTGTCAGGCACTTTGACTCTTGCCCAACCAATAGAGGGGAATCAAGGGAGCGGAGGGAGTGTGACAAAAGGGGGTGCAGGCACCCTAGATTTCGCAACCAATAGTCTAGTGAACACATATACAGCAGAGACGCGTATCAATGATGGAATCCTGCAACTCAATAGCAATGCGAATCTGGGGGTTGCCACAAACAACATTACCCTGAATACCTCTTTAAGCGCATCACCTACGCTGCTAATGACTAGCGACATGACAACAGCTAGGACAATCACTGTATCTGGGATACATACAGGAACGGTGCGCTTGAGTACGGGTGTTAGTGCCTCTTGCACCGGGGGAGTTACAAACTTAAATGGCATTTTCAATCTTGATATTGGCTCGACCGCCCTTGGAACTTTTTCAGGAATCATGACTGGAGCAGGCAGTCTTGTAAAGCTAGGCCCCGGAACTGCTATTTTATCTAATGCGAGCAACTCCTATTCTGGGGGAACCTTCACCCAGGCAGGTGTTCTTGCTGTGAGCGCCGATGCTCATCTGGGAGATGTCAATGCAGCGTTGAACTTCGACGGAGGGACGCTGAGAGCAGACGCCACATTTTCTTCTTCGCGAAGCATAATCTCTCAAAGTACCGCTCAAATCGATACAAATGGCCATTCCTTATCTCTAAGCGGCGTCATCAGTGGCTCTGGCACATTGCTCAAAACGGGTTCTGGTACGCTAGTATTGTCAGGTTCTTCTGGAAATACTTACACAGGCCTGACTACTGTGGGAGCCGGCACTCTATCTTTAGGGAAAACTGCAGGGATGAATGCTATTGGAGGGAATTTAACCATTGTTGGCGGTACCGTCAGTTTAGAGGCAGCTAGCCAGCTTCCAAATAGCGCAACGGTTACGTTAAATGGTGGCACTTTCAACATGAATAACAATGCTGACACTTTTGATACGTTCCTCTTTCATGCAGGCACTTTGTCGACTGGCGGCGCCAGCCTGGACATTACCTCCCTTTCCATGAGAGACGTAACCATTGCGAGTGCGATCAATCTTTCAGGGGGAGGAAGTGTAGCTTTTGATAACACCAATAATGGTACCGCTACAATCAGCGGTCCCTTGAACTTAGGGAGTGTTGCTACAAATTTTGATATCGGTAATGGAGCGGCTCCAACGGATCTATTGATCACTGGGGTTCTTTCCAACGGAGGGGTGAGTAAAACAG
>MGMD01000020.1 GCA_001796285.1 Chlamydiae bacterium RIFCSPLOWO2_12_FULL_45_20
ACTTTTTCGGTTGTCTTCATGGTCTTTCCTAAGTGACTTAGGACAAAACAATATCATGACCTGTTGTGTAGTAAAACCTTAAGTTGACAGCATTGCCGGTACGCTGGATAATTGCAGAAAAAAGAGCAAAGAAGGGAAAGCGTTTTCCTGAGACTTCAAAATAGGTGTCTTTAGACAAAGCATCAGTAAATTGAATGCGATAAAAAAGTTTCAACGGCTCATTTGGGTAGCTTTCCACAAAGAAAAGTGCCGATCCATTCACTTGAATCTTTTGTAAAATCTCTTTGGCTTTTCGAGCTGAGGAATCGGAAGGGAAAAGGAGATGTGCATCGTGTGTCATGTGGGCCTCCACTCTAGCATCTGGAATACCCACAGCTTGTAAAAATTTTTGGTGGTCGATCTGACGATAGAGAATCCACGGTTTTTCATCGCTTGTATTTTTTTGCGATAGCGCATTTGTCACTATGAGAAGATCTTCTGGTTTCATGGCATTCATGATGTGTCCTAAGATTACATCTATAGTCTTAAAACCGTGGGCCAAGGGATCTTTTGGGATGATTTTTCTAGTTTTCCACTCATGGTGTTGTAAATGAGCAATACTATTGAGAAAGAGAAGTGAGAAATGGGGATGATAACGTTCTTTATACTTGAGAAAGAGGTGAGTAGAGAGATAATCTAGACAAGAGATAAAGACAAAAGGTTTGCCTTTATATCGAAGGACATTTTTTAGTAGTAAAAAAGCGGCCTTTGCTAAACAACTGCCCAAGTTGTTTCTTTTAAATAATTGAATCAAATTTCCAATCTTTCGGACTATAGCGAGGCTGGAGCGATAATTTTTTGAAATGAAGCGAAGAGGGTCCAAAAGCGCGTTGAGTTCTTCGGGAAAAGCCCTTTCTGAAGCAGTCCAAGGGTCGGGAAGAAAAAAAAGACAATGGGCCGCTTGATTACGACTAGCGTTCATGGCTCCCCAGATACCGCTTGAAATTCCTTGTTCTGAGAGTTTTTCCCAAATTTGAGGAGTTTTTAGCTGAGGAATATCGCCCAAATGTTTGATTTGATGCTCAGAAGATGGAATTCCCGTATGGATGGAGACCCACTGAACCCAAGGTTCTAAAAAGTCGCTTTCATAAAGATCTTCTGTCCACGTCTCACTTTTATGGAAATGGAGAAGCCGTTCAATATTTTTCAAGTGTAGTTCCTTGCTTGCTTCTCTCAGAAGAGGTTCATTGAACTCATTGAGTTCTAAAAAAAGCGTGTTCATAGAGATTTGGATATCCAATAGCGAAGGAATACTTTTAGAATCTGCACGGAATCCCTAATTTTGGCAAAATGAGAAGAGCGGTTTTCATCGAGGTAAATGGTTTGGATGGGGCAACATTCAACCTTGTCACCATCCCGTAAAGCCATCAAAAGACATCGGAATTCCATATCATAGCGATTTCCGGAAGTTTTATTTTCAACTTTTTGCGCTAACTTGGGGCTAAAGGCGCGAAAGCCCGATTGTGTGTCATTGGGTGCTTTGGGATGAATGTGGCGCAATAGAAAAGAGAGGAATGTATTTGCCAATCGGCTTCGAAAAGGCATTTGATCAAATTGCCTACACCCGATGACTAGATCTGCTCCTTGTGCAACATGAGAGGCTAACTGAGGAATTTCAGCAGGAAGATGTTGGCCATCTGAATCGAGAGTTACAAGGATATCCAAAGATAGGGAAAGGGCATATTCTATTCCTTTGAGAAGGGCTACTCCTTTCCCTCGATTTTTGGGAAAAACAATTAAGTGGATCTTTTCTTGGTGCTTCTGTTGCATTTGATGGAGAATAGCCCCGGTTTCATCTCTTGAACCATCGTCGATAAGCACTAAAAAAGCAACATAGTTTAGTGTTTCTTCAATTACCTTCAGACAATATTTTCCCACATCATAACAAGGAATGATTGCAACAATCTTCAAATAGAGTGACTCCCCAAAGTCGAGGTTAAAAACTCACCTTACGCACACAGGGGGTTTCTTGTAAAGATACCCGAGGCCGTTCTTTTTTGATTTTATCGAATTCTCGGGCTAGTTCCAGCACCTCTTCTTCTGAACATGTGCCGCTAAAAATTCTCATCTTGATCTCCTCCCGTTTTTGCATCCAGTTTCTCTCCAAAATCTTCTGGATCGTTTCTGTAAAACAAGGAAGGGCTTTTTCTGGATTCACCCGTTTTTGCAGCACTTCTGCTAAAAAAAGTTGCTGCTCTGTTTGTTCTAAATCAATCGCCATTTTCAGCAAATCCCGTGGACTCCCTTCTTCAGCCAGCTTCAGATACTTCGCAAAGAGGTTCCTAGCAGACGCAAGCCGAAAATCCTCTGGCTGTAAGTTAGTTTTCCCAATAGCGACCATTTCCGGACAGCTCTCTCCCATTAAAAAGAGCCACCGCAAAAGATCTGCTTCTAAAATGCGATCAGGATCCACCTGATGAAAGGTTACACTCCCTGAGCGCTGAATATGCACCTGGGGGATCTCATATCCCCCAGAGCCTAAAACAGATTCAGGTGTATGGGTTAATTGCGCCAGTCTCCTTAAAGACTCGTGCACCATGAGAGGATGATCCCACTCTCGGATTCTTTTGGCGATCGTTTGAACAAGCTCTGTTTTCCCCGCTGGAGACTTCATGTTCAGCTCTTTTGACGTCTCTTGAACCAAAAAAGTGAGGTAATCGACCGATGCATCCACAAGAGAACGCCATTCTTCCGGCCCTTTTTCTTGGAGCATGAGATCAGGATCACACTTTTCTGGCAATGCCAGCACTTTCACCTCTACGCCCTCTTTTTGAAAAAAATGCCCCGTTTTAATCGCAGCCTCTTTTCCTGCAGGATCTCCATCAAAAGCCAAATAGACCACTCTGACCCCAAGATGTATCAACTCTTTGGCCATCTCTTCAGTAAAGGCTGTCCCCTGCCCCGCAACAGTCCAATCAAACCCCGCATAGATCAACCGCAACGCATCAAACTGCCCTTCAACAATGAGGACGCTTTTGGTCTTGGCAATATTTTTTCTCGAAAAGCTCAGTCCAAACAGCACTTTGGATTTTTTAAAAAGAGAAGTCTCCGAGGTATTGATGTATTTACCACCAAAAGTATCCGTCCTATATTTTCTGGCTGAAAAGCCGATCACAGAACCCACCACATCGCGAATAGGTATCGTAATCCGGTCAGAGAAAAATTCCCTCCCGTTTTTTACAAGCCCAGCTTCTTCAAGCACAACATTAGAAATCTTGTGCTCCCCCATTACTTTGAGGAAAATATGGGGCAGTTTGGGAGCAAAGCCAATGTGAAACTGCTGAATAAAATCGAGAGTAATCCCGCGAGAATACAAATAATCCAAAGCAGCATGCCCCTCCAATGTATGCAAAAGATAAAACTGATAAAACTGAGAAGCCCTCTCCAGGGCATCTTTCAGGACCGCCTTAGCCGGACCTTTTGCCTGCTCATGGATAGCGACCTCCTCAAGCTCCACCTGAAAACGATCCGCCAAGTGTTCCACCGCCTCAAGAAAACTCATCTTAAGATGCGTCATAAGAAATTGAATCGCGTCTCCATGAGCCCCACAACCAAAACAATGGTAATGGCTATCCCCTCTTTGAATGACAAAAGAAGGCGTCCTCTCCTCATGAAACGGGCACAACCCTTTGTAACTAGCACCTGTCCGCTGCAATTTGAGGTAAGGATTTAGTACTTCGACAAGATCGATCCGAGATCGCAAAAGCTCCAGGCTGTTTTTTGAAAATGTACCCATATTTCATATATTTTCGTGAGTGTAAGACCCCCACATGAAAGTGATTCTCTCCCACCCCCGATTTTTCATGGTACTGAAAACTCGCTTTTCAAAAACATCACCTCTTGGAAAATGGCTCGCATCCTCCCGAACCTCCCCATAAATCGGGGCCTTAAAATCGCCGGTTCGTACCAAAAACATCTGATCGGAAAAACCTTCCCTAGAAAGAGCAAAGTTCCAAGACCGCGAGTACGATTCTTTTTTCACTTCTTCGTATCGATCATTCCAGGAAAGATTCGCCACCTTACACTGGGGATGCTTTTGCATAAAACGGATGGCTTGAGGAATCCATCGAACCGGTTTTTTTAAATAGACATCGCCAGTCACATAAAGAAGATATTTTCCTTGAGCTTCAAAAATCGCCGTGAGAGGCCCAAGAGCATTGTAATACTGCCAATCATTCCAATCTTCCCTCTTGAGCTGAAAATGGCCCAGGATATCCTGGGCTACCACCACCCGGGTCAATATTCCTTGTTGCACCTTTGCTCGAGCAGCGGCCTGAACCGTCTCTACTTCTTTAACGTTGTTGATGACCAAAAGCCGTTCCTGAAAAGGAAAGCAGTGATGACCTATTTGCAACCACTCCAAATACCCAGGCTTGAGAAGGATCGTTCGCCAATCATTTTCCCAACAAGAAGTAGCAAATGTCACAGTAGAGGAAGGGCTCAGCAAAGGCACCTCACAAACTGGATCACAGCCATTGACATAACACCCGTCCCCCCCCTTCCAGAAGGAGGCAAGTATAGGGAACAAAGAGGTTCCAGGCACTAGAAAAATTCTAGCAACTTGAACGCAAATCGGGCATACTACCAAACCATGTCCACACCCATGATGGCTCAATGGCAAGAGTGCAAAAAAGAAGCGAAAGACGCGCTTCTTTTTTTTCGTTTAGGCGATTTTTATGAAGCCTTTTACGAAGATGCCGAAATCATCTCCAAAGCCATCGGCATTACGTTGACCGCAAGGCAAGGAATCCCCATGTGCGGTGTTCCCTTCCATACAGCAGAAAGCTATATCGACAAGCTCCTTCTAAATGGCTTTAAAATTGCCATCGCAGAACAAATAGAAGATCCCAAAGAAACCAAGGGAATTGTGAAAAGAGCACTCGTCCGCGTGCTGACTCCCGCAACGATTATCAATTCTCAACTGATCAACGATAAAAAAAATAACTTCTTCGTCTCCATTGTCCTGGAAGAGTCCCATTTTGGCCTCGCCATCCTCGATATAACCACGGCTGAATTCCGTGTGATGGAAATCGACAAAATGCAGCATGTGATGGATGAACTCTGTCGCCTAAAACCCAAAGAACTGCTGATCTCGAAAGACTTTGAGTTTTTAAAGGAGCTCTCCCATTACTTTCCATTCGTTGCAACCCTAAGGAGTCCATTGAGCCTCCAAATGGCTCAAGAGGTGCTGAATGGACATTTTGACGCCAACGATAAAGAAAAAAAGGCAGGGACTATCGCTGCGGGATCACTTCTATTTTATTTACAAGAAGAACTCCTGTTAAACCTAGAACATCTTCAGAAAGTCGACACGGAATCGGAGGCCGAGTGGATGGCTCTCGATCGGTCGACGATGAAAAATTTGGAGATCCAGGAATCTTTGATCCAGCTCTTGGACGAAACGTCTACTCCAATGGGAGGAAGGCTTCTCTGCCACTTTGTCCAATACCCGCTTCTTTCACCGGAAAAAATCTTTGAACGGCAAGAACAGATCGCTTGTTTCATAAGACAGCAAGACCTAGCAAAAACCCTTATGAAACTCTTATCACAGATTAAGGATATTGAACGACTCATCATGAAGATCGCCGGCAAATACGCAGGGCCTCGCGATCTATACGCTCTAGGGAGGTCCCTCACCCAAATTCCTGAGGTTAAAAAGCTACTTCCTCAAGAACGTCTGGGCCATTTTGACGACTTGTCTAAACGGATTCTTTCCGCAATGAATGACTCCCCCCCTTTAAAAGCTCATGAAGGAGAGGTATTCCGAGATGGTTACCATCAAGAGCTCGATTCTTTAAGAAAACTGGCCAAAGATTCAATGAGCTGGATGGCACAGTACCAATTACACCTCCGCGAAGAGACGGGGATCAAAACCCTCAAAGTGGGTTATACAAGAGCCTTTGGCTACTACATCGAAGTACCAAGGGCGCAAAGCGGTCGGATTCCCGACACCTTTCACCGCCGCCAGACGCTAGTCAATGCGGAACGATTTCTCACCCAAGAACTAAAGGATTTTGAGCACCGTGTCTTAACTGCTGAAGAACGGTCCAAAGCCATCGAACTAGAACTTTTCGAACATCTACGCAAAGAAATCGCGAAAGAAAGTGGTCCCATTCATCAAGCAGCCAAAACGATTGCCAAGATCGACGTGATGCTGGCGCTCACTACTATTGCCGTCAGAAATCAGTGGACAAGACCTATCGTCGATCACTCTGATACATTAGAAATCATCGGAGGAAGACACCCCGTTATCGAGAGCCACGTAGGCCGGGCCTCTTTCATTGCCAATGACACCCACTTAAGCCCCAAGCAACAACTGCTCTTGATCACAGGCCCTAACATGGCAGGAAAATCGACCTACATCCGACAAGTCGCCCTCATTGCCATTTTGGCGCAGATGGGCTCCTATGTGCCAGCTACATCTACTCGCATGGGAATCATTGACAAAATCTTTTCCCGAATCGGCGCCAGCGACGATATTGCAAGAGGACAGTCTACCTTCATGGTGGAAATGTCTGAGACAGCCAATATTTTAAACAACGCCACCTCCCGCTCCTTAGTGCTTCTCGACGAGATTGGAAGGGGAACCAGCACCTACGATGGCATTTCCATCGCCTGGGCGGTAGCCGAATACCTCCTTACGACTCATCGGAAACAAGCAAAAACCCTGTTTGCAACCCACTACTGGGAGCTCACCCGTCTTAAAAACCATTTCCCTAATGCAGCCAATGTTCAGACCGCAGTGAAGGAGATCGATTCTGGGATTGTTTTTCTTCGCAAAATCATTCCGGGGGGTACTGATAAGAGCTATGGGATTCATGTAGCCAAACTCGCAGGACTTCCTAATCAAGCCATTCAAAGGGCTGAAGAAATGTTAAAAGAACTAGAACGCGGCTTTGTACATTCTGTGGACAAAGAGGAACAGATGTCTTTTTTACTCTCAGCTGCCAAAGAACATCCTGTCCTTAATAGACTAAAAAAAATAGACCTCCTCCACTTAACTCCCATTCAGGCCCAACATCTCTTATGCGAGCTGAAAAATATGATATAATGGATCTTTTATGTTATTTGATCCGAAAACTCTAGCCCTCTACCCAGAAGAACCTGGGGTTTATCTCATGAAGGATGACCAAGGAAAGGTTCTCTACGTTGGAAAGGCGAAAAACTTAAAGGCGAGACTCAAACAATACTTTGCTCAGCATGGGGATCCAAGAGATACAGTGCCCTACCTCCTCCCGAAAATCAGTGCCATCGATACGATCATTGCCTTAACTGAAAAAGATGCTCTCCTTCTAGAAAATAACTTAATTAAATTACACCAACCCAAATACAACATCCTTCTGAAAGATGATAAGACCTTCGTCAGCCTGGTTTTGACAAAGCACAAATGGCCACTTTTAAAAATCATCCGCTACAAGGGAAAGCCGAAAGATGATGGCCTATATTTCGGCCCCTACACCAATGCCCTCGCAGCAAGACAAACGTATGATCTGATCTCCAAGATCTTTCCGTTAAGGCAATGCTCAGATGCAGAACTAAGAGTGCGGACGAGACCTTGCCTTCTCTACGATATCAAGCGCTGCATTGCTCCTTGCGTCGAGCTTTGTACTGAAGAGGAGTACATGCAACATGTGGAAGCGGCAAAAAAACTCCTACGAGGACAAGACACGGAAGTCCTCAAAGAGCTCAAAAAGCAAATGTACTTTGCCTCCGAGAATTTAGAATTTGAAGCTGCCAACGCCCTTTTAAAAAGGATCCAACAAATCGAGCATGTCACTGAAGTACAGCACGTGGAGGATCCAGAAGCCAAAGATTGCGACGTATTAGGGTTGTTTAAAGAGGCGGACGCAGTTCTTATTGCTCTTCTATTCTTTAGAGAAGGAAAACTCACAGGTTCAGAACATTTCAGTTTTCATCTCATCGCTTCGAATGAGCAAGAAACCATCGAAACTTTTCTCTTGCAACACTACAAAAATCACCCAAAACCGCCCCAAGAGATTTTTGTCCCCTTTCCTCTGAAAGACGAGATAGCTCTAAGTGAGATCCTCCAACGCAAGATCTCCTCCCCCCAAAAAGGGAAAAAAAAGGATCTGGTTAAAATGGCTATGCGCAATGCAAAAGCCCTTTTTATACGAGAAGAGGACGCCAAATCTCTCAAAGAAAAAATGCTTCTCGATCTTCAAGAAACACTAGAGCTCAACCGCTTTCCTCGCCATATCATTTGCTTCGACACTTCCAATATGACAGGAACTGACCCCGTCGCAGCTCTCGTCTCTTTCATCAATGGGGAAAAAGATCCCTCTCGAACCCGCCTTTTTACAATCAAACACTCAGAAACAGCAGATGACTATACGGCTATGAGAGAAGTTTTAACCCGATATTTTACAAAGAAAAAAGGGGGAGAAGACCTTCCCGACCTTGTGATTGTCGATGGAGGAAAAGGACAGCTCAATATTGCACTAGAAGTCTTCAAAGTGCTCTTGATCGCTTCTATAGATGCCATTGCCCTGACCAAGGAAAATGCCCGCCACGACAAAGGACTATCCCAAGAAAAGATTTATGTGCCCTATCGTAAAGATCCCTTGCTCGTCAATCCCCGTTCACCGCTTCTATTTTTACTGCAGAAAATTAGAGATGAAGCCCACCGAACCGCGATCACATTTCATCGGAAAAAACGCTCCCAGAGGACCCTTGCCAGCAGTCTCGACGCTATTGCAGGCATTGGTCCTATGAAAAAGAAAAACATTTTAAAAAAATTTGGGAGCGTAAAAAGATTGAAAGCCGCCCCTGCAGAAGAAATCTACGCGACGCCAGGGCTCTCAGCTAAGGATGTGCAAAGGATTCTAAAATGGCTCGAGCGACTTTGACGCTACCTCTTGCACAATCAAATGAAAGGGCTTTGAATAGCCAAATCTTTCCTTCAGAAGAAGATTCAATTCCTCTTCCACTTGAAGATATAATGCCTCGCCCAAAGCTGCCCCTTGCGGCGTTAATGTAACCGTAAAATCTAAATGTTCTTTAGGGCCGATTTCCAACTGCTTCAAGTGCATTTTTTGGGGAAATTTACTGCTCAAACACGCTTCTACTGCCTTCTGGATAATGGTCCGGTGGAGATGCGCCTTTGACTGGCCCCCCATTTGAATCACCACATAACTTCCCCTATGTAAGACATAAAAAGCCAGAGTCAAAACAACTGTTAGGCCTAAAATTCCAACCCCAATATGTGTACATGTTTCAAAAGGGGCAGAAAAAATATGGCTCACCTGATTCTGTAGCTGAGGCAGATAGGGAAAACAAACAAAAAATAACCCCACTAAAAAACACGCAAAGATAAAAAAAAGCTGTAACGTTGCAGCAATAGCCGATTTTGCACCCATTTTCTAAAAAGCCTCTTCCAATTCACTAGCGGGTAGAGGCGTATGAGCTGTTTCCTCTTGAGAAGGAATCAGATCCTTAAAAATCACATGCACAGAAGAAACGTGAAGACCCGTCCACTTGCTAATTTCTTCCACAAGTCTTTCTTGCACCTCTCCCGCTTTTTCAGGAATATTGACCCCATACAATACATTCACTTCCACGCGGATCTCCACAGAACGATTCTTCTGATGCTGAGTCACAGAAATCCCCTTGACCCTCTCCACTTCCCTGCCAAGTAAACTGTCAAACAGGTTCCCTTCTATCATTCCAATCCCTTCAATTTTCGCAAGTACCTGAAGAGCAATGGCTTGAAAAACACGAGAATCAATATCCCGAATAAATACAGTCTCAGGCAGCTCGATCTCCCTACTATCCATATTTTTTAATTGATCATTCATTCTTCCTCCAATATAAGTGCGGCAGTATATCAAAAAAACAGCCGCTTGGAAACTTTTTCTCGAATTCTGTATCCTTAAGCCAAAAGGATCAAACACAATGCACATACCACCCTTTAATCCCCTGATGCTGGTTAGCGCTGCTGTCATGGGATGTATTTCAGCTTTTTTGGCCTATAAGCGAGATCGAAGCCCTTATTTGTGGTTTGCCCTGGGCTTTCTCTTTGGAATCTTTGGAATTTTTGCCATTTTCTTTTTCACAACCAAAAAAAAACAACAGCTCCCCAACCTACCCACCAAGGAGCCCATGTTGATCATTGAAGGGCCCACGGATAAATTTTGGTACTATTTAGACCTTACTCACAAACAAAAAGGCCCCATGAGCCATCAGGCCCTGACAAAGGCCTTTAAAGAAGGAGTGGTCGGACCCTCTACGTATATCTGGAACGAGGAAATGCCAGAGTGGAAATTATTGAAAGACGCCCTGAAAACAGAACACAGTAGCCCCACCTGAGACAGGCCCCAAAGAAACCCAATTTAAATCTTTATTCTTGTGAAAGGGCTACCCTACCAAGAGGCTTTGAAAACACCAGGCACAAGCCCGCTGCTTGCCATTTCTCTAAAACAAAGCCTAGAAAGCTTAAATTTACGTAAAAACCCACGGGATCTACCTGTGAGCTGGCAGCGATTCCGAAGCCGTACACGAGAAGAATTTTTAGGCAATTTATTGAGGGCATCGACAGCCGCAAGCCTCTCTTCAATATTCTTTCTCATGTCGAGAATGGTCTCTTTTAAAGCTTTGCGCTTTTCCCATTTATTATTTACCAAGCGCTGCCGTTTTGCTTGTCTTGCAATTTGAGATTTTTTGGCCATTATTCCTCTTATTTCTTGCGAGCAGGCCCCTTCTGGCGCTGCTTGCGGTTGGGATCTTTCTTATTAATCACGTAAACACGCCCTCTGCGACGGACAATCTTATCTCCCTTCGCAGGGTCAGCTTTAATGGAAGCTTTAACTTTCATCGATTTCCTCTAACTCTTGAAAGGCCAAAGTTTACATGGGCCCTCAATATATTTTCAAGCTTGAAGATTACTACCTAATCGATTAAACTTTGGAGTGAACTTTAATTTTAATGTCCGGATGAACCATGAAACGCACCTATCAACCCAGCAAGCGCCGCCGCAAAAAAACCATCGGATTTCGAGCGCGGATGAAAACAAGCTCAGGAAGAAAAATTATCAATCGCCGCAGAAGACAAGGCCGCAAGAAGCTAGCCGCCTAGCCCGCCCTACGGCTCGTTCAGAGGCTCCTGCAATGTGTGAGAAGTCTGGGTTAACTTTTCCTAAAAACCGACGGCTCCGACGGCGAAGCGAATTCACCAGACTCATGAAACATGGGGAAAGGCTTGTCGGGCGCTATTTCTGCCTCGATTACCGACCCGCCAAGATGGCACGGCTTGGGATCAGCGCGTCGACTCGCTTTGGCTCCTCCCCAGAAAGAAACCGTTTCAAAAGGCTCATCCGGGAAGCGTTTCGTAACAGCTGTCCCTCTCTTCCCCCCTACGACATGAACGTGATTCCCCGCCAAAGCGCCAAGGGGGCAGTTTTCTATCAAATTTTTGAAGAATGGAAACGACTGCTCAAATGCAACTAAACCCATCGCAAGAAGAAGCGGTCAAGCGCACCAAAGGGCGCATTCTTGTCCTTGCTGGGGCGGGAAGCGGCAAAACGAAGGTCATCGTCCACCGCATTGCCCATCTCATTGAAACGGGCACCGATCCCGGCGCCATTCTCGGCCTTACCTTTACAAATAAAGCGGCACTAGAGATGAAAAAACGAGTGGAGTCCCTGATTGGTGCCCAGAGCCGATACGTGTTACTTGCCACT
Organism: Chlamydiae bacterium RIFCSPLOWO2_12_FULL_45_20; assembly: GCA_001796285.1. Lineage (GTDB taxonomy): Bacteria > Chlamydiota > Chlamydiia > Chlamydiales > SM23-39 > REEB52. Next base: position 11,735 of record MGMD01000020.1, read on the forward strand.
TTCCACAGCTTTTGCATGCAAGTCCTTCGCAAGGAAATCGAAAAACTTGGCTACACGAAACAGTTTAGTCTTTATGACGAAAGGGATCTGACGCGGATTATCCAACAGCTCACAAGAGACATGCTGGGCCATACGGGGGAACTCCCCTCACTTGCCCCCACAAGAGCCGCTCTGGCTGAAGCAGCATCTTCGAATCTCAGCGTCGAAAAGATGCACTGGCACGATACATTTGCAAAAGATCTTTACTTAAGACTTGGTTCTACTCTCCGGGCTTACAATGCAGTCAGCTTCGACAGTCTTATCTCCCTTTGCATACAGCTATTTGAAGAACACCCAGACACTCTTTTAAAATATCAAGAGCAGTATCGCTATCTCATGATTGATGAATACCAAGACACGAATCCCGCCCAATTCCGCCTAGCGGAGCTGCTGGCACAAAAATACCAAAATCTCTGTGTTGTCGGCGATGATGACCAGTCGATTTATGGTTGGAGGGGGGCTGAAGTGAAAAATATTCTCCATTTCAAACGCGACTATACGATTAAGCTCGAACAAAATTATCGCTCTACGCCTGTTATTTTAAACGCCGCTAATGCAGTGATTAGCCACAACCAAAATCGCCATGACAAAAATCTATGGTCTCACCTCAAAGGAGGGTCTCTGATTGAAGTGTTTCATGCTCCTACCGACTTAGAAGAAGCTGTAGCCATTGTAAATCGCATCTTAAGACATAAAAAAAATGGGCTCAAATGGAGCGATATAGCCATTCTCTATCGATCTAACTCGCTCGCAAGACAACTAGAAATGGCTCTCCTTCAGACTTCCTATCCAAGCGAGGGGGGCCATTGGGTACGGGGCATCCCCTATGAGGTTTTCGGCGGCTTGGAATTTTCTGAACGGAGCGAAATTAAGGATATTCTTGCGTATCTTCGAGTGATTGCCAACCCAAAGGATCAAGAAGCGCTCCTGCGGATTATGAATGTGCCAAGAAGGGGGATTTCCGATACTTTTTTAGATACCCTCACGCAAGAAAACCGTTCGAAAAATATTCCCCTATGGGATCTTTTAAAAACGCAAGAAAAACCAGCCGCTCAACACTTTATTACATTGATTGAAACCGCACAACATCACTTTCAGACGCCTCCTTTTACCGAAGCGCTAAAGTGGCTCATCCAAACGATCAACTATAAAAAAGCGATCCAAGAGGAAGTAAAGTCAGAGAAAATGAGGCAATTTAAGTGGGAAAATGTGGAGGAATGCGTCAATGCCATCGCCTCCTCAGAGGACGCCTCGTTGCAAGATTTTATCGCCAACACCACCCTCAATCGACAAACCATGCACACCCACAAAAAAAGAAGGGAAGACCACGTCCATCTGATGACTCTTCATAGCGCAAAAGGGCTCGAGTTTCCTGTCTGTTTTATCGCAGGGATGGAAGATGGGATCTTACCCCATGAAAAGAGCAGGATGGAAACAGGACTGGAAGAAGAACGACGCCTCTTTTATGTCGGGATTACAAGAGCGCAAAAACATCTCACTTTAAGTATGGCACGTTCTAGAATGCGTATGGGTAAGCCCCAACCAACCAACCCTTCCCGCTTTCTTTTTGAAATTCCAAAAACTTTGTTAGAGATAACAGACCATAAAATTTGCGATTTGTAGGCATCCCTTGAAAACGATCATCTTTCGCCACCGGCGAGAAAATCTGAAAAAATGCTCCCTTCGAGGCCTAGAGACGCACCCAGACCTACTGTTTTACACCTATCCGACAGATTCCCTTCCAGACTGTACTGGCTACATCCTTCTCAAAATGGGAGCTCCCCCATTGACAATAGATGACCATGGTAAAGGGCTGCTGCTACTCGACGGAACCTGGCGACTTGCTAAAATCATGGAAAAGCAGCTTCCTTGCCACCTTGAAAATAAAAGCTTGCCATCCATCTACCAGACTGCATATCCGCGAAGACAATCTGACTGCCCAGACCCAGCCAAAGGTCTTGCATCGGTAGAAGCTCTTTATATCGCACACCAAATACTTGGCAAAAAGACAGAAGGTCTACTCGAGCACTACCTTTGGAAAGATCAGTTTTTAATCACCTTGCTCAAAGTCTTGTAAAACCAGCTCTTTTAACCGCTCCAAGGGATGCTCGTCAATATTAAGCCAGCGAAATAGCGGTTCTTTCCGAAACCAAGTAAACTGCCTTTTCGAGTAGTGGCGCGAGGCCTTTTTGAATGTAAAAACAAACCGCTCAAAATCTTCTTCTGTCTGGGCGCTTGCTAGATAGTCTAAAGCTTGCCGATATCCAATTGATTGCGAAGCGGTAGGATTGTCCCGAAGTCCTTTTTTTTCAAGCTCACGTACCTCACTCAAAAGCCCTTTTTCGAGCATTTCATCGCACCGTTTTTCAATGCGGGCATACAGCTTTTCCTTGGGATAATAAAGAAACCAACACCGAAAATCATAGTCCTGCTCTTTGAGCCGATTAGCCTTAGGAAAATCGCTAACTCTCCTCTCAGAAAGAGACATAATTTCCAGCGCGCGAACGATCTTATGCCGATCAAACTCTGAGATCGTCGCAGCATAATACGGATCAAACATCTGTAGTCTTTCGTAGAGCACTTCAGGACCCAAGTCTCTCATTTGCTGATCCAATTGTTCCCTTACTGCAGGATTAGAGGGAGGACCTGCCGGGGGGCCATAGAGAAGCGCATGAATATAAAATCCTGATCCTCCCACTACAATGGGAACATTTTCTCTAACGCTAATTTCTCGAAACGCCTCCTGGGTCTTCTTATAAAACTCAGCCACATTGAAGGTGTAATAAAGATCACAAATATCAATCAGATGATGAGCAATGAGAGCCCGATCTTCCGGGCTTGCTTTGGCAGTGCCTATGTCCATTCCTCGATACACTTGCATAGAATCAGCAGAAATGATTTCTCCACCCAAAGCTGCCGCAAGCGAAAGGGAAAGACGAGTTTTCCCGGAAGCGGTCGGCCCCGCAATAATCAAAACTCTTTTTTTCCTCCCTGCAACGGGGACTTTTTGAAAAAGAGGTTTTCTCTCTAAAAATGCTTGCTTCACTTAGGAACCTTCCCAATTTATTTGGACGGGCTCTGGTGTTGCAAGGCTTCTTTTTCTGAAGAATATATACGAAAAATTTTATCAAAACCCGCCATTCGAATGACCTCCAACACTTCTTCGCTTGCTCCGAAAAGAACCACCCCCCCTTTTTGGGGTTTTAACTTCTTTATCGCCGATAGAAGAACTCGCATTCCCGCCGAGCTCAAATAGTCTGTGCGAGTAAAGTCAAGAATTAAGTGCGTATGCTGCTCGTCAATTAAACTGTTGATTTTTCTATCTAGAATGGGGGCTGAGGCGGCGTCAATTCTACCATCAATACGAAGGATCACTCGCTGTTCCACCTCTTCTAGCTCGATCCGTAAACCGACGCCCATAAACACCTCTTATTGAACAATTTCTAAATGAATTCGGCGGCCAATCCTCGCTCCAATCGTCATAGCTAAAGTCCGAAGAGAACGGATCACATTTCCCTTTCGCCCCACTATTTTGCCTACATCTTCAGGGGCCACTCGAATTTCGATCAAAAGACCACTTTCACCTTCCATAGAGCGGATATCGACAGCATCCGGTACATTCACCATATTTTTCACGAGATATGCGACGAATTCTTCCATAATGTTTACTCCTATAAAAAAGGAGCATAAGAAAAGGAACCTTTGAATTCAACGGCTTTATCCAGTATATATTGAAAAAATTTCTTTGTAGCCATCCTCTTTGCCTTGCATTATATCGACCAAGAGTTTACCATCCCCGAAAAAAAAATAGGAGAGTCACTTATGTCCTCGTCGATTGTCAACCCACAACATAATAAAGATTGTGCTGTCCTTCGCGCGCAATGCCTGCGCGAACATCAGAGGATAGGGCAATTACCCTCTCGGCTCGCCCTTATGGCAGCCGTGATTGCAGGCATCTATACAGCCTTAGCCATTGGAGGGGGCCTTGGGTTTTTAATGGGATTGGGAGTATACTGGGCTACAGGCAATTTGCTCAATCAGGCTTATTATTGCTTTAGAAACCGAACCTACTATAAGGTTGCCGAAGCTTTAGAATTGGAGAGTTTTAAGCTTTATCTGCAGGAGAAGAACATACCCCACGACTTTACCACGATTCCAAAAGCATATGTCCAATTTCTAGTGGACTGTGCACACCGAACCAACAACCCTGCTAAGCGTACAAGCGTTTTAGAAGTAACTGTGTAGGATTTCGTATTACCTTTCTACAAACGCAAGCTGCGGAATTCGAAGATCGACCGTGCGGGGGGCAAAGCGCCCCCCTTGACTCAAACAGCTCAGCTGTCTTCGATAATCGTTCAGAATCGTTTTTTGAAGCTGAAAAAAATTCTCCAACTGATGCGTGTAATCTTTGGGAGAAAGTCGGATGATCTTAGGAAACACACAGACCATTTCTTTTTGCTGATGCTGA
>MGMD01000021.1 GCA_001796285.1 Chlamydiae bacterium RIFCSPLOWO2_12_FULL_45_20
AGAGCTCCATGTCCCTCCGTTCTCAATGTATTTTAAAGCCTTGTTTCTTAAGTCGAGTGAATAAGTCATCTGAACAGTCTACACGAAGCACGTGTAAAAGAAAATTTAAATGACTATAAAGGAAATCTGCGACCGTTACGTAACCCGAAAGAAGAGGAGATGGATCCTTAACGGAGTTTTCTGTTCCGTTGCTCCCTAAACCCCAATGTGTTCAGCAAGCTTATATTCAGCATGACGCAGGGGCGGTGCCATGGATCAAGGCTTTGCCAGATAAAAATGATGACATGTTATACGGCCCTAATTTATGAATTTATTCCTCGCAAATGGTATTAAGGCTCGAGTTCATCGTCGTCTGTATTTTCGGGAAAGAAAGCTGACTGGACCCCTGGATTGCGAATCACTTTTCTCGGCTTAGCTCCATCGGCTGGGCCGATGACTCCGTTCTCTTCTAACTCATCGATAAGGCTTGCTGCCCGAGCATAGCCGATTTTGAGTTTTCTTTGTAAAAAAGTCGTCGAGGCGCTTTTCTGTGCGAGGACAAGCTCGAGCGCTCTATCATAGAGCTCATCTTTTCCGCCAGATTTTGAGTCAGGCTCCCATTCGAGGGAGCGAAAAGAATCAAAGGAGGGAATGAGATAGTTCGTTGAGCTTTGTTCTACAATGTTTTGAACGACTTTATTGATATCTTCATCGGAGATATAAGCGCCTTGTGCGCGAACCAGCTGAGAGGTTCCTGGCGGTAAAAAGAGAAGATCCCCACTCCCCAAAAGGCTTTCTGCCCCTGTATCATCAAGGATGATTTGGGAGTTTACGCGGCTTGCCACTTTAAAGGAGATGCGTGTCGGGATGTTTGCTTTAATGATACCCGTAATCACTTCGCGAGAGGGCCTTTGTGTTGCTAAGATGAGGTGGATACCCACCGCTCTGGCCATTTGGGCAATACGGGCAATCGGGGTTTCAATATCAGCCGATGAGACCATCATCAGATCGGCAAACTCATCGATCATCGCTACGATGAAAGGCATATGCTCTGGAATAGGGATGCTGAGAGAAGCTTCCAACTCAGGCACTACTTTCCGGTGGTTAAAAGCTGTGATATTGCGCAGCCCCAGTTGTTTGAGGATCTCATAGCGCACCTGCATCTCTTTCACAAGCCACTGCAGCGCTGCGTAAGCCCCATGAGGCTCTGTAATCACGGGAGCAATCATATGGGGCAATTTTGAATATTGAGTGAGCTCCACCTTTTTCGGATCGACCATGAGAAGCTTGATCTCTTCGGGACGCGCGTTCATGAGAATCGACATAACGATCGTATTGACGCAAACAGATTTGCCTGAGCCAGTAGCCCCAGCAATCAGACAGTGCGGCATTTTGGCAAGGTCAGAAAACACCCATTCTCCGTTGATCGCTTTTCCTAAAAGAATGGGGATGGCAAGCTTTCTTTTTTTTTGATAGTGAAGGATCATCTCCTTAAAACTCACCTCTTGAGGGTGAATGGCTGGGACTTCCACACCAACCGCGGCTTTACCGGGAATGGGAGCCACGATACGGATCGATTTTGCCTGCATATTGAGCGCAATATCGTTTTCAAGAGCTTTGATCTTCTGTACTTTCACTCCTATTGATGGGTGTACCTCGAAAGAGGTAATGGAAGGACCACTATTGACCTCTCCCACTTTGGCTTCAATCCCAAAGCTTTTTAACGTCTCTTCCAGGACGGCAGCTTGTTGCATGAGGTCTTTTTTTAGAGTGGGTTGGTCGATCTTTTCTTTAGAAGTAGAAAGAAGATCGGCGGAGGGCAGTCGATAGGCGCTATTGGCTGACACAATCAGGCTTTTGATCGGAATGGGGAGAGGCTCTTGTTTCGGAAAAGGTTTTGGTGGCGAGGCTGGCTCTTTAGAGGAGGAGAGAATTTGTGAGAGCTTTTTTTTGGGCTGGGTAGAGGTGGGAAGGTGGTTGATTTTAAGGCCTGAATAGACCTTGGGCGTTTTGGGAACATGGGGAGCGGGCTTCGTAGTGAGGATTTTAAAAAGCATCCGTAAGCAGTACTTCAAGCCTTTCCAGAAAAACATCCATCCAGAGATGATTTTTACACCGGTCAGAAGCAAAAAAGAAACGAATCCCAAAGAGAAAAAAATCAGTGTTGTACCCACAGGACTTAATGTTTTTTCTAAATAGACAAGGGGTAGATCAGAGAAGAGAAAATAGTAGGGGAATCCCCCTAAATAGTAACGGGTCAAAGTACGCGGATAAGGGCTTGTAAGAACAACAGTCTCTGAGACTACGCTTTCTTTAAAATAGGCTCCTTTTTGCGGATCGCTTTCAGCAAAAACGGTCAAAAGCATACACAAAGAACTCATCAGGATGACAAAATAAAGGGAATCTGTGGGGTGGATTTTCCGTTTGCGGATGAGCTGAACACCCATCCATGCAAGATAGGCCGGGATTAAGTAAGAACCAAGACCAAATAAAGATTTGATTCCAAGAGCCGCCAGGTAACCCAAATAGCCCAATACATTAGTCCTGGGATAGAGGAAGCGAAAACTCCAAAGGCTTAGCGCAACCACTACAGCAAGCGAAATGAAAAAAAGCCCTTTTGCCTCTAAATTGGCGGAAGCTTGCTTTTTTTTAGCCATGCAATAACCTCCACGTAACAAGGCCCGCGCCTAAACAATACCAAGCAAAAGGTCTTACTTTCCCCGTTTCATAAATAAAAAAAATGAAACGCACCGAAAAAAGCCCCAGCACAAACGAAGACATAAATCCACCTAGATAACAGATCCCGGAAACATGCCCTGTTTCATGGTATTTCAAACTTTCTAAAATTTCCCCCCCGCAAATCGTCGGAATGGCTAAGAGAAAAGAAAAAAGAGCCCCATCCTTCCAGCTCCACCCGCACAATCGGGCAGTTGTAATCGTCGAGCCGCTTCGCGAAATCCCAGGAATGAGCGCCATCGTTTGCATCACCCCTATGCATAGCACATGCTGCCATTTTTTACTTGGGCTGAAGGTTTTTTTTTGAGAAGCCACAAATAAAAGCATCGACGTTGTCATCAAAGAATACCCCAAAAAAGAAGGGTGAGACGCCTTTAGAAGGAGCGGTTTTAGGAAAAAGTAGGCCGGAATTAAAGGAAGAAGTGCCAGAAAATACAGCGCTATGGTCCGGACGCTTTTCAGTACATGGAACACTTCTTCTTTTAAAAAGATCAGAAGGGCTAGAAGTGTCCCCATATGGCAGACCAGGTCAAAATAGATCAGCCCACTCAAGTGATCTAGCCCTAAAAAATACTTCGCAAGTCGAAGGTGGGCAGAAGAGCTAATGGGCAAAAATTCCGTAGTACCTTGGACGATTCCTAAAAGAATCGATTGGAGAAAAGACATGCCTACCTGGAGAAACTGGGCGACCGACGGGACTCGAACCCGCGACTTTTGGAACCACAATCCAACGCTCTAACCAGCTGAGCTACGGCCGCCGTAATGAAAGTTTTAGGTCTTCAGAATTCTACTCCAAAAAGGAGTTTCGTTCAACTGGACTTTGTCCCGTGCAAGAATAGATCCTTGGAGAAGAATCGCTAGGTAGACTGGAATGACCCAAAAGGGAAAGTGAGGCGCTGTTAAAGAATAATCTAAGGCGATCGGAGGGTATGCGGCAAGTCCGAGAAGCTCAGCCGTCAAGCGATCTGTTGCCCAAAAACAAAGCGAGCTCAGCGGCGGAAAAATCAGGTGGACTGCAACAGAGAGGAGGAAAAGGAACAGGGCCATGCTGACAAGATATGGAAAGAAAAGGTTATAGAACAAAGAAAGGATCGGAAAGGTGTGAAAATGGTAAAGAAGAAGGGGCCAAATCGCCAGGTTCACCGCTAAAGAAAGGCCGATACTTTGGACGAAAAACAAAGAACATTTTCTTCCCCAACAAGATAGGAGAGAAGGTTCTTTCAGCGGGGTGAGAAAAGAGGCTAGTTTTTGCTTGATTGGGGGGTATAAAAGAAAAATCCCCCCGCAACAGGCAAAGCTCAGCTGAAATCCAATCGAACGGATGTGTAGTGGATGGAGGAGGAGCTCGATGAGCATGGCTGCACCCAGAAGGTTGAGAGGGTTGGAGTGGCGGTTCAACAGCGGACCTAAGAGATAAAGTGTCGCCATAATATAGCTTCTTTGAACGGCGGGTAACGAACCTACAAAGAGAAAATAGCCATTCACCACAAAAAGAAGGGCGATCGTCGTCGATCGGGAGGATAAGAAGAACTGTAAAAACCAAGAAGCAAATGCGATGAGAATGGCAAAATGAAACCCAGAGATCGCCAACAGGTGTTGCAATCCGAGTTTTCCAAATTGGTACCGCAATTCCCTTTTTTCTACATCACCGGTTACTAAGGAGCCTAAAAAAGAGGCGGTATTTTCTTTTTTAAGATGAGTGTTTAAAAAATGTCGAAAGCGTCCTTTGAGCTGATAGCGAGCCTCAGCCAAACTCCAAGAATGTTTCACTGGGGAAAGTTTTTTCGGTTTGATAATCGCTTGATCGAGGTCCCGTTTTTTAAGCCCCCCTTGGACGATATAGTCGCAATCAGCAGAAAACTGTGGTTTGGAAGAGGGAATGTAGATAGAGGCGGGGAGGCTCCCTTTTTCAGTATAGAGGATTCCTTTGTAGAGCAAAAGGGTTTGAAAAGGGGAATAGTGGGTTGCCTTGGAAGAAATGGAAAAATAGCCGCCCTGCACGGGAGAATCTAAGGGTTTATGAAACTGAATATAGAAAAGACTGCCGACCAGGAGCGTTAGATAAGGAAACTTTCGCAAAATGATGAGATACAGCCCCCAAAGGGCAGGCCAAATCCATGAAACAAGCCAGCCATAGCCAAAAAGCAGGGTAAAGGCGGCATAAAGAGCGGGTGCACGCTCCCAGCTGAGAGGGTGGAGATACCCTCTGAGATCATCTGCCAGTCTATTTGTGGATGTTGGGTATGTTTTCATGGATCGACTTGATAATCACGCGGGCTCCCCGATGCGATGCGAAGTAGGAAAAAAGCCACTGCATCAAAACGACGAGCCGATTGCGAAAGCCGATCAAATACAGGATATGGATAAAACTCCAACCTAGCCAAGCGATAAACCCGCTAAATTGCACTTTTCCAAACGTTCCAATCGCCTTGCTCTTCCCGATGGTTGCCATCGTTCCCTTATCAAAATAGACAAATGGAGGTCTTTCACTATGCGGCAGTCTTCTTCTTAACATTTGCGCTACATATCTTCCCTGTTGCACTGCAACGGGAGCCAGCCCTGGCAGAGGATTTCCCTTTTTATCCATTGCGCACGCTGCATCCCCTAAAACAAACACTTCCGGGTGTTCTGGGATCGTTAGATCCCTATCTACGAGGACGCGCCCCTGTCGATCTAGAGGAACGCCAAGAGTTTTTAAGACGGAAGAAGCTTGATTGCCAGCTGCCCATAAAACATTTTCTGCAGGAATAAACAGATTTTCAACGGTCACTCCCTCAGCAGTAATCTGAGACACCCTTTTCCCAGTAATCACATTGACGCCAAAATTCTCCAAATAATGCCTTGCTTTATTGGAAAGCCTTTCTGGATAAACGGGAAGGATATGTTCGGAGCCTTCGATCAAGTGGATCTTTGTTTTTGTTGTATCAATTCTTCGGAAGTCCCTCAGCATCGTTTGGTAGGCGATTTCTGAAATGGCCCCTGCCATTTCCACGCCTGTCGGACCTCCCCCAATGATGACAAAATTCAAGTATTTTCTCGCTTCAGAAATGCTGTCGCAGCGCTCAGCTTTTTCAAAAGACATCAGAATGCGCTCATGGATTTTTAGCGCATCGTCAAGCGTTTTCAGCCCAGGCGCGAAGGGCTCCCATTCGTTTTTTCCAAAATAGGAGTGGCGGGCTCCTAATGCGATGATGAGGTACTCATACCCAATCAGATCCCCGTTGTGGAGGCGCACTTCTTGTTTTTTTTTGTCGATCTCGACGACTTCTCCCATGATCACAGTGATATTTTCATAAGGGGAAACAATCTCCCGAATCGGAACGGCAATGTCGCCAGGAGAAAGAGCCGCGCTAGCTACTTGGTATAACAGAGGCTGAAAAAGATGGTGATTCGTACGGTCAATCAGCCAGACGTCAAACTGAGAGTTGCCTAAACTTTTTGCCGCGTTAATACCGGCAAACCCTCCCCCTAAAATGACTACCTTTGTACTCGCCATAGTAATTTCCTGAATATAGATGATAAAAATTTCTAAGGAAAGAAATTTTTCATTGTGCCACAGTAACATTTATGAATCTGATGGGTCAGAAGTTTTTTAGAGCAAATAAAGAACATTCTTTCAAAGAGGTAATCTGGTTAAGTGAGCGCAATGACCTTTCGTGGGAAGTATTGGACAGGATTGCTTATAATTTGCCTCGTGGTTGGTATGAACTCAGCAGAGTATCTTCCAAAGATCGCATCGAGTTTACGCGTGACTTTTGGTTAGACCGTCTTCCCTATCATCCCCGTGCGCATCCGATGTTTTTTGAGTTTTTTGAACGATTGGATGATGTTGCGGTGGTTTTAACAAGACATATCAAAGATGAGCCGATGGAAGCTGAGCTGGTTTATAGCTTTGCGGATAACAGCACGTTTTTTCGTGGGCGTCCTCCTTGCTCAGACTCTGATATTCAAGAGACACTCGCAGAAATCAAACTGAATCTGCCGAGAGACTACCTCTCTTTTTTAAAAATCCATAATGGCTTTGGAAAGTTATCAGAAATGGGGGTTTTAGAAGTGCAAGAAATAGCCGATGCGAACAGGCGAGTGATAGAGCTTGTTTTAAAAGCAGATCGGCACTTAAAATCTGCGGAGAAGAGTGTAGATCCCGGGGCCCTTGTGCCATTTTTTGAGGCTCTAGGGCTCTCCTCCTTTCAGTGTTTTTATGCTGATTGGTATCCTGGAAGCGAAATGGGAACTGTATATCTTTCTGGAATCGACTATACAATTTCAGACTTGAGAGATAAAAATACTTGGGTGGATTTCCGCGCTTTTCCAACGTTTTCTGAGTGGCTGGCATTTTATTTACAGGGGATGGATTTGTGTACTTAATCCAATATCTCTATGAACAACATAGAAAAGATTTGGGGCTTGTGCTCGTTGCGGGCACCTCTGGTCTTTCTCGCCGGATTAACAAACCAGAAGTGCACCGTCCAGGCTTGAGTCTGACAGGGTATTTAAAAGGGTATGTTGGCACTCGCATTCTTGTCATGGGCAAACAGGAAATTGAGTTTTTACGAGGGCTGGATTCTAAGGTGCGTAAAGAAAGGCTTGGCGCTATCTTGACCTCCTCAACCCCAGCAGTGATTGTAGCAAAAGGGGGGCTCCCTTCTAAGGAATTGATTGAGATTTGTGAGAAAAAAGGGGTTCCTCTTTTTCAGGCTTCGTCTAACGCGACGAATCTTTTAAGCCGCCTTACGTTTTTACTTCTTGAAGAGTTTTGTCCGAGTGTTACTTTGCATGGGAGTCTTGTGGAAGTATTTGGTGTGGGGGTTCTTATCCAGGGAGAGTCTTCAGTAGGGAAGAGCGAGACTGCTCTCGGCTTGATTGAAAGAGGACACCGCTTAATCTCTGATGATGTCGTTCGCATCAAGAAAAAAGAGGGGGCCTATCTTATTGGATCGGGTCCAGAGCTCACACGCCACTTAATGGAGATTCGCGGGATCGGAATCATCAATGTAGCGCATCTTTATGGTGCCGTTTGTGTGCGTCCTGACAAAGAGATTGATCTGGTTGTGAAATTAGAAGAGTGGGACGATCAGCACTTTTACGATCGCGTGGGGCTCGATGAAAAATTTATCGATGTTTTGGGAGTGAGTATTCCCTACCACTTGCTTCCCGTAAAACCTGGACGCGATGTTGTGTTGCTACTGGAAACCACTGCACTGAACCACCGCCTTAAGAATATGGGTTATCACTCTGCCAAAGAATTCAACGCGAAATTACTAGAAGCTATTGCTCAAAGGCAAAAGACTGGGAGTGTTCGCGAGACGCGATAGAGCCTATGAAGTTAGTGCAAAAGGTGAAAGTTAAAAATGCTCTCGGCCTACATACTCGGCCGGCGGCAGTCATTGTCAAACTGCTTCAACCTCGTAAATCTTCTGTATTGTTCAATTATAAAAATGAGACAATTAACGCGAGGAGTATTATGAGCATTTTGATGCTTGCTGCACAAAAAAATTCGATGATTGAAATTACGGTTGAAGGGGAGGATGCTGAGTTGACCATGCAGCATCTTTTGCAGGCATTTGAAATGGAGTTTGGAGAAAAGTAACATGCCGTCGAAGGATGGGGAGATTGTCTTAAGAGGACTGCCGATTAGTAAAGGAATCGGTATTGGGCTGCCTGTTTTTTTTGCCAGTTTGGAAGATTATGTTCCTGAGGTTGCGATCCCTTGTCAGGAAGTAGATCTTGAAATTGCCCGTTATCGGAGAGCCTTGGAAAAGAGTCGACAGGATGTGGAAATGTTGCAGAAGGTATCCCTCTCGGAGGGACCTTCAGAGATTGCTTCTATCCTAGGTACTCATCTTGAGATGATGCAAGACCCTCTTCTGACAAGCGTCATTGAGAAGAGGATTCGTTCTCATAGACGCAATACGGAATCTATTTTTCAACATCTTATTGAAGAATATAAAGCGCGTTTTAAAACGATTCAAGATCACTACTTTGGAGAGAGGGTACGCGATATTGTCGACGTGGCTAGGCGAATTTTGGGGCATCTTTGCCCGTTTGAGCGCCTCAAGATGGCTGAAGTGCCTCATAATTCGATCATACTGACGCAGGAACTTGTTCCCACAGAAACTGTGGAGGCGAATGCTTCTCTAGTCAGTGGGTTTATTACAGCGGTAGGCGGCATCACATCCCATGCGGCGATTATCGCTCGAGCTAAAGGGATTCCCTATGTTGCAAATGTCGATATTAAAGGCCTCAAAAAAGTGGATCTACACTCTCTGATTGTGGATGGTTCACAGGGCATTGTGATTCTCAATCCGACGCGTGCAACGCTCAAACGCTACCAGGAGATGCAAAAGAGTTATCAGAAGAGTTATAAATTGCTTAAGAGTGTAGCGCATCTAAAAGGGGAGACGATCGATGGTTATGAAGTGCGCCTTTTTGCGAATTTGGAAAGTCCGAAGGAGATCGATCAACTGATCAAAGCTGGAGCTTCTGGCGTAGGGCTTTTTAGATCGGAGTATCTGTTTTTGTCACAACAGAAGTTCCCAACGGAAGAAGAGCAGTTTTGCATCTATAAAAAAATGGTCAAAGCGTTAAAAGGGCGACCTTTAGTGATTCGGGTTTTTGATTTAGGTGGGGATAAAAAAATTGATTTACCTTTGGGTCATGCTCATGCAAAGTATTTTAGTGACATTGGGTGTGAGCCCAATCCGGCTCTTGGTTGCCGCGCTATTCGGTTTTTACTTCGTTATCCTGACCTTTTGGAGGCGCAGCTTCGCGCTATTATCCGTGCAGCGCAATTTGGTGATATACATATTTTGGTACCCATGGTCTCAGATATTCATGAGGTGCGTCTTGTAAGGGAAAAAGTGGAAACGATCCAAAAGGAATTGGGCAAGCCAAAGCCTCTACCGCTAGGGTGTATGATCGAGGTTCCATCTTCTGCGATTATGTGTGATGCGATTTCACGCGAGGTAGATTTTCTTTCCATTGGAACCAATGATCTTATTCAATATGTCCTTGCGGCAGATCGGGGCAATCACCATACAGCGGATCTTTATTATTCGACGCATCCAAGCATTCTGCGATTGATCCGGATGATAGTCACTTCAGCCAATGCGGCCCGAAAGCCTGTGATTCTCTGCGGGGAACTGGCGGCAGATCCTATAATCATCCCTCTACTTATTGGGTTGGGGGTCCGCGAGTTTTCAGTGGCTGCGCGTCATATCCCCATTGTCAAACACACCATTCGTAAGTGGCGCATTCTTGAAGCTTGCCGCCTTGCGGAAGGTGCGCTCGATTACCCCTCTGCTAAAGAGCTTTGCGACTATCTGATGCAAGAAACGGCGAAGTAATCCCAAAGGTTGGCTAGCCTAGGAGGTTTGAAAGGCCCTCGAAATGGGACAGTCCGCTGTCTGTGTCTATCTTCGAGACGGCGTTTTGGAATGCGCCGATAATGAGATCCTCTAAGGCGTCGGGGTCGCTTAAGACTTCTGGCTTGATTTTGATGGTCTTTAAATCTTTGGCTCCATTGAGGGTTACTGTGACAAGGCCGTTTCCGCTGCAGCCCTCAACCAGGGTATTTGCCCGATTGGATTGAGCTTGAGCCATTTGTTCTTGCATGACTCGCGCTTGCTTCTTCATTTTGGAAAAACCGCTTCCCATATCACACCTCCTATAGAGAGCTTCTTGCGTACGGATGATACTCCAAGAAGGGTTTGTGGACAATCATCGAAATTTTTTACCTGTTTTGGCTTGCTTAGAAAAGCTCTTTGCGTCCAAAATCCTTCACTCGAATTTTAAGACAAGGAGTTACATGATGTCTACATCAAATTCTATCGACAATTCACAACATGCGGTAATGATACAAGCTACTCAACGCTATTCCCGCCTCCTTAAGGAGGTAGAAAGCATTCAGCGGGAAATTGCTGGCCATAGCTATCTATGGCAGCAGCAGAGGGAGATGCAAGCTTTTGAAGATAGGATGAGTTTGAGTCTTGTCTGTTTTGCTTTGGAACAGGGAACGGCACACCTCTCGCAATTAATGCAGAGGTTGCGTACGAGTGATAACAAGTGTGCGAAGAGTCCGCGGCCTTATGAGACCTGTTATAGCGATTTATGCCAGAAGCTATGGAGTCTTTATCAACAAGTTTGTGCTTTGACTCCTCTCTAGACGGCCCCTAATTTGTCACGCCTTTCTGATCGTGCCTTCCAGTTCGATGCTTGCAAAGCGCATGATAGTGTCATAATGACTCGGGTGTTTAGATGGACTTTCCTCTCGGGCAGGCGAGGGGACTGGCGGTGGAGCTTTCCTTTCTGTATCCGTCGAAGTCATAAACGGAGTCGGTTCTAACTGCAGGCGTGCTTTACTCTTTTGTTCTTTTTCGCAGTCTCTGCCTTTTTCAGCGTCTTTGCCGTGGTCGGAGTCTGTCAGTTGGCGAACTAGGACTTCGATGGGAATGCGGTGTTTGCTCCGAATGATCTGAAGGAGAATGGCCTCTAAGGCTACCCGTTGAAAGACGCTTTTAGAAAAGCTACTTTCCGCATGGATCAGAAGGTCGAGAATATAAAGCGCTTGATGTTTCGTGTAGTGCTTTCCTGGAGGAAACTCGATCTCTTTACATTTTGCATGGACGATGTTGCGGTAGTGTTCAATGAGCTGCTCGAGAAAGTGGGCAAGATCCTTCCCCAGCTCAAAAAGCTTTTCGACGCACTCGAAGGCGTAAGAGAGGGAGTATTGAGAAAAGGCTTCATCTAAAGAATGGAAAAAATGGGAGGGGGCGAGGCCGAGCACATCTCGGACGATAGCAGAGGTGACGAGTTCATCGGAAAAACAGAGGATTTGATCAAAAAGAGACTCTGCGTCGCGTAGCGAGCCTTCTGCAAAGGCAGCAATGAGTTCTAGGGCCTCTTTTTCCACTTGTCTATCTAGATCTTGTGCGATCTCTGCAAGCTTTGATTGGATTAGCCCTGGGTGGATGCGGGCTAGATCAAAGCGTTGGCATCGACTGGTGATCGTGGGGAGGACTTTATGGGGTTCTGTCGTTGCAAAAAAGAACTTTGCGCTCTCCGGCGGTTCTTCGAGCGTTTTTAAAAGCGCGTTGAAGGCCTCCTTCGTGAGCATATGCACTTCATCGATAATATAGATCTTAAAGTGCCCATGCGAGGGGGCATAACCAATGGTTTCTGTGATGCGTCGGATATCATCAATTCCCCGGTTCGAAGCACCATCGATTTCAATGACGTCCAGTGATTGGCCCGAAAGAATTTCCAGACAAGAGGGACAGGCATTGCAAGGCTCTAGGTCTTCCGTTAGCCTTTGACAATTGAGGGCCTTGGCAAAAAGACGGGCAAGGGTCGTTTTTCCTACACCGCGTGTCCCCGTAAAGAGATAGGCATGGGCGACCTTATCAAAACGGATCGCGTTTTTTAAAGTGGTAACAACGGAAGCCTGGCCAACGACACTTCGAAACGTCTTCGGACGGTACTTTCGGGCTATGACCTGGTATCTTTTTGGCATGACTGTTATATTAAGAGTATGGGAAAAAATTGGCAAGAGTGGTTGTCCGTCAATAAGCGGGGATGGCGGCTGTTTGTGGGAGGCGTCTGTGTTTTCTTTTTAGCTCTTTTTTTACACTTTCGCGAAGTGCGTATGGAAGTGTTAGAGCTGAACACCACGGCCAATCACTACGTTGTGGCTCAAGTGGACTTTGAATTTCCAGATTACGAGACGACCATCCTTCTCAAAGAGCAGGCCAAACAGGATATTGGAGAGATCTTTGAGATTGACAGTAAGGAGGTTCGAAGCGCCCGGAGCGATCTAGAGGAAGATCTGATTCGCAATAAAGACTGGCGAAAGACAGTGCCCATGAGTACGTTCGAGGGGATGTATAAGGCTGCAGATGAGCTTGAAACCCTGCTTCTCGAAGCTCGATTGACCGATCCTCGGACCATCCAAAAAATTCGAGAACTCGGGCTTCCTGATCGTTCCTATTATGAATATATCCACGAAAATAACGCAACTCTGCCCGATGAGTTTTGGGAAACAATCGCTCAAAAGATTCAGGAAAATGGAGCTTTTTCTTCGAATACGGTTCGTTATGTCACTAGTGCGTTCAAAAAAGAAAGTTGGCCCTTGATTCAGGATCTAGCTTTAGAGCGTTTGCTGAAGACCAAGCTGAGCAATATGGTTCCAGAAAAAATGACTAAGGTGATTGCTGGGACCAGGATTATCGACCAAGGAGAGATCATCACCTCAAAGCATTTGACGATGATGCAAGCGATGAAGCAGGCTATTTCAGAAGGGCGTAAAATTTGGGATCCGTTAACTCTTGCCGCAAGTCTTATTTTAGCCATCATCTTTGTAACCATTAGCGCTCTTTATTTTCGGATCAGTCAACCCACCTTTATCCGTTCGATCCGATATGTGTCCCTCTTTGTCTCCATTGTGCTCTTAACGCTGCTCTTCTCAAAGTGCATCGAATACATTCTGCTGAAAAGCACCTCTGAGGTGATAGAAGCCGTTCGTTACCCTATTGTTGCCCCGTTTGCTACGATTTTGATCTGCATTCTCCACTCTCCGAGGACAGCTCTTTTTGCCGCGACGTTTCTTTCCATCCTCCTTTCGGTCAGTCTTGCAGTAGACCATACGCACTTTCTTATCCTCAATCTCGTGACTTCTATTGTCGTCATTATTTGCTCGAAGGGAATGCGCAAGAGAAAAGAAGTATTTACTGTCGCTTTTAAAACATGGCTTAGTGCTATTCTTGTTCTATTTGCTTTTACTCTGGCAGACAATCACTTAGCCACCTCTTCGCTGTTTATCAACATCATCGCATCTCTTGTATTTCTCATGATTACGGCTATCTTGGTCGTGGGGATTTTGCCTGCTTTGGAGGCTATTTTTGGAGTGCTCACTGATATGACTCTTATGGAGTACACTGACTCTGGAAGCGCGCTTCTTCGCCGCTTTGCTATGGAAGTGCCTGGAACCTACCAACACAGCCTTGTTCTTGGTAATCTCGCTGAAGTGTGCGCACAAGCTATAGGTGCAAACGGCCTGTTTTGCCGGGCAGCCACTCTCTATCACGATATCGGCAAAATGAATAACCCAGAGTTTTTTACAGAAAACCAACAAAACCATGTGAATATCCACCAGCTTTTAACTCCTATGGAATCTGCCGCCGTGATCATTTCTCACGTTACAGACGGCGAGACCATTGCAAAAAAATCGCACCTTCCGCAAGCGTTTATCGATATCATTCGAGAGCATCATGGAACCACACTTGTCTACTATTTTTATCGCAAGCAAGTGGAGCTTGAGGGTGGACATTTACAGCAAGTGGATGAGTCGATCTTTCGGTATCCAGGTCCCAAGCCCCGCTCTAAAGAGTCTGCGATCATCATGATCTGTGACACTGTGGAAGCGGCAACGCGATCCTTAGAGGAGATTAATACAGCGACTCTGACAGAACTGGTGAACCGTCTCGTAGCAGAAAAAGCGGAGGATGGCCAGTTTGACGATTGCTTGCTCACATTCCAAGAGCTCTCTCAAGTGAAAAAAACGCTCGTCAAAACGCTATTGCTTTCTCATCACGTGAGAATCAAATACCCCAAAAAAGAAAAAAAGCTTGCGGATGACAAGTAATACCAACGTCTTCGTAATGCGAAGGTCGTCGGTTCGATTCCGGCGGTATTGAAAAAATGAGGGTTACTCATCTGCCATGCGTAGAAGGAGTTTGGGGCCCGTCTAAACAACGGATGCGCGGCATTGCCATTCGAGGAGAACTATAGTCGCTTAAAATTTTTATGTGCTTAACTGTTAGGTGTTTAAAGATTCTGATGCCCATCTGATGTTTGACAGGAATTAGTTAGATTGGTATAATGAGGGTTACTCATCTGCCATGCGTAGAAGGAGTTTGGGGCCCGTCTAAACAGCGGAGCCCTCTTTTTTTTGTCTTAAAAAAGCTTCAAATTCCTTTCTTAACTTTTCTCTGCGGTGCGGCTTTTCCAGATGATACGCTGTTACCAGATCAAAACCTTTCCGAGTTTCAGCTATCACAACAATATAGCTGAAATTATTGAGGGCAAAGTTGACCCTTCGTTGCTTTTGATTTTTCCATGGGCGGATTGTTTCCCAAATCTTAACTTCTTCGGGATTCACATTTTCAATCATAGGTCTTGGCCAATGAATTCTTTCGCAACGTCTTAAATCGGGTATCCTCTCTGATTCCTGGCTTCCCTCAGATACAAGGTGCCAAAAAGTTGCCCCTTTTTCTTCATAGGGAGGATGGTATCTTGCAAAGACAGGAACTTTCTGAAAAGAGGGTTTGCTCTCTACGAAATCTTTATGGAAGCACTGATAAACAGCATTGATGTAGGCATTCCAATTGCCTTTGTAATTTTCGAACAAAATCAGATCTGGGAGCCAAGAGGGGGTTTCATCATCCATCGTTGACCTCGCTGGCTTGCCATCGCAATAGATTGACCTTTCTTTCTCGAATCAAAGTTGTGCGGGTAAGGCAATATCCTGAGAGCTGTCGCATTTTTTCTACTAGTGCTTTTTTTGCTTCACTCATTTCGCCATTTCTATTTGCTGCTAATACGCATCCAATGAGAAGGTCTGCTAATTGCAATTGCTCGATTTTATGGGAGCGGACAGTTTGCACCCGTTCAATGATTTGGCGTTGAAAATCGTAGGCATTATTGCATAGAACATCGTGAAGTTTTATAACTTTCTCTCCCGACTTCGAATCTTTGATATCGAGATAAATATGATAACGGTCATGGGGATTCAGAAGGACTTTAAGCATTTCAAAGTACATTTTGTAGTACCAGGTGTCATGATCGTGATTGAAAGCATCATGACGAAGCTTGGTCTTATCAGGGATGATCAGAGCGCGAAAGTAAAGGCTACTCTCTTCAAAGAAATAACTTAATACGTCCATGTAGAAATCAATCTTGGCAGGGGAGACTTTGGTCCATTTGATTTCAAAGGTTGGACTTAAATCGTGTTTTTTCTTAATCGCCTTGATTCGTTTAGCAATGCTCCTTGAAAGATCACTAGGGCACCAAACAGCTCCCAGGAGCATCACCTGCTGCTGATCATTTTCCAAGTGACAGGATTCATCGCAGTAAATATTGAAAATTTTCATCTTGTCCTATAGGGAACTGTTTCCAAAGGGCGATTTTAACACGAACGGGCAAAAATGGAAATTATAGTCGCTTAAAATTTTATTGATAGCTTCTGGCTGCGTGAAAGCTGCAAATAAATCGATCCTCGTAACTGGGTAAGTATTCAGCGCATACATACCCGTGCGACCGGTATGTCGCTACACTAGGAGGTGAAAGTCCTTCACGGGCTCTAGTAAGGAGAACCGTTAGAGAAGGCAAGGGTGCCTACCGTGAG
>MGMD01000022.1 GCA_001796285.1 Chlamydiae bacterium RIFCSPLOWO2_12_FULL_45_20
TGCCAGATAATCATAAAACGCTGATAATCAAGATCGATCAGAATCTACGGACTTAATACTTTTTCCCGCTACAGGTACGCATTTGTCGGATGAACCACAATTCATCTGGGGAGTATTCTTATGTATTGATAAAAAATATTCATCTCAAAATGTTATAGGCGTGGAATTGGAAACAGAAGATAAACCATTTCGCTCAATAGATTCTGATGGAATTTTAATGGAAATCAGAGCATTTGACACCACTTACTTCGGAATATACGCTGAAGATCTTGAATTGATTACAAAAATATCAAAACAATACGGCATTTCCATTGAACAAATTAAATAGAGGTTTTTCTGATAAAAGCATGAGCTCCCTATGAAAATAAAGACTAAAGCCAAATGTCCTAAGTGCGAAAAAATGTATGCTGCGGCGCAAGCAGGGGCTCACTTACTCGCATGCACTTTGAAATCCGACATCCCCTCACCATCAATAACAGAAGGATACCTCATCCGAATCTCATGGTCTGAACAGCCTGGTATGTATTGGATTTTTGCGACGATCCCAAAAAATGCTTCTCTAGGCCTTCTGGATGTCTTTTTAAGAAGCATATGGCTTGAGTGTTGCGGTCATTTGAGTGAATTCACAATCGGGAGCCGCCGCTATATGTCCCACTCTGAGTCTGGAAACCCCAGCCAATCAATGAAAAATCAAATAGGCCAACTTTTATCTCCTGGCTCAACATGCCAATATGTTTATGATATGGGCTCCTCCACTGACCTGGAAATTCAAGTTGTGGCAAAAATCGACGCTTGTCAGCAGAAAAAAGTAATGATACTCATGCAAAATGAACCCCCTGCCCTTTCTTGCGAATCTTGCAAAAAAGCAGCGAGCGTCATTTGTTCTCAGTGTGGAGACACGACATGCTCCCCTTGCAGCAAAAAGCACGCGTGTGTTGTAGATGAAGGCGATGATTACATGCTCATGGCTCTTGTAAACTCCCCTCGCGCCGGAGTCTGCGGCTATGAAGGGCCTTGATATGTTCAAACATTTTCCGTGGACCATTTGTGGACCACTAGCATACAAAAAAGAGCAACAAATCACAACAGATCGCAGTAGCTCGAAAGGCTGGCTTTCCTCTATGATTTCCGTAAGTTAGCTGCTAAATGGCAGGGGCGGTGCGGCGGACTCATAACCCGTCGGTCCCTGGTTCAAGTCCAGGTTGCCCCATTTACTTAAGCTGTTAGATAACAGTCATTTTCGTTCTGGCGTAATGTTCTATTCTCAACAAGAAAGACATTATGTCAGAACTTTTGTCAGGATGCCACCCCTTTCGCGATATTCGACATTCGCGTCTGTTTAATCCAGCCCAGTTCCTGCTGAAATACAGTGAAAGAGATTGCAATTTCTGTTATAGTTTCACCTTGATTTAGAGAGTTAATAGAGACCATATGGTATGAAAAAAAACATCGAAGTTGTTCCTTACAGCCCAGAATGGCCAGAAATGTTCGCATCAGAGGCGGAACTTATCAAACAAGCCCTGGGGAATAACTGCATAACTATTCATCATATCGGGTCAACCTCTGTACCAGGCTTAAGCGCAAAACCCATCATCGACATACTTCCTGTGGTAAGAGACATTCAAGAGGTCGATAAAGCGACAAAAGCCATGGAATCTCTAGGATATGAGGCTAAAGGTGAATACGGAATGGCCTTCAGACGATATTTTCAAAAAGGCCAGAATGCTAGGACCCACAATGTACATGTTTATCGAGGGAATTGCAAAACTAGGAACGAAAAAGTGATTTTTCGGGAGTAGTGAATGCAAACTGGTTTACAGGCCCCGAAAAATCACTTTTTCGATCCCAGTCTCGTAATTTTAGATGTTTTGCCCCCAAAATCCTCTCTGTGTGAACGAGAGGGAGCCCATTTGGGCGTTAGCCGGAAGACTTTTTCGTCCTAGATCAATGTTATGTGACTAATTTCATCAATTGGTCGGCTGTCAAGACCAACACGCCAAACATAAGATGGCAGGCAACCTTGGCAAGGCCGCGCACCCTGAGTTTACAAGCCAAATTCGTCTTTCAAACGAGAATTAGTTCGTTCTGCTGCTGTTCTTTCATTATAACGCAGTGCTTCTGGGAAAACTAAATTCAGAGTTCTTCTTGCAAGACTTTCTTCTTCAAGGTCTTTTTTGAGCTGTTTGTCTGCCCTTGGATTCTTGTCGATTAGGGGCCTGTGCCCGAGAGACTGACTATATGCGATAATACCTGGGATGTCATAAGCGGCATCCATCAGATCATAGCAGTTGACGATTCTCGTGGCAGTTAAAGTAGCCAGGGGAATCGCAACCTGACTGTCATGGACTGAGGCTGAGGTAACAATGGCGCTGACGGGGATGCCTCCGTCAATAGTATCTAAATGCAACTTGTATCCAGTCCAGTACATCGTATTGCCCTTGCTGTCTTTTTTAGCGCCTTTGTCGCATGCTGTCGGTAAATCGGCCAGCATTTCCTCTAAGGTCATTGTTTTTTGTCTGTCTATACGTGTGGGTTCTGGTTTGGCTCGTTCCTGCCCTTTTTTAGGGCGACCTTTTTTCTTTAGCTCCAATCCCCGATCCCGATCTTCACTGTTTTGTATTGCTTTGTCCTTAGTTTTGGTTTGCGGTCGTTCTCGTGCTTCAATGGCGGTTGAATCGCGTGAATTATGCAAAACAATCTCATTTTTTAATGTCTTTAGAATCAGCGCTTCATGCGCGCTCTGAGGAAGCCCTGTTTGAGCAAACTCAGTAAAAGCCCTAGAAAAAGTAGCCTCACTAGGCAGTTCAGGCAGGGATTCCCATCCACAAATACGTCGTAGGCTTTTATCGCTTTTCAAGCGATCAATCAAAAACGTCGTTGTATCGAGATTGTATACCATTTTAACAACGAATGATCTGGCAATTGCTGAGCGTGTTTTTTGTGGGCGGCCCTCGCATCCGTAGTAGCAGGGAAGAAAGTCTTCAATACGGACTACTTCCAAAATAGAAACCAATTGCTGCTGCTTTTCTGTCAGTGGGTCAAGCTCTTCTTCTAACCATGAGAAAAGTGAGCCTTGAATTTTTTCCCAATATTTTGATAAAGTGTCTGTCAGCTGACCCACGTGGTTTGCTCCTTGCTCTGATGTGGTTGTTTGTGAGAAAACTAATTATATCAGACGCAAGGTATTTGTTAAAAGTGACTTGTGGTAAAAAATCGCAACGCTATTACAGAAGTGAGGAAAGGGAATACTTTTTCGGAGTTGCTGTAGGTTTTGCTAAAATGGACCCGAAAAAGTCTTCCCTTTCGTTAGTTTTGCAATTCCCTCTATCAAGAAGGCGATCCCGAAATCAGCAGATACTTAAAATTTAGGGATTGGATGCGTTCTCATCCTGATGATGCTGAAAAGTACGCTAAGCTCAAGGAAGGATTAGCAGTAAAATTTCCCGAGGATATCCTACAGTATTGCAATGGAAAAGACGCTTTTGTTGCAAGTATCGATGCAAAAGACGGTTTTGATGGATGGCGTATTGTAAAAGCGCTTACTGATAGAGAATGGTCTGCAGTACGCAATCTACGGCAACAATATTTTTTTAAATCGAAAGAAGACCCCTACACGTGGACATTCGAACACAAAGATCACGTCCATTTTGTTTTCTATAAAAATGCAGAAATAATCGGTTATGCTCATCTCCATCTTTGGCAGGGACATAGAGCTGCATTGCGCATTATCGTAATCGATGAGCGTTATCGAAATCTTGGACTTGGAAGCCAATTTTTAAAGCTTTGCGAACGCTGGTTAGGCCATCAAGGCTTCAAAACGTTATTAGTTCAATCCTCACAGAAAGCATATAAATTCTATTGTAATCACGGATATGTGCAAATGCCGTTCAATGATCCTGACGGTCACGAAACGGATTCACAAGATATCGAGATAGGAAAATCCCTTATGACTAAAAAGAACCGCCCACAAATCTCCATCTACATAGCAATGAGCATCGACGGATACATCGCCAGAAAAAACGGAGGTCTCGATTGGCTCGAGTATGGTCATACAGGTGATGAGGACTACGGGTTTAAGAAATTTATCGGTAGTGTTGATGCGTTAGTTCTCGGTAAGAACACCTATGAGGTAGTTTCCAGCTTTGATAAATGGCCGTATGAGGGAAAGAAAGTCATTGTTCTGAGTAATACATTAAATGAGGTTAGAAAAGAAGCGGAGCTGTTTTGCGGGCAACTGACCGACCTGGCCTCAATGCTTCATTCCGAAGGCATCAAACGTGTATGGGTTGACGGAGGGATTACTGTATCTAAATTCTTGGAGGCTGGATTAGTCGACGACATCACCATATCCGTAATTGCTATGGTCCTAGGCTCTGGCATTCCTCTTTTTAGCACCATGAATCGAGAGCATAAGTGCCGCTTAATCTCTACCCAATCTTACCCAAGCGGATTAGTGCAGCTGAAGTATGAGGTTCCTCATGACAGTTAGGACAAAACGATTGATTTTACGTCCTTGGCAAGAAAGTGATCTAGAGCCCTTTGCTCAACTGAATGCCGATCCACGAGTTAGAGAGTACTTCCCTGGGATTTTAAGTCGTGAAGAGAGCGATGCCTCTGTCAAGCTAATGTCAAATCATATCGAAAAATGTGGTTGGGGATTTTGGGCAGCTTCCCTAATCGAAACGGGTGAATTCATTGGAATGATCGGACTAGAAGATGTGTATTTTAAAGCGCATTTTACACCAGCTGTTGAAATTGGGTGGAGACTTGCCTTCGACTACTGGGGAAAAGGCTATGCAACCGAAGGGGCTCAAGCCGCCTTGCAATATGGCTTCGAATCTCTAAACCTAAACGAAATTGTCTCTTTCACAACGTTAGAAAACATGCGCTCAAGACACGTCATGAAGAAGATTGGTATGCATCACGATCCCAAAGACGATTTCGATCATCCCAAACTTCCTGAGGGACATCCTTTGAGAAGGCATATGCTCTATCGCCTCAACAAAACTGACTGGAAAATGGAACAACAAGCTTGGAAATAGAAAGAAGTAATGAGCATATACAGCTCAACCATGAACAGCTATTAGCCATGGTTTGCAAAGCATTTCCTGATTGTCTAAAGCTTGACGAATGGAGAATTTTATCCGGAGGGGCTCTCAATACCATCTACCAATTTAAAATAGGTCCAAAAGCATTTGTTTTAAGGCTATATGCTCGAGACCGGTAGATGTTCACCTACCTCCTTCGTCGGCAGGTGAAAAATAGACGGTGGAGTCGCTTTTTCCTACAATTTAATAAAT
>MGMD01000023.1 GCA_001796285.1 Chlamydiae bacterium RIFCSPLOWO2_12_FULL_45_20
AATATTAAAGATTTTATTTATTAAATTGTAGGAAAAAGCGACTCCACCGTCTATTTTTCACCTGCCGACGAAGGAGGTAGGTGAACATCTACCTTGGCCTATTCCCACAAATTCTCTCGACATTGCGATCGATATCTTTTGCTACAAACACATCACGAATAAAAATTTAAACGCTATAGGCAATCTAATTTTTGTCTCAAACGCCTATTTGCATGTAGCGAACACGCAATGATAAAAACCCAAAGCATGAGCATGGACATCCAAAAGGGGAGATATCCTGCTTGTCCAAGAGCGGCAGCTCGCATTCCTTCCATGACATAGATCATCGGGTTGATCAAACTGATGTAACCAACGACAGGACTTAAGTCATATGCTGATTGCCAAGAATAAACATATCCACCAAACATCCACATGGGTGCAATATAGCGTAGCCATAACTGATTGAGATCTGTCATATTCTTCAAAATCCCCGTTAGCCACAGAGCAAAGTAACCAAAAAAAAGATTAGCTGTGACAAACATGATAGTCAGGCGCCACCAAGAGATCCCCGCTAGATTCCATTCCGTAAAAACCAGGAACTTTCCTAAAGGGAAAAGGAGCATCGACATCAAAATAGAGGTTATTGCCCAAGAAATTCCCATGTAATAAAAAACCATTCTTGAATGGATCGGCATTACCAATGTATGGAAAATGGTCCGATCTCCCCCCATATCGGCAAGTTGGATACCAACTTTACCTACAATTTCAACAAATCCAAAACTAGCGATTGCCCCCACGACAAAAAAAGCAGCATATCCTTCACGCGCTCCTTCTTGTTGCAAAAAGTACCCAAAAGCCAATACGTTTGTGATGAAAAGTATTGCAGTATCGATAAACTTTTTCCAAAAACTTCTCCTAAAAACTGTAAGATCCTTTCGGATTAATTGAAAGAAAACAGGCCAACTGTTCATTTTTAAGCCCCACCATTAAAAATTTCTGCATTGGGATCATCAATAAACTTTAAAAAGACCTCTTCGAGGCTATTTTTTTGATGCTGTTTTTTTAAGTTTTCAGGAGTGTCTGTGATCCGTACCATTCCTTCGTGAATGAGGCAAATCCGATCGGACAGTTTTTCGGCTTCATCTAGATAATGTGTTGTCAAAATGACGGTAATTCCCTGTTTGCGCAAACTGGAAATCACACCCCACAACTCTCGTCGAATATGAGAATCAAGCCCTACTGTTGGCTCATCCAAGATGACAAGGTGCGGTCGATGCATCAGCGCACGCGCAATCAAAAATCGTTGCTTATATCCACCTGAGACTTGATCTATATTTGAATCGAGATACGGTTCAAGGTGAAAATCTTTAGCAAGCTCTTTTTTCCTTTCTTCGGCTTGCCCTTTGCTCAACCCATAACATTGCCCTGAAACGACCAAACTTTCCCCTAAAGAAAAGTCCTTTTCAATATTGGGATGTTGCGGGCAGTAGCCTACCACAGAACGAAAAGGCAGAAGAGCGTCATATATCGAAACTCCATTCCATAAGATTTCTCCACTTGTGGGTGGATGGAGGGTAGCAAGAATCGAAACAAGTGTTGTTTTTCCTGCACCATTGACGCCGAGAAGTCCAAGAACTTCTCCCTGGTAGAGATCGAGAGAAATTCCTTGCAGGGCTTTTTTGATGATACGGCGACCATCAAAATAGGTCTTCGTGACTTGGTTAATCTGTAAAAACAGTTTTTTCATAAACTAATATTCTCTAGTTTGGGGAAGCTTCTCGAACCCATGAACGTCAAATCCTGTTATACGGAAATTATGAAATATTCGGTTTTTCATTTGAACCTCTCTCGCATGAATGCGAGAGAGGTTCAAGAAACATACCTTTTCCGTAAAAAAATAAGGCATAAT
The DNA here is from genome assembly GCA_001796285.1 of Chlamydiae bacterium RIFCSPLOWO2_12_FULL_45_20. Classification (GTDB taxonomy): domain Bacteria; phylum Chlamydiota; class Chlamydiia; order Chlamydiales; family SM23-39; genus REEB52. The sequence continues at coordinate 1,889 of MGMD01000023.1, forward strand.
GGAATCATAGCCAATGAAACCCAGCTAGCAACATTCATCATGAATTTTGGATAGACAAACACAAAAGCAATTCCCCCAAAATACAAAAAAACAATCAATAATGTAATAAAAAGAAATATAAAACGGCCTACCTTGTTTTCAATCTGGAGAACATCATAAGCTCGCAATTCTTCAACTATAAGCATCCTTTGCAGTCCCCAAATCACTAAAGGCGTCCCAGAAATCAACATTACCCAAGGTGAAATCTCCAGCACGTACAAAAAATCAAAAATATCGCCCTGCTGGGCAAATGTACGAACTGGAATGTAAGAATATATCTCCGAAATTTCCATGAGAGTCCACCAGTAAAAGAACGAAAAAATCATCCATTTATTTTGAATGATTTTCATCGACAATAATTTCAGTCCCACAAGAAAGAAGATGGCTCCCTCAATTATTGGAGCAATTGCTATAATTGCCACAATATAATTTTTCCCATCGGCTAAAATCTTCCTATAAGGCACTGCCTCATCAATCCCCCAAAGCGTTAGCCAATTTGAAGAATAGCGAATGTCAAAAGGGTCACTTTTATAGCCTGCCAACCAAGCAACAAAACCATGAGTCCACTCATGCAAAAAAGTCATTACATAATGTGACAAGAGAATTATCACTATAGTCAAGAACCAAAAAATGAATGAATTTCTCTTCATGAGACAACCACCAGAAACTACACCAAAGCAAGGAACAAACCACGTGGGCCAGGCGAGAAAAGTAGCGTACAAAATATTGAAAAAAAATTCAAGGGTCTTTTTTTCCCACTGACAAAGAGATATAGTCGAATTAATGCTCATGTGGCAGATTTTTTTCCCACTCGGCCTTTTTAAAAAGCAACATCACTGAAGGGGCTATACAAACTAAAACGATGCTTAAAATCAGAAATGAAACATATAAAACAGTATTTCCCACAGCAATTTGTGCTGGAGGGAAAAAGCCAATAAGAAATGTCGAAGCAGATCCAACCAAGCCGAGCCCTGCAATCATCCAAATTCCAACTAAACCTCCCGGGATTTTGTAGGCTCTCTTTACTTGAGGATATTTATACCGAAGTTTAATGGCCGCAGCGAACATTAGAACATACATAATCAAATAAATTTGAGCCAATGTTGCATTTAAAATCCAATAAGCACTACCAACTGTGGGCATAAATAAAAAGACAGAAGAAAAGAAAGTTACAACCATCGCTTGAGCTATGAGAAGTGCAACGGGCATCCCGTGCCGATTCAGTTTGCGAAAAAGAGGAGGTAAATCGCCGCTTTGAGCCGCAGCCAATAAACCTTTACTAGGGCCTGCAATCCAAGTACTAAGAGTTCCTAGAGCTCCAAACGCGAGTAAAATCGCAATGACTGGAGTTAACCAATTTAAGCCATACGCATTAACAAAAAAAGAAAAGGCTTGGAGAGACCCTGCAACAAGGTTAATTTGCTGCTTCGGAATGACCACGGCAATGGCAAGTACACCTAAAACATAAAGGCCAAGAATCAAAATAACTGAGAGAAGAATAGCTGTAGGGTAATTTTTTTGAGGGTTTTCTACTACATTTGCATGGACACCCGACATTTCAAGTCCACATAGAGAAACTAAAACTCCTGAAAATAGAACAAGCTCTCCTGGCGAACTCATGTTGGGAATAAGGCTATCCAATGTAAAAGAGATCTGTGTGGGATTCCCCATAAAATACCATGCCATTCCAAGACAAATGATGAACCCTCCCGGAATAATCGTACCCAAAATCACCCCAAAAGAACTGATCCATCCTGAAGCACGCATTCCTAATAAATTAGCCAATGTCGTCGCCCAAAAAAGAACGACAACAAAGCCTAAAACATAAAAGGTGCTATTGGATAAATCTGGATTAATTATATAGGCAATGGTTCCAGCAATGAATGAGATTAACGCAGGATAATAGACTAGATTTTCAGCCCAAAGCAACCATATGGCAAGAAAGCCTGTCCGATGTCCAAATGCCTCTTTAACCCATACAAATACTCCTCCTGTTTTTGGCCATCCAGTAGAAAGTTCAGCGGCGACCATTGAAACGGGAATAAAAAACAAAATAGCAGCAAGAGCAAAAAAAAATAACGAAGCAAAACCATACTCAGCAATTGTGGGCCAGTTACGCACGCTGCTTACAGCTGCCACGTTGATCATCGCCAGAGTGAACACGCTAAGTTTTTTAGACATTATTCCATAAATCCCTGGAAGTTAGGAGTTGGGGGCGGGCGGACTCGAACCGCCGAACTCCGAAGAGGGGGGATTTACAGTCCCCTGCAATTGCCACTATGCGACACCCCCGGTAAAAATGCTGGAGAAAGGAATTGAACCCTCAACCATCCGATTACAAGTCGGGCGCTCTACCAATTGAGCTACTCCAGCTTAAAACGATCGACCTACTTTAGCAAATATTCTCTTTTTCTGGCGAAATTTCTTGGCCTGAATTTGAGATAGCAGTCTCTCCCTTCTTGAAAAAAGAAGAAATCTCTCCTTCATCTTCTATAGGCTTTTTAGGGGTCAGGCTAAGACGCGTTTGAAAAAGAGACGTCATATTGACCGTCTTTTGAATTAAAGAAGCACTCTCTTGACCAATCCTCGCCGCTTTATATCGACCAGAAATCATCATTCTCTCACAACATTTTTTAAATTTCTTGCCGGAGCCGCAAGGGCAATCTTCGTTCCTACCGGTTCTCTTCTTCATAGCCGCATTCTGTTTAATTTTAATGGGTTCTACTGTAACATAGAAAAGTCAAAAAAGTCTAGTGATTCCTCATGGATATTGGGATACCGATTGCTACACCCCCCTGGAGCTCTTTGGGTAAAGAACTGGAAAGCTCCCTCCGAAAGGCCCTTTTTGACTTTTCCTTAATCGATCCCCATATAGATAAAGTCGCCATTGCACTCAGTGGCGGAAAAGACTCTCTCTCCCTCCTTTTCCTCTTGCACGCAATCCGAGGAAGAGGGTTCCCCCACTTCGCTATTCACGCAATCCACGTCGATGGCGAATTTTCCTGCGGCGCCGGAGTAAACGCCGCTTACTTAAATGCCATCTGTCAAAAACTCAACGTGAATCTCGTCATTCGCTCCTCGACACAAACAAAAGATACTCTAGAATGTTATCGCTGCTCTAGAGAAAGAAGAAAACTCATTTTCGAAGCTGCAAAAGAACTCGGAGCCAACACCATTGCCTTCGGGCATCACCGCGACGACAGCGCTCAAACCCTTCTTCTCAACTTGCTACATAAAGCAGAATTCGCAGCAAATCTACCTAAAATCTATATGCACGCCTATGACGTAACAATCATTCGACCCCTCATCTACATCGATGAAAAATCTCTCTCACAGTTCGCCCAACAATATGGCTTCCAACGCATTACCTGCCAGTGCCCCGTTGGACAAAATTCAAAAAGAAAGGTCGTCGACCAAATCTTGTCAGACCTTGAGGTTCATTTCCCACATGTCCGCTCCAATCTCGCCAAAGCAGGTCTCCTTTACGGCTCCGATAAGGCAAAGTCACCTTGATCTTTATTAGAAATAAAGCGTATCCTCAAGGGTTATGATGCTCGTAGCAAGTTTTTTAGAAGTCAGCCTATTCGCCGGGTACTTTCTCGCCCTCGCTCTCGTGGTCACCTGTTCCTACCGAAAACAACAGTCCGACAAAGATTTTTTAATCGGCAATAGATCCCTAAACTTCTGGCTGACGGCTCTCTCCGCTCACGCAAGCGATATGAGTAGCTGGCTCTTTCTCGGATATCCCGCCCTCATTTTCACCTCAGGACTCTTTTCCGCTTGGGCAGCCATCGGATTAACCCTCTTTATGTTTTTAAACTGGCAGTTTATCGCCCCCAAAATACGAATCGCCACTGAACAAATGCAAAGCCTCACCCTAAGCTCCTATTTTGAAACCCGCTTTTCTGACAAATCAGGCAGTATTCGCCTCGTTTCTGGCGCCATGTCTATTCTGTTTTTTACCTTTTACATCACCTCCGGACTCGTCGGCATGGGACTTCTTGTCGAATCCCTTTTGAATCTCCCTTATGTCTTCGGCATCACCTTAGGGATTTTCATTGTAATGGCCTATGTCTTCCTAGGCGGCTACCGAACGATTGCTTGGATCGACCTTTTTCAAGGCTTTTTCCTCCTAGGGGTCATCCTCTTCATCCCCGCTTATCTAATCATCACCATCGGCGGCATAAGCCCCATCATGTACGCAGTCAAAAGTAAACACCTTTCCACCTCCCTCTTCCCCAATTTCTCCTTCAAGACATTTTGGGATCTTATCATGATTTCCGCCGGCTGGGGCCTCGGATACTTCGGCCAGCCCCATATACTCACAAAATTCATGGGTATCCGCCGTGTGGAAGATATGCATAAAGCCAAATACCTGGGCATCAGTTGGCAAGCGCTCGCTTTACTCTCCGCAACGCTAATCGGTCTTTTAGGCATTTACATCTTCCCTCAAGGCCTCTCAGACTCTGAGCAGGTGATCTTGAACATTGTAAAAACAACCCTTCTTCCTTTCATCGCAGGTCTTGTGATCTGCGCTATTTTAGCAGCAACCACCAATGTCATGGCCGCCCAAATTCTTGTCGTCGCCTCCAATATCTCAGAAGACTTTTATAAACGCATCTTTCACCGCCACGCAAGCGCGAAACGGCTTCTTTTCGTTTCTCGCGCGAGCGTCCTATGGATCTCTTGCGTAAGTTTTGGAATCGCCTATTTTAAGATCTCAACCATCTACACTCTCGTCCTTTATTCTTGGTCTGGCCTCGGCGCCTCCTTCGGCCCCCTTCTACTTCTTTCCCTCTACCGCAAAAACCTAAACAAATATGGTGCCTTCGCCGGAATTTTGGTAGGGGGTCTCACTGCAGCCATCTGGCCCTATTTCGAAACAACCTACCAAATCCCCCTTACCTCCTTGATCCTTGCTTTCTTCTTGAGTATGATTGCGATCGAAGGCGTCTCTTATGTAACGAGACGACACTTAAAACTAGAGGTAGAACCGTGACCAAACCATTCATTCTGATCACTAATGACGACGGCATTCATGCCCCAGGTATCAAGCACCTTGCTGAAGCCATCCGAGAACATGCCGATGTCGCCATTGTAGCCCCACACGCAGAAAAATCTGGCTCAGGACTCTCCATCACTTGGACCAAACCCCTCCATATCCGCCCCTACACTTGGGAACACAACATCCCCGCTTGGTCTCTCAACGGAACGCCTGCAGATTGCGTAAAAATGGCCCTCGCTGTGCTCTTAGAAAAAATGCCCGACATGGTCGTTTCTGGAATCAATCGAGGATCAAACTCCGGAAGAACCGTTCTTTATAGCGGCACCATTGGCGGAGTCATCGAAGCCGTCTTAAAGGGCATCCCAGGCATCGCCTTCTCCTATTCTGATGTGGATGAGCCACCCGTATTCATCACAAAAAAAATGATTTTCCCCATCATCCAACATTTCCTCAAACATCTCCTGCCCGCAGGAACCCTGCTCAACGTAAACTTCCCCTACCACCTCAGAGATGGAATCAAGGGCATCAGAATGGCTAAACAAGGCAAAAGCTATTGGAAAGAGGATCCAGATCGGCGTATTCACCCAGAAGGCGCCCCCTATTACTGGCTCGGAGGTGCTTGGGGCTCCGTTCAAGAAGATCCTGAAAGCGACGTGGCTCTCCTAGAACAAGGCTACATCGCCATCGCTCCTATCCAGGTCGGCGAACTGACATGCAAAACTACTTTTGAAACACATAAAAATTTTTCTGAAAAAACCCTTGCATTAGAAATAAGTGAATGCGTCTCAGAATAATCTTGGAATTTAATGACCGATAAAGCTACAATTAACACCGATTATGGCTTTAGAACACGTATCGATTCTCATTCCAGGCTACTGCAAAGGAAAAAATTTAGCCTCGCTTGCAGAATTATCTCCATCGGCTAAAATAGACGATGTTGTCACGAAATACGTTTTAGAATGCCTAAAAGACCTCCAGCACCTACAACCTAAACAGGAAAAACCGTCTATCTACACAGTCTTTTTTTCCAACGGCACTCGGTTCTCTCATTGGAAGAAAATTGCTTGTACTAGTATCGTCGCCACCACAGCAGCTTATTATTGGCGCGAATGGCTGTGGAATGTGCTGCGTGATAATTTTCATGTACAAGTCGCCGCCGTTGCTCTCGTAGCGGGGGGCGTGATGTTCCCAAAAGCCTGCAAAGTGATGTTTGACAAGCTGACCCAAACTGGCGGGATCGTACAGCAACTGGTTCAAGAGAAGGTCAAGCCAACTATAACAAATGCCTACGTACCACCAGATCCAGTCAAAAATCCGCAAAAGGCGCAAGAGAACGTAAAAACACTTGAACTCGCAATAATAAACGAGCTTACCAATGTCTACGGAGAGGTAGCCAAAACACTCTTAGAGAGTACAAAGCAGCCAATTCAGCAAAATGCTTCATCTTCCTCATCGGAGTCTAACGGGACAATATCGCCCTCCAACAAGAGCAAAGTTGAACAAGTGACGAAGTCCCCAACGCAGCCAAAACTACCACTACATCAAAAGATCGACAAGAACCTGGCGACTATCCAAGCGCTGTTTAACAAACACCTGCCATTTCCGCCATCTACCAATACGCTAATCCTCCGCGAATTGGTCTCTGTGATTACCATGCTCAAAGAGCAACAGATACCCCCATCCAAAACTTAAAAAATCCACTTCTTTTCCTTGAGAAAAAAGTAACAACTTCGTAAGATGGTTATTCGTTTATAGCCATTTTTAGGGCGTATAGCTCAGTTGGTAGAGCGCCTGTCTTACACACAGGTGGTCATAGGTTCGAGTCCTGTTGCGCCCAAACTATAAACGAAGGTTTACTTTGCGGGAGTAGTTCAATTGGTTAGAGCACCGCCCTGTCACGGCGGAAGTTGAGGGTTCGAGCCCCTTCTCCCGCGAATATTAAGGAAATGTCTGCAAAGTAAGGGTATCGGGTGTAGGCTCCTCAAGATCCCTGCACTCGACCAAACCCCAGGTTATGCAACAAGCCTGTTGAGTAATTTCCTCTACATAAAACCTTCCCTTTGATATTGTCTTCCTTATGGTTCAGTTATCGACATCGCAGAAAATATGGAAACAAGTCGTCAATTACAGCGGCATGGCGATCGGCGCTTTTTTTGCAGCCCTTGCCATTCGAATTTTTTTGATTCCCAATGCATTAATTGATGGCGGGGTCATCGGCGTATCCCTGATCTTGGCAAGGCTTTATGGAAGTACCTATCTTTCCCTCTTCCTCCTACTTTTGAACCTCCCCTTCATCTTCATGGCATACCACTTCATTCGTAGATCATTTGTGATTCACATGTTCGTTGCCGTGCTGCTTTTCGCAGCTTTCTTGTCCCTTTTACAAGAAGCCCCCTCTTTTAATGCAGATCCATTGGAAGCCATTGTGATCGGCGGCGCTATACTCGGCGCCGGAGCTGGCCTCATCATTCGATGCGGAGGATGCACAGATGGTACCGAAATTTTAGCCATTCTCATTAACCGTAAAAAGGGCTTCACCGTTGGCCAAGTCGTATTCGTAATCAACATTTTGGTCTTTGGAGCCTATGGATGGATCTTTCAGGATTGGCACATTGCTCTCAGGTCCCTCATGACTTACATCGTCGCCTTTAAGATGATGGATATCGTCATAGCAGGACTTGAAGAGCTCAAATCAGTCCTCATCATGTGCTCAAAACCTGAGCTGCTCAGTAAAATCATTACTCATGAGCTCGGGTTAGGCCTCACCTTTATCAAAGGAAAAGGCGGCTACTCCGGGGAAGATCGCGATATCCTCTTTATCATCGTCGAGAGGCTCGACCTGGCAGAACTTAAAGAAATTGTCTTGAGAGAAGATCCCTATTCCTTTATTGCTATAGAGAATCTGCATGAAGTGGCCTATGGGCGCTCCGCATCCATGGCTATGCGAAGAAAGGTGAGAAAAAAACGGTAAAGACAATGGGAGAAAATGGATTCCCCAGCGGCTTTCTAAAACCCCATAAACAAGCTCATACTATTGATGCATGGCGAGTTTTTCGCATCATGGCAGAATTTGTGGACGGGTTTGAAACGATGACCTTTTTGGGCCCGTCTGTAGCGATTTTCGGAGCCACCAATCAATATCCCAAAGAGCCTCGATACTACGATCTTGTGGAAATCATTGTCGAAAAGATTGTCCATAAAGGTTTTGGCATCATTACTGGCGGCGGTCCGGGCATCATGGAAAGAGCCAATAAAGGTGCACAACAGGCAAAGGGACGATCTTGCGGCCTTTGCATCAAGCTCCCCTCAGAGCCAAAACCTAATCCTTACATCGATGAAGCTTATGCGCTGAACTTTCGTTACTTCTTTGTCCGGAAAGTGATGTTTGTACGCTATGCTCAAGCGTTTGTCGTATTGCCTGGCGGATTTGGTACCTTGGATGAGCTCTTTGAAGCCCTTACCCTCATTCAAACAGAAAAAATCAAATTCTTCCCGGTCTACTTGGTAGGAAGCAACTACTGGAAGGGACTGTTAGATTGGATAAAAAACACGGTTTTAGCTAATGGCAACATCCAGCCAAAAGATTTGGATCTCATTCGACTTGTAGATGATCCTGATGAGATTGCCGATGGGATTGAACAACATTACAGAAAATCCCAATCTTTAGAGAATTTTTAACTCACCTTACGCCCATAAGGCCCCCTGTGTGCGTAAGGTGAGTTTTTAACCATTTTTAAAAATTTTTTTAAGATACTCTCCATACTCGTTATGCGAGTATTTTTCTCTATGCATCTCTAGAATGGTAAGATCAATATACCCCAATCGATAGGCAATCTCCTCAATACAAGCCACCATGATCCCCTGTCTTTCTTGGATCGCTTGCACATAGTTAGCCGCCTGCTGATAGGCTTCAAAAGTCCCTGTGTCCAACCACGCAAACCCACGCCCCATTAACTCTACTTTCAGATTCCCTTGCTGTAAATAGATTTGATTGACGTCTGTGATCTCCAACTCCCCTCGAGAAGAGGGTTGGAGGCTGCGCGTAATTTCTACCACTTCCGGCCCATAAAAATAGAGCCCCGGAACAGCGTAATTCGATTTGGGGTTTTTTGGTTTCTCTTCAATACTCACAGCACGCATCGCCTCATCAAACTCCACAACACCATAGCGAGAGGGGTTCTTCACTTGATAGCCAAAAATCAATCCGCCCGAAGCTACTTCCCTCCCTCTTTGAAGCTCTTTTCGAAGATTATGCCCATAAAAAATATTGTCCCCCAAAATAAGAGCTACCGGCTGACCGTCGATAAAATGCTCTCCAATCAAAAATGCCTCCGCAAGACCCCGAGGCTCCTTTTGCACTGCATAGCTAAACGAAAGACCCAGCTCAGAACCATCCTTAAAAAGCGCTTCAAACCTAGACGTATCTGTAGGTGTCGAGATAATCAGAATTTCCCGAATACCCGCCAACATCAGGATGGAAAGCGGATAATAAATCATCGGCTTGTCATAGATCGGAAGGAGCTGCTTACATAACGCCAATGTAGCTGGATAGAGCCGGGTTCCCTTTCCCCCCGCTAAAATGATCCCCTTCATGCAGGTACCCCTCGGTACTTTTCCTCAGCGGGTAAAATTGCAGCCTTCAGCAAGCAAGCCGTCAATATAATTGATCGTATAATCATGGGTCAAAAACTTCCTATCTTCCAACATATATTGGTGAAAAGGAATAGTGGTGGACACGCCAGTAATATGAAACTCTCTCAGCGCGCGCTTTGAACGCCCAATCGCCTCTTCACGAGTACGCCCTGTGACAATCAATTTAGCAATCATAGAATCATAGTTCGGAGGGATACGATAACCACCATAACAGGCGCTATCTACGCGGACGTGCGGCCCCCCCGGGGGGATATAATGTTCCAATTGCCCCGGAGAAGGAGCAAACTGTTGGGCAGGATTTTCTGCATTGATCCGAAACTCAAATACATGCCCGCGAAATGCAATATCTTTCTGCTTCAAATCTAGTTTCTCTCCCCGAGCAATCTTCAGTTGGTATTGCAAAAGATCAATACCCGTTAACTCCTCTGTGACCGTATGTTCCACCTGAATCCGAGTATTCACTTCCATGAAATAAAAGTTTCCCTGCTCGTCCAAAAGAAATTCCACAGTGCCTACTGAATGGTAATGGGCCGCTCTGACGATATTGACCGCACACTCACCCATCTTTTTACGCACAGCCTCACTAATTTTTGGACTAGGGGCCTCTTCAATCAGCTTTTGACGACGGCGCTGAATGGTACAATCACGCTCTCCTAAATAGATGTAATGGCCATGCTTATCCCCCATGACCTGCACCTCTATGTGACGCGGATTGACAACCATCTTCTCCAAATAAAGAGCAGGATTATTAAAACTCACTTCTGCTTCCGCTCGAGCCGCCATGAATTTTTTAATAAAATCTTCTTCCGTATAGGCGATTCGGATCCCCTTTCCCCCTCCCCCAGCAACAGCTTTAATGAAAATCGGAAAACCAAATTTACGCGCCTCTTTTAAACCCGTTTCTACATCAGGCACTACGCCATCAGAACCCGGTATCACGGGGCATTTGACTTTCTTTGCCGTCGCCTTTGCCTCTGCTTTATCTCCCAAAAGCATAATAGACCGCGAAGAGGGACCTATAAAATTCAACCCACAACTTTCGCAAATCGAAGCAAAATTGGCATTTTCACTTAAAAATCCATAGCCAGGATGCACGGCATCTGCATGAGTGATCTCGCAGGCCGCAATGAGATTTGCTATTTTTAAATAAGACTTAGCGGAAGGAGCTTCCCCTATACAGATCGCCTCATCCGCATGGTGCACATGCATCGCTTCCGCATCAGCCTTGGAATAAACAGCCACTGTACTAATACCCAAGTCGTGACAAGCCCGAATGATGCGGACCGCAATCTCTCCGCGATTTGCAATCAGTACTTTTTTCATAAAATTAGACAATTCTTATAAGACGCGATCCAAATTCTATCGGTTGGGCGTTGTCTACGAGAATTTCTGCAACCGTCCCCGAAATTCCAGCCTTCACTTCATTCATTACCTTCATCGCCTCAACTACACACACTACCGTGTGTTCATTGACCTTATCTCCTACTTTTACAAATGGGGACTGATCAGGAGCAGGAGAAGAATAAAACGTTCCAACCATAGGAGACTCCACATACGATCCAGGAGCCTCAGCTACCCTCTCTTTATGAACCATCTCTGATTGAAACGCCGACTCAACGTCCACTTCATGCGCTTTAGTCCTAGAAGAAGGAGGCGGGGACAGGTCGTCTTTTTCCAGGTGAAGCTCAAAATCACCTCTTTTGAGGACAAGTTTTTTTAACTTACTCGTCTCAAGATATTTCATTAAGTCTTTAACTTGTTTAATATCCATCTATACTCGCTGTATATAGTCATTGGATTCCGTGTCAACCTTGATGACATCCCCACTCTCAATGAATAGAGGCACCCTGATCTCAGCCCCCGTCTCAAGCACTGCTTTTTTCGTCGAAGCCGTTCCATCTGGTACCTCAGTCCCTTCTGTTTTGACGACCATAATTTCTAAAAATTGTGGCAGCTCAACAGCAAAAATCGTATCGCCATAAAACATCGCCTTTACTTCGATGCCTTCTTTGAGATAGTGTACCTTCTCTTTCAAAATCGAGGCTGGAACGTGCACCTGCTCCAAATTGCCAATATCAAGAAAAAGATATTCCTTACCCTCTGGATATAAAAATTCTAAAGTACGCTCCAATAAAGAAACTTCTTGTACGATCTGATCTAGCTTAAAGTTTTTCTCAATCGTCTCATCTGTAATTAAATTGCGCAACTTACACTTAACAAACGGAGTCCCTTTCGCAACTGTGACCTTCACACTCGACTCAACTCGAAAAATTTTCCCCTCAATATTTAGGGTCATTCCAGGCGTAATCTGATTTGCTGTCGTCATCTCAATAGAATCCCTTGTAATTCCCTTAAATTCTCAATTTGAGCATCCATCCAATCTTCTTTTGGAACCTGCCGCCCTCTTCCCCAACGCATATGCACGGTTTTCATTCCAAGCTCACGCGCCGGCTCTAAGTCTATCTGCACCCGATCTCCACATACGACGGCCTCTTGTGGCAAGGTAGAAAATTCTTGAATTAAATCCTCGTAAAAAGGCTTTTTTATAGAATTTTCCGAGACCGCTATCTTACTAAAAATGGATCTATCAATACCAGCTTTTTCCAGTTTTTCCATCTGAAAAGGAGCATATCCGCCCGTTACAAGACTCAGGGTGTGTGTCGTTTTTAAACACTCCAAAATCTCTTTAGCATAAGGAGTGGTTGCAACAGAAAAATTTGAAGGCAGCGGCTTTGTCAGCTCATCTAAAACACCGCTGGCAAACGCGTCGTCTTTGCCAAACTTTTTCACAAACGCCACAAGCGTATCTTCTGATCGTCCCGCTCTTGTATTAGCCCAAACAAGTTCCTCATAAGCCGCTTCAAAATCCCCAACTGCCAGCCCTCTCGCGACGAGCTGCTTTAAACACTCTTTTAACTTGAAAGGCAGGATAGAGCCCGACGTGTCAATCAAGGTATCATCCAAATCAAAGATGATCAACAATTTTCATTAACTCCTGAGCTAGCTTTTTCGGGTCGTGCCGGATGAGGTTTCGCTTGATGAAGTCCTTTCGGTGCTCTGACACAGGCACACCTAAAAGATTAGCCGGGATAATGCGGTCCCCTTCCAAATCATTTTCCACCAGCTCCCCCTCTTCTCTATAAACATCGATCAAATCTTTGGCTGGCTTTTGCATATTGATTAAAATATAATCAAAGACATCCTTCCCAAAATAACGGACCAATTCTTCTATGTAATGAGACGTTCGAAACCCCGTCGTCTGGCCTTTGCGATTCATTAAATTCACAACATACACCTTTTTGGCATCGCTTTTCCTAATCGCATCGCAAACGCCCTCCACAAGCAAATTAGGGATTAAGGATGTATGAAGCCCTCCAGGGCCAATGACGATCAGATCTGCATTGCGAATCTCTTCAACCACTCTGGGATTCACTTTCGGAAAAGGCTCCAAAAAAATCGTCTGGTAACCTTGATCGATTTCTGTCGAGAGGAAAATCTCTTTTTCCCCTTCTAAAATCTTCCGGTTATTGAGCACCATTTTCAAGCGCACTTGATGGGTTGTCACCGGGATCACTTTGCCTTTAATGTAAAGAATCTTCCCCGCTTCTTCTACCGCTTTTTCAAAGCTACCCGTCACCTTTTCAAGAGCTGAAAGCAGAAGATTCCCAAAGGAATGTCCCCCAAGCCCTCCATTTTCAAACCGATAGTTGATCAAAGATCTCATCAAGCGGCTCGAATTGGATAGGGCGACCAAGCACTGCCTCACATCGCCAGGAGGCAAAACCCCGAGCTCATCCCTGAGAATGCCGGTACTGCCCCCATCATCTGCCATCGACACAATAGCAGTGAGATCAAGCGGATATTTTTTCAGCCCCTTCAAAACGACAAAATTTCCTGTCCCCCCTCCGATGACGACAACTTTTTTTGTTGACGCGCGGTTCAAGGAGTTTCTCCTTGGCAGTGTCGAAGATGATCGATCGCCCGCTTCATATCAGCCTGATGAAAAAGATGATTGCCGCTCACTAAGATGTTCGCACCAGCGTTCACACATATTTGGGCCGTCTTTACGTTAATTCCCCCGTCTACCTGAATGTCAAAAAGAGGCATATTCGCTCCCTGTTTCACGATACCTCCTTGATGAATGCCATACTTATTGCAATACTCGCGGGTCATTTTAATTTTATCGACTACCTCCGGCATAAAAGCCTGGCCCCCAAAACCTGGGCTCACAGTCATGAGAAGCACCAGATCGCACACTGCAAGAAATTTCGGAATCATTGCAAAAGAAGTTTCCGGCCTAAAAGCAAGGCCTGCTTGCTTGCCGCACTTCCGGATAAACTTCAATGTCTCTTCCACATCTTCTGTCGCTTCGAAATGAAAGGTAATCCGGTCAGCTCCCGATTCAGCAAACTGCTCCACATAATCAAAAGGATTGTAGACCATAATATGCACATCGAGAAAAAGGTTCGTCGCCTTCCGGATGGCCGCGACCGCTTTAGGACCTAGTGTAAGATTCGGAACAAAATGGCCATCCATAATATCGATGTGAATAGCGTCCGCTCCCGCTTTTTCCAGCCTATCTGCTTCGTTTGCCAACTGACCGAAATCTCCAGAAAGAATGGAGGGATAAATCTGCACGACACCTTTGCTCATAAGCTAAGGATCATATTCAAAGTTTTCATTAAAGAAAAGAGCTCGATTTTGTACGTTTCTTGGGATTATTTGGTAGACACTCTCTGAAACAAATGCAAAAACTCTAACTGTTTGTCTCGATCAGAAGAAAAGTACATCGCTCCAACATAAGGCGCATCGTGAATCTCTAAAGAAAAAGTCACAAGCTCCTGCGGTTTGTAAGATAGTTCTGGGAGTTTTTTCTGTCGAGGCATCGCGATATAGACTCTTTTGGCGTCCATTTTATGCTGAATGGAGTCTGTGCGTATCGCATGCATCAGCGTCAAAAAACATTGCTTAAGCGGTTCCGTTTCCAAACTGCTTCGCATCTCAATGGGAACAATCGAATAGAAAAACTTTTCTAAAAGAATCGGATCAACGGAATGGCCAAAACTCTCTTTTAATGCGTTGAGAGATTCAGTCAGCTTAAAGATCATCCCCCCGTTATAATCTCGAACCTTCCCTAAGATCCGGCTGACCTCATCCAAAATCGCTTTGCGCGCTCTATAGAGGTCAATCGAACGGTCCTCTCTTAAGTATTCTATACTCGGCAAATAAGTCCGAAATACAGTAGCTTCCTTCGCATATCTTTTTCTTAACTGCCCCACTCGTCGTACTCGATCGGGAATATATTTGATACTCGATTGTTTCGCGCGAAACAGCTCTTCTAATCCCACCTCATTTTGAGAAATAACGCGAAGTAAAATGACAGAAAAATAAAGATCCGTTCCTTTTTGCTCATCAAAAGAAATGATCAGATGAGGAAGATCTCCTACATAGCGAATCTGCCTTGAAAGCGCCATGATATTCCTCAATACCTCCTCTTCATTTCTTGGCATAAAAATCGGATGGGTTAGCTGTTCAATATGCCCTTTAATCTGATCGGGCAAGGTCACTTTCAGCTTCTGCACCTCGTCTAGAGAAAAATCTGTCCCATCAGGCTTTGCAACCTCCATGTAAAGAGTCTGAACCGCCTGTTCTCCCTTATCAACAAACTGGGAACCTTCTACTAGCTTCACTTGAGGAAATCCTTTCTGAATAGCACTAATGAGATGAGCCGTTTCAAAAACTTCATGCTCTTTTAAGAAATTGATGCCGGCCAATATCCCTAAAACCGCCTTTTCACTACCCCCTTTAGGGGTGATTTTAGTCTTTAAGAATTTGAAAATGACATGCCGCTTATTGGGGTAAACCCGAGCGTTTTGCTCTACAAATTTTCTTAAGGAGTGGAGATTCGAAATGATACGACTAATATGGTGATAGTCGCGCGAGGTCTTAAAGCCCTCCTGAACGCTCACTAAAAAATGCTGCATCTGAGAAAAAATCCCTCGATCGTAATCTTTGGAATGACTTTGGATTAAAGAGCCGATTTTTTCTTGGATCATCGCTGTCTTCCCATCATTGGAAAGCCCTTTAAACTCTAAAATCCTTCTCGCATGATAGTTCGAGACAACACCAAGGCGAATTTCCGTTTCAATAGCGTGAAGATTGCGCCGTACAGCTTCAACGTCCGCCGCACTTTTTAAATAGACGACAATTTCAGCAACCGAAAGGAGATCATCCGTAAGATGCGGCAATCTTACGTCAGACGCAAAAAAAAGCTCGACGTTCACGCGTTTTTGAGGCAAAAGCCAACGGCTAATCATGTCATAGAAAAAGTTACACGCATTCAACCGGTATTTGGTCAGGAGCAAAACAGATAACGCACAAGGAGATCGACTAAGCTCTGAGCTCTGAATAAGAGGCAGCATATCTGCAAATCTAGCCCTTTGAGAAGCTAAAAGAAGCCCCCGATCTTCTTCCAAAAGATCACCCGGAATAAGCCTGCGAATCAGATCCTGTGCCCCTTCTCTATAATATTCAGACTCTATGTGCGGGCAGCTAAATTGAAACTCAAATTCCAATTGTTCTTCTAATTGAGCGAACATGCCGGCACCTCATAACAGTTTAAGCGCTTTTGACTCACTCCCACAACCGTCCCATCCCCCTTGGGATTCAAAAAGGAACGGATACACAGTTCGATCCCATTTTTTTCCGCAAGCTCAATACAACGCGGAGCCAAAATTTTCGCCCCACTTGCAACGATGTGGAGAGCTTCTTGAAAAGAGAGTACAGGGAAAAATTTTGCATTCGGATCCACTTTCGGATCACGTTCAAAAACTCCTGGAACATCCTTGTAAAATTCTACCCGAGGAGCTCCCACGGCAACAGCGAGGGCCACCGCACTCGTGTCAGAGCCGCCTCTACCCAAAGTGGTAATCTCCCCTTTCATACTCATCCCTTGAAATCCAGCGACAATGGCAATCTTCCCCTTGTCTAACGCCTCAAGGATCCTTCGAGGACGCACTTCGACAATTCTTGCATTCGAATGATGATCATTCGTAATAATCCCCGACTGGCTTCCCGTAAAACTCACAGCACTCTTCCCTACCTTAGCAAGAGCCATTGCCAAAAGAGATATACTCACCCTTTCTCCTACCGTCAGCAGCATATCGAGTTCTCTATCAGGCGGAGTGGGATTCACGCTCTTCGCAAGAGAAACCAATTGATCGGTTGTATGGGCCATCGCGCTGACAACAACAATAATGTGGGGATGACCCACAGATCGATCGACTATCATTTGGGCCAATTGCAAAAAACTCGCTGCTCTTTGCACACTGGCACCACCAAATTTCATCACCAACATTTTTTTCCTGACCCTAATCAAGGGTATCTATAAAGTAAAGTTCTGTCCATTGTCGGGTTTTTTTGAGCCGAAGAGAATAATCGTTTCTTGAATCCGACGCCAGAATTTTCAATCTATCGAACCATGTAAAAAAAATAAATAAAAAGTTTATTCTACAAAAAATGAAATTTTTATTTTTTACAAAAACCATTCTCCACGAGAGAGATGCATAGAGAAAAATGATTAGAATAAAATGAAATAAAACACAAACGGAATGAGTTCAGAAGGCAAAACACAAAGTTTATTGCGTCCCACGCATCGGCCTTGCTTTTATTCTGGATCGCTGATAACCTTTTTCCTTTAAAAGAGTAGTGCCGTTTTCAGGGCGGCGCAACCATTAACCCATGGGAGCCTTTTCAGGTTCCCATCGAGATCAGGTCTTCTCGAGAAATCGTCAAAACCAGGCTCGTTAATTATAAACAGGAGAAACCCAAACCCCATGTCAAAAAATCCCACCCACGATTGGAATAGCAGTATTGTTCTCGACGATGTAGATTTTCAAGAACACGAGGCGCGTCAATTTCGCGACCTTCTTTATGGAACCTCAAAACAAGAGGATGAAGCCTCCTTTTCTCCTTTCAATGTCGGCGAGCTGCTCATAGGCCGCATCGCTGAAATTACGAAGGATTACGTCGTGGTGGATGTCGGCCTCAAATCGGAAGGTCTTGTGCCTATTGCTGAGTTCGCTGATTCTGGTGAGCTGATTCTGGGTGCAAACACCGAAGTATTTTTAGATGCCGCTGAGGGAAGTGATGGGCAGATCGTCCTATCCAAAGAAAAAGCGCGGAAGTTTAGACAGTGGGAACATATCGTCAATCACTGCACAGAAGGTTCTATTGTCCACGGCAAAGTGATCCGAAAAGTGAAAGGCGGGCTGATGGTTGACATCGGGATGGAAGCGTTCCTCCCCGGATCTCAGATCGATAATAAACGGATTAAAAATCTCGATGACTTTGTGGGGAAATCCTATGAATTCAAAATTCTCAAAATCAATATTGAACGGAAAAATATTGTTGTTTCTCGAAGGGAGCTCCTCGAAGAAGAGAGGGTCTCCAAAAAAGCGGAACTTATTGAGCATATTGAGGAAGGGACAGTCCGAAAGGGAACTGTAAAAAATATTACTGACTTCGGCGTCTTCCTCGATCTCGACGGTATTGATGGCCTACTCCACATTACTGATATGACCTGGAAACGGATTAAACATCCCTCAGAGCTTGTACAGCTCGGAGAAGAGCTAGAAGTGGTCATTCTTCACGTCGACCGAGAAAAAGGCCGCGTGGCTCTAGGGTTAAAGCAGAAAGAAGAAAACCCCTGGGAAGAGATTGAGAAGAGATACCCTCCAGGAACCCGTGTGAAAGGAAAAATTGTGAATTTAGTCTCTTATGGCGCTTTCATTGAAATTGAAGCGGGTATTGAAGGCTTGATTCACGTCTCTGAGATGTCGTGGACGAAAAACATCACGGAGCCCAGCGAGATGGTCCATATTGGAGATGAGGTAGAGGCGATCGTCCTTTCGGTGCAAAAGGAAGAGGGTAAAATCTCCTTGGGAATCAAACAAACAGAGCGCAACCCATGGGAAGATGTGGAGCGCAAATATCCTGAGGGCAGTAGCGTCTTCGCCGAGATTCGTAATCTAACAAATTACGGGGCGTTTGTCGAACTGGAGCCAGGAGTAGATGGTTTAATTCACATCTCAGACTTGAGTTGGATTAAAAAAGTTTCTCACCCTTCTGAGGTATTGAAAAAAGGCGATAAGGTTGAGGCAGTGATCCTTTCTGTAGATAAGGAAAGTAAAAAGATTACCCTCGGCGTCAAGCAGCTTAGCATGAATCCGTGGGAGACCATTGAAAAGACCCTCCCCGTAGGCTCCCTTGTCCATGGCAGCGTGACAAAAACAACAGCATTTGGTGCATTTGTCCAGCTCGATAATGGCATTGAGGCGCTCATTCACGTAACAGAGATTTCAGATCAACCTTTCGCAAAGGTAGAAGATGTTATTCAAAAAGGCGATAGCGTGACAGCGAAAGTAATTAAGTTGGATCCAGAGCATAAAAAGATTGCCCTGTCGATTAAAGAATATCTCATTGAGAAAAATCAAGAGAATCGAGACGACATCGTAGTCAGCCAAAAGCCTAAGAAGAAAAAAAAGAAGATCGAAGAAGACGAGGACGAGGAGAATGAATAAAGATCTCATTGCGATTTTTGAGTACCTTGAGCGCGAGAAGGGCATTAAGCGGGAAATCGTGATCAATGCGATCATGGATTCTCTTCGAGCAGCTGCTCGCAAAAGCGTCAAAGGGCTAGGTGAAAAAGTCAATGTTGAAATCCATCCTAAGACAGGTGAGATTGAGGTGTTCACCCAAAAAAAAATCGTCGAAAAGGTCGCAAACCCAGCCGAGGAAATTTCGCTTGAAGATGCCCGTGCATTAGAACCAGAGTGCAACATAGACCAATGGTTAGAAATCTCCATTACGCCCCAAGATTTCGGTCGAATTGCCGCACAAGCCGCAAGACAAGTGATCACGCAAAAGCTCAAAGGCGCAGAACGCGATGTGATCTATCAAGAGTATCGACACCGAGCAGGAGAACTGATTTCAGGAACGATTAAAAGATTCATTCGAGGGCGTACTATCGTCGTTGACTTAGGAAAAGTGGAGGCAATTCTGCCGGAACGGAACTACCCGAAATTGGAACGCTACAATGTTGGGGAAAAATTGCAAGCCCTTCTTTATGAAGTGCGTGACACAGAAGGAGGAGGCGCTGAGGTGATTTTGAGCCGCTCCCATCCTGAATTTGTCAAACAGCTCTTCATCCAAGAGGTGCCCGAACTGCGCGATAAGACAGTTGTCATTGAGAAAATTGTGCGCGACCCAGGCTACCGAACAAAGCTTGCGGTCCGTTCCTTCGACTCTAAAGTAGATCCTGTAGGAACGTGCGTAGGCGTTCGGGGAACCCGAATTAAAAATATCATTCGGGAACTCAACAATGAAAAAATCGACGTTGTGCCCTTTTCTGACGATCTGATTCAACTTCTACAAAACCTCTTGGCCCCAGCCGAGGCGCGTAAGCTAAAAGAGTACGAGGATCGGGTCTGGATGGTCGTTGCTGACGATGACTATCCTACTGTGATCGGGAAAAAAGGGATGAATGCTCGGCTGATCGGTCAAATGATCGGCAAAGACATTGACGTTCAGAAAAATACAGAGCACCAAAAACTTCTTACGATCCAAATGGCAGAGCTCGGGGAATCTGACGATCCTCATCTTGATGAGAAGCTCAAAATTGAGGGCGTAAGCAACCTTATCATTGAGAGCTTGATCGGTGCTGGATATGACACGCTGCGCAAATTCACCCAGAGCACTCCCAACGATATCTCTGTAAACGCTCCTGGGACAAATTATTACGATTTGGCAGAAAAGATTTTGGCAAAAAACAAAAACAAAAAGAGTTAGTACTTGGGTAAACACTTAAAATTAAATATTAAAAACACCCAGCTTGCGGAAGCGTTAAAGGCAAAGAAGACACCTGCTGCCCCTAATGAAGCAGTACCTTCTGAAGCGGAGCCGAAGAAGAAGCTGACCCGTTTGAGAACAGAAGAGAGTGCGGCGACAATAGCGGATTTGGATGCGCCTAAAAAAAAGCGCGCGCGGATTATTTCAAGCCCAGATGAACAGGCTCAGGAGAAAAAAGAGGAATTCATCTCTGAAAAACAGCCGACTCTAGAAAGCCTAGCGCCGCCGTCTGCTCTTCAGACGTCTCCCACCCCTTCTGAGAGTGAACTGCAACCAGAAGCCCCCAATGCAGCAGCGGATGCCCTCGCCAAAAAAGTCCTTCCGAAACGCCCGTCGCTCAAAGAGCTTCGTCCTGCTAAGAAGAAGGAAACAGCCCGTTTTGATTCTCGTGATCGACAAGGCCTACGAGATGCAGATAATGAAGCCTGGAGAAAAAGAAGAGCGTTTAAGCCCCGTAAACAAGTACAAGAGGATATTCTCCGTCCTAAAAACCTAACGATTCGCCTTCCGATTACAATCAAGGATCTTGCCCAAGAGATGAAGCTCAAAGCATCTCAATTGATCGCAAAGCTCTTTATGCAAGGCGTGACATTGACTCTCAATGACTATCTGGACGATGACACTACCGTGCAACTCTTAGGCCATGAGTTTGAATGCAACATTAAAATTGATACTGCCCAAGAGGAACGTATTCGCATCACAGACCAGTCGATTCGCCAAGAAATTGGATCCTCTTCAAAAGATTTTTTGGAGCTGCGTTCCCCTGTTGTGACCTTTATGGGTCACGTTGACCATGGGAAGACGAGCCTTATTGACTACGTTCGAAAATCCAACCGAGCCGCAGCGGAAGCTGGTGCAATTACCCAACATATTGGGGCTTTTCGCGTTACAACGAATGCAGGAAATGTTGCGATCCTAGACACTCCGGGTCACGAAGCCTTTAGCGAGATGCGCTCTAGGGGAGCGAACGTTACGGATATTGTGATTCTCGTCATTGCCGGAGATGAAGGAATCAAAGCGCAAACAGATGAGGCGATCAAACAAGCTAGAGAAGCCCAAGTGCCCATTCTCGTGGCCCTTAATAAAATGGACAAGGCGGGATTCGATCCTCAAAAAGTCTATCGGCAGTTGGCAGATAGGGACTTACTTCCTGAAGCTTGGGGCGGCACGACGATTACAGTCAATTGCTCTGCTACATCTGGAGAAGGGATTAAAGAACTCCTGGAAATGATTGCCCTTCAGGCAGAGATCTTAGAACTGCGCGCCAATCCATCCCATCGTGCTCGTGGAACAGTGTTAGAATCGGAAATGCACAAAGGACTGGGAGCTGTCGCGACGGTTTTAGTGCAAAATGGGACGCTGAGAAAAGGGGATGCGATCGTTTTCGGCCACTATTCAGGTCGCATAAAAACCATGCAAGACGACATGGGGATGCCTGTTGAAGAAGCAGGACCTTCTACTCCCGTGAAAATCACAGGACTCTCTGAGCTTGCAGAAGCTGGGCACGAGTTCATCGTTGTGAAGAGTGAAAAAGAAGCGAGATCCCTCGCTGCCATGCGAGCAGAAGGAGCGCTGAGAGAAAAAGCTGCCAAGCCAAAACTAGGCAGCCTAGAGAAAATGTTGGCGAAAAAAGAAAGCGGAGAGAAGAAAATTCTTCCTCTCATCCTTCGCGCCGACGTGCAAGGCTCTTTAGAAGCGCTTAAAGCCTCTTTGTATAAGATTAAGTCTGATAAAGCGCGCATTGAGATCGTCAGTGCAGACGTGGGAGAAATTTCTGAGTCTGATATCGCACTGGCCGCAGCTTCCAAAGCGACCATCGTCGGATTTCATACAAGCATTGAGAGCCATGCGGACGAGCTTATCAAACAGAAAAAAGTCCTGATCTACTCTCATGACGTGATCTATCATATTATTGATGAAGTCAAAGAGAGGATGCGCGCCCTGCTCGACAAAATCGCCGAGGAAAGAAACACCGGCGAAATCCTTGTCAAAGCCGTCTTTAGATCCTCACAACTCGGCCTCATTGCGGGGTGTCAAGTCAATGAGGGCATTGTGAAGAGACAGCAACCTGTCAGACAACTCCGTAATGGAGAGATGATTTGGAAAGGAAAAATTGCTTCGCTCAAACGCGGAAAAGATGATGTGAAAGAGGTGCAAAAAGGATTTGAATGTGGCATTCTTCTGGAAGGTCAAAGCGACATTAAAGAAGGGGATATTTTCGAGGCCTATGAAATCCACTATCTTGAGCAGGAGCTGTGAAAAACAACCGTTTAGCTCGCGTCAACTCTCTTCTCAAAGAGGTGATTTTTGAGGTCATCCAAAAAGAAGTGCGTAATCCACATGTGACCACTTTTGTCTCTGTGACCAATGTGGATACTTCGCAAGATCTACATCATGCAAAGGTCATGGTAAGCTTGATTTGCTCGGATGAAGAAAAAGGGAAAGTCGTAGACGCCCTCAATTCTGCAGCGGGTTTCATTGCTGTCCATGCTGCAAAGAAAGTGAAGCTACGGTATTTTCCGACTCTGACGTTCAAGCTCGACACTTCGATAGAAGAGCACATGCGCATACAAGCCCTATTAGGAGACATCGAAAAAGAGCGTAAAACCCGTGAATGCTAATGGAATTCTGCTGGTAGATAAAGCTGCTAGCTTTCCCTCTTTTCACCTTGTGCATCTTCTTCGAAAAAGACTCAAGGTCGCTAAAATCGGGCATGCTGGGACTCTAGATCCCTTTGCAACCGGTGTCATGGTCATGCTCATTGGCTCTCAATACACCCGTTTAAGCGAGAGCTATCTAACCAAGGACAAAAGCTACAGAGGGACGCTGCACTTGGGGGTGACCACGGAAACGTATGATCCTGAAGGGGGTATTACCTCTCATTCTGATCTTGTCCCAAACGAGGCACAAGTGCAAGGGGCCATTGATGCTTTTCAAGGCGAGATTGCGCAGATTCCACCGATGTATTCAGCCAAAAAAGTGGGCGGCAAGAAACTCTACACTTTGGCTCGGCAAGGCGTTACCATCGAAAGAGAGCCAGTGCGGGTTCGCGTAGAGATTCAATTACTCGGCTACGCCTACCCATTCCTCCACATTGAAGCACGCTGCTCGAAAGGCACTTACATTCGTACTTTAGCCCACGATATCGGCCAACTTTTAGGCTGTGGAGCCTATCTTCAAGAACTGCAGAGGATCCGCTCTGGTGATTTTACTCTTGCTGAATGCGTTCCACAAGCCCTACTCACCCATCCCGATTTTGATCCATTAGAACACTTGAGGCGCTGTTGAAAACTGCAATGACAATTGGCTTTTTCGATGGTGTACACATCGGCCACCAAGCCCTTTTAAGGAGACTTAGGGAGTTTCCCCATGCGACCATCTTGACATTTACCAGTCATCCTCAAAGCGTCCTTCGTCCGCCTGCGCCTCCCCTACTCATCCCTTATGAGCTAAAAATCGCCTTGCTCAAACCATTTGCCGACACAGTTGTTATTCGAGACTTTACGAAAGAATTTGCCTCTATTCCCTATGATCATCTTCTCGATCAATTCGACATTTCCCACCTCATCCTAGGCAAGGGAGCCTCCTTTGGAGAGAGCCGAAAAGGGCGTGAAGCCAACGTGAGGGAATACGCTTCAAAGAGGGGGATCGAAGTAGAGTACTGTCCCAAAATTCTTTTTGATGGAGAGCCGGTTTCCTCTTCGAGGATACGAAAAGCAGTGTCAGAGCAAAATATCCCCCTTGCCCAGCAACTTCTAGGACGGCCATTATGAGTCATTTATCCTGCGGGATCGTGGGACTTCCCAATGTAGGAAAATCCACGCTCTTTAACGCTCTGACCCGCAAAGCAATCCCTTCTGAAAACTATCCCTTTTGCACGATTGATCCAAACATAGGGGTCGTTATGCTGAGTGATCCTCGATTAGAAACCCTTGCGAAGCAGTCCAAAAGCAAGAAAATTGTTCCAGCAGCAGTTAGTTTTGTCGATATTGCAGGGCTTGTCAAGGGAGCCTCTCAAGGGGAAGGATTAGGAAACCAATTTCTCTCCCACATTCGGGAGTGCGACGCCATCGTCCAAGTAGTCCGCTGCTTCGAAGACTCAGAGATCACGCACGTTGCCGGCCACATCAATCCCCTAGACGATATTGAAGTGATTACCCTTGAGCTTATCCTTGCCGATTTACAGATGGCAGAAAATGCCCTGTCCAAACTCGAGCGGCAAGCAAAGGGCAATAAAGAGCTGGTCCCCACGGTTGCCTTTTTAAAAAAATCGATTGAGCACCTCAATCAAAACCTCACGATGCGATCTCTTTCGCTCAGAGAGGAGGAGGAAGAGATCTCTAGAAACTACAACTTTCTCACCAAAAAGAAAGTCCTCTACGCCTGCAACGTGGGAGAAACCGACCTTCCCTCTCTCGACAACGCTCTTGTTCAAGTCGTAAGAGAATATGCGGCTAAGGAAGGCTCTTGTGTTGTTCCTGTCTGTGCGAAAATCGAAGAGGAGCTTTCTCGATTGGAGCCGGAAGACGCGAAAGAATTTCTCAAGAGCCTCGGCCTAGAGGAATCGGGGCTGGATCGGCTTGTGCGAGAGGCTTTTACCCTTCTCCATCTCCTCACCTACATTACTACTGGCGAGATAGAAACGCGAGCTTGGACCATTTCCAAAGGAACCACAGCTTCTGTCGCCGCTGGAAAAATCCATTCAGATCTCGAAAAGGGCTTTATCCGCGCTGAAGTGGTAAGCTACGAGGATATGATAGCATACTCAGGAAGAGCGCGCGCGCGCGAAGCGGGAAAAGCCCGATCGGAAGGACGAGACTACATCGTCCAAGATGGCGACGTAATCTTGTTCTTCCATCACTAGGCAAGAGGTCTAATCAACGCGGCTTTTTCTTAAACAATGGACCCTGGACTGTAAAAGAGATCAAATCACTATCCTTCCTTGTCTCTACAAATGTGAATCCCATTGAGCTAAGTGTGTTTTTTAAATCACCAAGAGCGCCTTCAAGAATCCTCCCTGCCTGCTCAGACTTGTCCCCCCAAGTACAAGTAAAATGGTAGCATAAAGGAGCGTGCGAGACGTGGACTTGAAAGCCATCTCCCAGCCTCTTGAATGCGCGCTGAACTTCCTGAAAACCAAGGAGCACGAAATGAATAGTGGCATTAAGCAACTCATGTGACTTCCTCCTTGCATCAGACATCTTCTTCTCGCTGGATGAGTGTACAGCATCGGAGTCCGAATCAGATCCACTCTCCTCTTTTCTTTTTGTCGGTCTTACACTCAGAGAACTAGAACTTCCCATAGTTAACGGAACAGCTGCCGCTTCCGTTCTGCATGCGAACGCCTTAAGGTACACCAAGTTAGGCTCTGGTCTTACTGTAATCTCCCAATCTCTTAGGGAAGAAACCCATCTCTCGGACTGATCAGAGAATGACTCAACATGTATCCATTGTTTCTCCATAAGAATCCTGTGAACAGCTTCCCCAACTTGCTTTCCAGTGCAAAGCACTCTATCTCCTTCTTTCGAAATAGAGTATTGCTTGCTTGCTAACAGCATCAACAAATCTGTGAAATGGAAATTCGTACTAGGTACTGTCATATAATTTTTTCCTTTTAAAGCTTATGTTCCGTTAAATGCCGGAGCATTTTAGCTTTTTTGTGACTATATTTACAATAGACCTCTTGCATAATTCAAGAATCGACTTGCAGAATCAGCCGTGGACTCTAAAAGAGATCAACTTCCCTTGCTCCCTTGTCTCAGAAAATGTAAACCCTTCATTAAAAAGCCTCTTTTGCAAGTCCTGCTTAGCGTTTTCAAGCACCTTGTCTTGGCCACCTTGAGTACAAGTAAAAACGTAAGATAACGGGGTTTCTGAAACGGTGACTTGAAAGCCCGCCCCAAGCTTACTGAATACCTGTTTAATATCTCTAGCCCCACGAAGCCGTCCATGTGTAATCCCATCAAACTGCATACGTTGGGCCTCTTGATAAGACACCTTCATCTCGTCGAATTGTTGCGTCACTTGTACAAGACTTGCTTCCTTCCCTTTTCTTTTCAAAGGTTCTACCCCCCCCATACACGTATCTCTACTTTCAGAATCATTGGGAGTAACCCGTAAGAAATGCATGGTTTCATTTTCCTCCAAGGAAACAAGAAACTGGATCCCCAATGTTTGTTGTGCCTCTTTTTGAATAGGCTCCAAGACAGCCCTGCTAGCTTCTTTAGATAACTCACCAAACAACCTAACCAAGAAAGAACCTGCTACGATTATACACTCCTCTGCCAAGGAGTTCTTCACTAAAAAAGAAGCCACATGAGCGTGCTGAGTAGAAAATGCTATCAAATGTTTACTATTGGGCCACGATTTTATTGCACTTGAAGATAACTTTATATAATCAGGAAATGCCTTGCTTGAAGAAAGACTCCAATCAGTGACTGGAAAGGCGGCCGCTTCTACCCTTAGTTCCGCTTCAACAAGATTCGCCATGCAACGAGTAGCCTTGACTGTAATCTCTCGATCCTTGAGGGGAGAAATCCAAACATCACAAAATCCTGATTGATTGAGCAAGCGCTGATATCCCTGAGACGCAAGAATCCCAGCAATGAGATCCCCAACACCTTCTCCTTTGCAACACCATTCTGAACCTGCCGAAACAATGAAATAGCCCATCTCTGATAACTGTGTCGTCAAATGGACCAACCTAAATGGCGAACTCGTCACTGTCATATCATCCTTTCCCAGTAAAGCTTTTTAAAGGCCTGAGATTCTAGCCGTTGTGGGGACTATTTCACAAGGATTGATGTGCTCCATGGATTATAAATACCTACTCTCCTCTTGACCCAGGCTCACATTCGCCGTATCCTTAAAACATGGCTGAAAAGACCGAAAAGGCAACCCCAAAAAAAATCAAAGATGCCCGGAAAAAAGGGCAAATTGCCAAAGCGCAAGACATGCCCGCCTCTTTGACGTTCATCACATCGATTATGGGAACGCTCGCTGCGGCTGGCTATATTTATAACAATCTAACGAGCTTTCTTCTACTTATGTTCCGAGAGGCTGCCGAAACAGGCCCTGATACGCAGGAAAAAACGGCAGCCTTTTTCCTCATTGCCGCTCAGCTGATTTTAAGGACGAGCCTGCCCATTATGGCGATTGTCTGCTTTGTGGGAGTTTTGGTCAGTTTCCTCGTGCAAGGACCCGTCTTTTCCATGGAGGCCATGAAGTTTGATCTAAAAAAACTCAACCCCATCCAAGGAATTAAAAACAAATTCAAGCTTAAAGTCCTCGTCGAGCTCTTAAAATCGATTGCAAAAATTGCAGGAGCCGCCATCATCATCTACATCGTTATCCTATCCAGCCTTCCCCAAATCATTGCGACGGTCATGATGCCCATTGTCGGCGCAGCAACAGTAGTCCACGACTTTCTTTTCACCGCGGTACTTCGGGTAGGCATTTTTTTCCTTCTCGTCGGTCTTTTTGACCTCGCCTTTCAAAGGAAAAATTTTGCCAAAGAAATGAAGATGGAAAAATTTGAGATTAAGCAGGAGTATAAGGACACCGAAGGAGATCCGATGATTAAAGGCAAAAGAAGGGAACTCTTTCGAGAGATTGCCTACCAAGAGGGTCCTCGAGCCGCAAGAAGAGCAAGAGCCATCATCACCAATCCCACCCACATCGCGGTTGCTTTGAAATACAATCCACCAGAGGAAGTGGCTCCTATTATCTTAACAATGGGCACCGGATATGTCGCAGATGCAATCATAAAAATAGGGCTCGAAAACAATATCCCGATCATGCGAAATGTAGATTTAGCAAGAGAACTATACAGTAAAGGCAAGATATCCGATTATGTACCCGAAGAAACCTATGAAGCTGTGGCTGAAATCTTAAAATGGATCGACTCCTTAGAGGAAAACCCCGATGTCAACCTGGAACTATTTAGATGAATAAATTTCTAGACAACCTCGCCCGCGTTCTGGGCGGCGATCGAGCCTTAAACGTCATCACTCGATCCAGCGATTTGATCTTAGCCGGCGTTGTGATCTCAATCATCATGATGCTGATCTTCCCCGTATCGCCTCACATGATCGACGTCCTCATTGCCATTAACTTGACCGCATCCGTTTCCCTTCTTTTTGTCGCTATCTACATTCAAAAGGCCGTCCAGCTTTCGATGTTCCCCTCCCTGCTTCTTCTCACAACGCTCTACCGACTGGGCGTCAACATCTCCTCAACGCGCCAGATTCTTCTTCACGCAAACGCCGGTAAAATCATCTTTGCCTTCGGTAATTTCGTTGTCGGAGGCAACTATGTTGTTGGAGGCGTCGTCTTTTTAATCATCACAATCGTCCAGTTCATCGTCGTCGTCAAAGGAGCGGAGAGAGTGGCCGAAGTAGCCGCCCGCTTTACTCTAGATGCGATGCCAGGCAAACAGATGTCCATCGATGCAGATCTTCGCGCAGGCACCATCGACCAACAACAGGCCAGAGAGCTTCGACTCGGCTTGACCAAAGAAAGCCAGCTCTACGGTGCCATGGATGGCGCCATGAAGTTCGTGAAAGGGGATGCCATTGCAGGCATTGTCATTACTGCCATCAACGTCATCGGAGGACTCATTATTGGAGTCGTCATGCACGGAATGACTCTTGCTCAATCGGCTAAAATTTACTCCCTTCTTTCCATCGGAGACGGCCTCGTCTCACAAATCCCCGCTCTCATGGTCGCTATCACAGCGGGTATCGTCACTACGCGCGTTTCCAGCGAGAGAAAAGACGCCCACTTAGGAAAGGAAATTTCTGAACAGCTCCTCAAACAACCTAAAGCACTCATGATCTCTGGCGGACTCCTTCTTCTCATGGCCTGGGTTCCCGGCTTCCCCGCATGGCCCTTCCTTATTTTGTCCGTCTTTGTCGGCCTACTTGGCTATCTTTTCTGGTATAATTCCAAACGGGTGGCCGCTAAAGCTGTCGCCGGCATCAGCGCCATGGACACAGGCATTCCGGGCCACGCTGTTTCAGGGGGCATTTCTGAGGATTACGCTCTAACCCTCCCGATTGTCCTCGAAGTAGGCTCAGCCATCTCCCTTCTCATCCGAAGAGATAAGCAAGGGTTGACCTTCATCGATCAAATGATCCCCAAAATGCGCCACGCCCTTTACCAAGATCTCGGGGTCCGCTTTCCCGGCGTACATGTAAGAACTGAATCACCAACCCTAGAAACTAATGAATATGCGATCCACCTCAATGAGGTTCCCATCGCCCGGGGAAAAATTATCCTCAAACACCTCCTTACAAATGAAACGGACGAAACCCTCCGCCGCTACAACATTCCTTTCATCACCTCACCAAGCTCTTTGGGTATGCCTGCGCTTTGGGTCGATGAAAAATATGAAGAGATCTTAAAACGCGCCTCCATCCGGTACTGGACTGGCCTTGAGGTCATTATCCTCCACCTTTCTAAATTTTATCAAAAATATGCCAATGAGTTCATTGGCATCCAAGAAGTGCGAGCCATCCTCGAATTTGTCGAAAAGTCCTTTCCCGACCTCATCAAGGAAGTCACAAGGCTTGTTCCATTGCAAAAACTCACCGAAATTCTTCGCCGCTTAGTCCAAGAACAAATCTCTATTAAAGATCTTCGAACGATCCTAGAAGCTCTCAGCGAGTGGGCCCAAACAGAAAAAGATACCGTGCTTCTCACAGAATATATCCGCTCCTCCTTAAAACGCTTCATCAGCTACAAATACTCGCTCGGCCAGTCCGTTTTATCGGTGTATCTCCTCGACCCAGAGATCGAAGATATGGTTCGGGGCGCCATTAAACAAACATCGGCTGGTTCTTACCTTGCCTTGGATCCAGATTCTGTCCAACTCATCCTCCACTCCATGAGAAACACCATCCGCCCTACTCCAGCAGGAGGACAACCCCCCGTTCTCCTTACAGCCATTGATGTGAGAAGGTTCGTGCGCAAGCTCATCGAAGGAGAATTCCCCGATCTTGCCGTAGTGTCTTACCAAGAAATTGTGCCAGAGATTAAAATTCAGCCGCTGGGAAGGGTTCAACTAACGTAGAATGAGCGATATACATATTTCCAGCGCCTTTCCCATCTCAAAGCAAGGGCTTCAGGAGATCCGTAAAGAGATCGCTGAAGAAAGGGCGATGCAAATTGAAAGCAGCGAAGATCTTCAGCAGTATTTTGAAGTGGCCACATTTAACCCTCTGGAACAAGCTCAAAAATTTAGGAATTTAAAAGAGCTCCATGCTTCGAGACAAAGGCCAGCCCAAGAATCGGAAGAAGTCGAAGAAAAGATTCTGGATGTAGAAAGCATCGATGAGACTGCTGAGCGCTTTCACAAGATGAACTCGGAGCTCAATCCCAAAACTCTTCGCATCCTCAGATCCCGTCTCTCAAATTCCGACACTTCTTCAGATATTTTACAAAAAGTAGACTCCGTTTACAAAGAGGCGGCCCTTGCGGATGAAGCGATCGAGTTTCTTTATGAAACAACGGAAGCGGAGCTTCAGGCAGCGACTGCCGAAGCAAAAGAAAGGCTCCGTAAGGAGAAGGGAAAAGAGATCCGGGCCGGAAGAAATATGGGTGCGCAAGCCCGGGAATTTTCCACTAAAGGACTGGGCTCACCAGAGAGTCTAAGAGAGCTATATCGTAGCATCATCTCAGACCCGCGAGAGCCGCTCAAACTCTTTGATGAGCTGGCAGAGAAATTCCGATATGCCAATCTCAAAATGGCCATCCAATTTATGCTCCACTCTTTAGGCAGCGATCTCAAAGCGAAGGGCCCATCTATTTCTAGAGGAGAACTAAAACGGCTTCTCGATGAGACGCGCTCCATGCAAGGCATTTTGGGTGTATTTCGCTTTTTCCAGTCGAGAATGAGACTCATCCAGAGGGAGTTTGCTTCGTACGATCTATTGGTCCCAGATAAACTCGATTTTGAAATGCTCGCCAGAATCTTTGTCAAGCTGCTAGCAGAAAGATTTATGAGCCCAGATAAAATTGTCCACACTGCGAAAATCATGGGAATTGTTGAAGAGGTGGCGGCCCAAATCGTGATCTTCTCGCAAATGCGGGATGCGATCAAACAGATCGCGCCGAAATACTTTCGAAATCCAAGACATAAAGAGGAAGTATTTAAAGCCTTTATCGACACCATCGAAAAGTTGGAAGATCTTCTGGAAGAAGAGGAGGAAAAGGAAAAATGATCACCCAACTCGAAGAGCTCTTACAAGGGCTTGGTAAGTTTTTACACCTCGATCTCTATCTGGATCAATACGGCGCCTGTACGATCCAGATCCATTCAACGATCCGAGTGCAACTGCAGCTCGATAGCACACAAGAAAACCTGTGGCTTTTTTCCCTGCTGACCGAAACACCTCCGGGGAAATTTCGAGAAAACATTTTAAAACACGCGCTGCAAACCAATGCGCGGCCCGACCCTTGTCCCGGCATCTTAGGCTACATCCTCCCAACCAATCAGCTCGCTTTATTTCATAAATTCCCCATTCACATTCTCAACGGAGAAAGGCTCGCTGGGATTCTCGGCGCCTTTGTAGAAATGGCAGAAAGCTGGCAAAAAGCCATCGCCAGCGGGCAAAGCGGACCCGCTCCCGAGCCAGGCTCTCGTGAAAATTGAAGAACATTGGAAGCGGATCGGAAAATTTCCCCATCACGGCATTTGTGTGCAGCTCTCTTCTCTGCGCACTCAAAATAGCTCTGGGATCGGTGAATTTTTAGATCTCATTCCGCTCATCGATTGGTGTACAAATCACCATTTAGACATCCTGCAACTCCTGCCCATCAACGACAGCGGTTTGGATCCCAGTCCCTATAACCCCCAAAGTTCCATGGCCCTCGACCCAGCCTACCTTTCTCTTTACGAGCTTGGGCTTCCTATCGACCCGTTTAAAAAGCTCACTCAAACTCCGCGCACCTCAAAAGAGGAGGTTCTCAAACAAAAACTCCCAGTACTCAAAAAGCTCTTTCTTGACTCTGGCAGTCCTGACTACAAGTCTTTTACGGAAAAACACCGCGCATGGCTCATACCTTACATACAATTTAAAGCAATGAAAGAACTGACTGGAGGAGCATCCTGGAAATCCTGGCCAAAGACACTTCCCCCTTTCTCTGAAGGGACTCTCCGCTTCTATATTTTTTTGCAATACCACTCGTTTCGTCAAATGAAAAAAGTGCGCGCCCACGCTAAAAAACAGGGGGTGATGCTCATGGGAGATCTTCAGATTCTTCTAAGTCCTGATAGCGTCGATGTGTGGGACCGCAGGGCTCTTTTCAATCTCGAGCTTTCTATGGGAACGCCCCCTGACTTCTACAACCCAAGAGGACAAAATTGGGGGTTTCCTCTGATGAATCGCAAAGCGATGAAAAAAGATCATTTTTCCTGGTGGAAAGAGCGGCTAGACATCCTAGGAAATTTTTTCGACATCTATCGGATTGACCATGTGCTCGGCCTCTTTCGCGCCTGGGGCATTGAACAGGACAAAGACCCGAAGGATGGTTCTTTCTTCCCGAAAAAACGAAGCCTGTGGGCAGAATATGGGAAAGAAGCCCTAGAGGCCATGCTAGACAGCTCCCCTCTTTTTCCCATTGTAGAGGACCTAGGCATCTTGTGTCCCGAGATTGAAACAACATTAAAAAAACTAAAAATCCCCCGCACTTGTCTCATGTTACACATGCGTACAAGACAAGGGACAGGGAAGTATATCCCCTTCAGCCACTATCGGCCCCATAGCCTATGCACCCTTTCCACTCATGATTCCCCGACTGTAGATCTTTGGTGGAAAATGTACCCGGAGGAAGCCTTCCTATTTTGCCAATTTATGAACCTCTCTTACGAGCCTTTGATCGACTGCGAAAAAAAACGAAAAATCTTACAAGCCGCACACCAAACCCCGAGCCTTTTTCACATCAACCTTTTACAAGAATATCTCTCTTTTTTTCCAGAGCTAGTGTGGCTGAATGCAGAAGATGAAAGAATCAATATGCCAGGAACCGTGCTTCCAACGAATTGGACCTACCGGTATAGACCTTTTCTTGAAGCCATGATCCATCATGAAGGGCTTTCTAAGCTTATGAAGGATCTGGGGCAATATACCGTGTAATCGCTGCAAAACTCTCTTTTACTCCTTCCCAACAGTGGGAGAGTCTAACATCAAGCGATGCACTATCCTCTTCAAAGCTTATAGAGTTACATTCATCTAAGCGTGTAATGGATCTCTCAAGCAAGGAGGTCAAGGAGTCATCATCGCAAAACTGTTTCCAGCTTTCTAGAAACTCCTTCAGAGATTCCAGCCTCTCACTCTCCTCTAGACCTGGATATGCCTGCTGCTGGAATGCCCATGGAGAATAATCCCGTGCAAATACAGAAGACCAGTTATTCATAGAGGCTTCCTCCGTTGTAATTCTCGGCATTTTATTACCTTTTGTTGTTATTGTCTTTGTGTTCGAGCAAATTTTCACGCAAGGACTCTCGGATTCCAGCCACTACTCTTGAATAATGGAAGTCTTTTAGAGCTATATGCGTATCTGGAGCAGTAAGCTCACCCGGCCGCCCTGCTGCATCATAAAACTTTAAAGGTAAAGTGGTTGCTGCAGCTGATATCCGTACATACGGATTTCTCTGCGAAAGATGAAGGGCTGCGAAATTGCCCGCCATAATCCTAACTTTCAGTGCTGCTTCGCCTTGGGGATGCACAACACCCTTTGGATATATTTTTTGAAACAACACTCCAAAAGATCTATCCGTTATAGAAACGGTGAAGTCTTCCGAGAACAGCTCGTCTGGAATGTCAAAAGACCTATGGAGGGCCTCTGCAATGGTTTGGCCGGCTTGTCGAATGTGTCCCTTTTGCAGTGATTTTTTGATTTTCGCATGACTAGAGTTCATCGCCCTCTTTAAAAAGGCTAGATAGGTCTTAAGCGTGGGAGTAGCAACTCCGACAACCTTACAGGGAGATCCACAATATTCCGGATGGCGTGGATCGAGTTGGCATACCGCAAATTCCTTTGCAATCTGCTTCGATCTTTCCTCGTTGAAATAAAGCAAAACCCTAGGGTCCAAACGTTCCAATCCCTCAGGTACGAAGATGCCTTGTTGCTTGGCAAGAGCCTGATAGTCTTTCGTAGAATAAGGACACCTATTTAAATGTGCTACTTCCAGTATCGGACTACCATAGAGATTATAATTTAGCTTTAGAGGCTCCTTCACTTCTTGTTCCAGTTTGGTTAGAAGATGAGAGAGTTCGACATGCACTTCATCCTGAGTAGAATTTCCAGGAATCTGTATCCCTTGAACAAGGGTCTTACATTTTTCCTTAAAATGTTCTAAATGAGACGGTAAGGTGACATAAATAGACCACTGTATATCGCGGCACTTAAATACTGCCTCATTGTTGGCTACTGAAACATCAGCAACAGGTTTCGGGGATAACCTAAAGGTAATTGCATTACTCATAACATTACTCAAATATTTTTATTATTTAATAAATATTATAATATATAATAAAATTAATTTTTAATAAAAAATGTAATAATTAATACCTATAATAACTGATGTATACAGAACGTAACTCAAAATTTGGATTTTCGAGTGCGCTCCGCGGACGAAGCCCGCAGAAAATAGCCAAAGTCGAGGGAAGAACGAGTTACAAAAAAGAATCTTGTTAAATTTTAAAAATAATATCATAATGCACCAAAACTTTTTCTAAGTAGGTAATGAGTATGCTTGCAAGTCTGGTTGAGAAGGCCATGAAATATGTATTAGTTTTTTTAATTCTTTTTACGTTGAATCTAGAAGCCAAGTTAAAAGATTATTTTAAAAAACCAATAAACAAGTCTGGTTCCCATACAATGAAGGGAATTGATTTCATCTACATGATTAATTTGGATCAGCGCCCAGAAAAATTTGAGCGCAGCCTCCAACAACTACATCCTTGGGGGATCAATCCCTATCGCTTTTCTGCAGTGAATGGTTGGGAGTTAAGTGTAGATACGATAACAGCCGTAGGGGTCAAATACAAGACAGGAATGACCCTAGGAAACATGCTGGCTACGTATTACGAGAAAGAAAATTGGAAAAACCCAGTCCACGAATACCCACACAAGAAAGGCCGCACCTATTTTTGTCACTGCATGTCGCTAGGGGCTATAGGCATCTGCTTAAGCCATCTTTCAGTCCTTCAAGACGCTTTCGACTCTGGTTATGAGACAATCTGGATTATGGAAGACGATATCGAAGTGATTAGTGACCCTCATATTTTAAGCAAATGGATTAAAAAACTCGACAAGGCTGTAGGCAAAGACGGGTGGGATATCTTATTCACTGACCGAGATACGAAAAATAACAACGGGCACTATGTCCCATGCACTAGCTGCGCCCTGAGACTTAATTTTACTCCATCCGATAAGAAGAAATTTGCCAAACGATACGAAGTAACTTCTGATATTAGATATATTGGAGCGCGTTTTGGCGCCTATTCTATGATTGTCAGAAGATCAGGAATGCAAAAATTGCTTCAATTCTTTAAGAAACACAACATATTTCTTCCTTACGACATGGATTTTATAATGCCTGATGACATTCAACTCTTTTCAGTCATCCACGATATCGTCTCTACCAAGCCTAACTCCCCTTCTGATAATGGGGGACCCAATTATGGGACCGAACGTGATTTACACATTGGTTTTTAGGCTACGCAACAATTGTCATTTTTGGACTATTTCGCTGGACTGGCAGTAGGAAATCGACTCTTTTCTTTTGTGTAAAAGTTTGAGGTTTACAAAAATAAAAAAAATACTTTATGATCGTAGGATCGCTCTGTTTTTGAAGAGGTTCCATGAAGCTGCTCCTATTTTTACTGACTGCCAAAATGCTCTTTGCGAACATTAACTGGCTTCCCCCGGAGGTGCTTTTTACTTCACCTGACCACGATGGCTCAACGCCCCAGGTTTTTTTTGATGAGGACCCTGACCAAATTGAAGTCGTCTTTCTAGCGGAAAAACCGGGAGAATCTCTCGTACTAAACAGTCATTTTGATGGAGAGACTTGGGAGGCAGGTGCCTTCCCTATTTATACCGCTGATGCTCCGCTGAATTCTTTGCGGCTCGGGCAAGATCATGCAAACCACAGAGCTATATTCTGGGTCAGCAAAGAGTCTGAATCTCTTTCTGTTTTGGGCGCCCAGTTTGGCAATAGCATTTGGGATGGCGCCATTGCCGTCGGCAACTCTTTGAGAACGCAGCAAACGCCCACATTGAACACCACGATCAGTAAAGCTGGCTCTCCCGTCTCCACCTGGCAAAATGACGAGGGCCAATTGGAAGGGTCAACTTTCAACGAAGGCTTTCCATCCGAGACTTATTTGTTGAGTGAAGAAGGGCGCGAAGTAACCAGGTCTTTAGTAGCGCCCAGCCTAGCCATTTACGATACGATAGAGGGAATTTTTGGTACTGTTTTTGATCCACTGGCTCCCCCCATACAACCAAAGAGCACCATCCTTTTCCCTCTTCCAGCTCAAAGTCTCTCTCTAGATGTAGACGGAGACCAAGAAAATCTGATGTTCTTATTTGTAGATAACCGATCTGGCTTTCTCATTGGGGCCCACTTTTTCAATAATTTTTGGACCTATCGCATTGTAGATCCAAACCGGCTCACTCGAACCAATGTGGCAACTGCCATAGCTTTTAATGGGGCAAGAGCAGCCGCTACTTGGGCGACAAATCCAGGTCACGTGTACGTCAATACATATGATAGCTCTTCTTGGGCCTTACCTATTATCCTTGATGTGGGAATGGCTCCGAGTCTTTTTATCCTCCCTGAAAACGGCCATGTCTTGACAGTCTGGATATCCATTAACTCCGTGACACAAAACCAGACGGTAAAAGTCAGTGAGTTTGACCTTACAAGCTGGTCATCTCCTATTACTTTATCAAATGAGGGAACAGAAATATCGAACCTTCAGGTTCGGTCCAATGGACTCGGAACATCAATCGTCTCTTGGTCGCGCAAGTTGAACGAATCCAGTAAAGCCACCATAGAAGTAGCGCGCGGATTTCTTCTAGACTTTAAGAAAGAAAGAAATTCTTGATAAAATCGAAACAAATCATATAATCTCGACTTTGTACATTTTTTGGACGAAGCTGCCGAGAGAGGCAAAATCCAGCTTAAGAAATTTCACAGGAAGGGTATATTTTACCCTTCCGAGAAAATTTATTATGCTGGGTGCAGCATCTCTCGACAGATGAGTTCAAAAAATGTACAAAGTCGAGATAATACTTTCTCCTGATTTTCTGGTAAAAAAATGTTTTTTCTGAAATGGATGGTCATTTTTTTTAGTGTACATGCCCTGCCTGCAGCAGTGCACTGGTCTCCCCCAGAGATCTTATTTTCTTCCACTGAGTACACTGTAGAGGCGCCTTATATTTTCTTTGATGAAATGCCCAACCAATTAGAGCTCGTTTGGCTAGTCTCCAAGGAAGGGCAATCCTCCCTCCTTAGTAGCCATTTTAATGGAACAACTTGGCTGAGGCCGACTACTCTTTACACCACAGCTGCCACCATCAGCTCGCTAAGCTTTGGACGAGGATGTGAAGAAACCAATGTCTTATGTTGGATCAGTTCCGAGTCCGTTTTGGCCGCTAAATATAGAAGGGGTATTTGGTGCAATACAATAACTCTGCCAAACGGTTTGGAAAACCAACAAAACACGCATTTAAGCACTGCAGTCAGCAAAACTGGCAACCCGCTCATCGCCTGGCAGGATAAAAATTGCCAGCTACAAGGAGTAACCCTCAACCAAGAAACGCCCTCCCCAGTGTACCACTTAAACAAAAATGGCCAAAAAGTGGTAAGCTCCTTGATGGGCCCAAACATTGCAATCTATAACACAGAAGATGGGGTATTTAGCGTGGATCCCCTTTCCTATCCGTCACTTATACAACATGCGCAGCTCTTTCCTCTTCCCGCTACACCGTTTTGCTTAAGCATAGACGGCTCTATTTTTTTATTTGAAGATCATCGCAGCCATTATCTCATTGGAGGCCACTGGAAAGAAGGGAAGTGGTTCTATCAAATCATAGATCCCGTTTCCAGGAACCGAATGAATGCTTGCGTGACAACAGGGGCTAATCAGGAGAACATCGCTTCGATATGGCAGACAACTACGGGCATGATTTATACGAGCTTATGGGATGGCGCTTCGTGGACTATTCCCAAGATGCAATATCACAAGGGAACTTGCCCTAGGATTTTGATCCTGTCATACAATCAGCATGTACTGGCAGCCTGGATATCGTGTGACCCCAACCTCAAAGAGGCAGTCGTCATGGTTAGCGAGTGGAGTTTCCCTCAGTGGACTAGCCCTATTTGCCTATCCCCTCCCGGAGAAGAGATATCAGATCTCCAAATCAGTGCCAATGAATTGGGGGATGTGGTTGCGGTTTGGACTCGCCAAATAAAAGAAACCCATCACGCCATGGTAGAGGTCGCGAGAGGTGTACTGTTTTAGAGTCCCTTAGAGAGCACGGAGGGCGCTTGCAATGGAGAGCCGCGCAACTTTAAAACTAGCAAAGTAGGAGGCAATCAAAGCGGCTAGCATACTTAAAGCAAGACTTACAAGAACCATGGGCCATTCAAAGGAAAAAGTAACGACGAATTCCTTTGTCTGTCCAGGTCCAGGGGGCATCATGAGTCCATTGTGGACAAAGAACGTTAGAATCGTATAAGCACCTAAAAGTCCAAGCAAGCTCCCCACAAAAGCAATCAGTCCCCCTTCCGTCAAAATCATCCGCATAATCTCCACTCTTGATTCCCCATTGGCTCGTAAATTCCCTATCTCTTGTTTTCTTTCTAAGATCGATGATGAGATGGAGTTAAAGATGCCCAAAAGGACGATGGAAAGGATAATGACTTGTACAACAGCAAATTGCGCTTTGAGCCAGTTGACAGAATTTTGGTAATAAATTTTGTCAAGAACATCAAAAGGAGTAGCTTCCAAATGGGGGAATGCAGTATGTAAAGAAGTGGCTACAGCTGGCCAATCCGCATCACTTCTCAAGCCCAATGAGACATGCTCAATCTTAGAGGTTTTTAGAAGCTTTTGCGCCTCTGGCAATTGGATGCGAAAAACTCTTCCATCAAAATCGCTAGATCCCGTGTGAAAAATTCCTGTGACGATAAAGTTGCCATTCTTCAAATACCCCTTATTTGAAGTGGCTGTAACTTTGACCGAATCTCCCGGCTTTACCTGCAGGGCATTAGCAAGGCCTTTTCCTAACAAAATCCCGCTGGGCTGGGAACGAAGCATCTCCCCTTCTTCCACATTGAGACTGTGGAAAAACTCTGCCTCTCTTTCAGCATGCACCCCTTGACCAGATCCCCCGATGGTCGTGTGGTTGCTTTTTAAAAGAGCAGAGAAACTCACTCTGGGAAACACATTTTCGACTCCCGCGACACTGTAAAGATAAGCCTCCAGTTCCTCGCCATTACCCATCCAGTGATCCATCGGCTTCTCGTAGACCATTTCCCGATATCCTAATGGGTGGATCTGCCCATACCCATAGTTGGAATGGATCGTATCGTATTTTAGTTCTTTTAATACCCCATTAATAAAACCATCAAACGCGAAAAGAGCACCTGTTCCTATGGCAATAGTAATCAGGATAGCAAAAGTTCTTCTAGGATTACGGAAAAGATTTTTCAAGCTAAGCCAAAACCACATTACCCCCTCCCTCTATTCGACCATCTACCAGATGTAGATTCATATCTCCAAAAGATTGAACCATAGAATCGTGTGTAGTCAAAATGACTGTTTTCCCGCGCTCGACAAACTCTTTTAGGATTTCCATAACGCCTTTACCATTTTTTTGGTCAAGACTTGCCGTCGGCTCATCTCCAATAATGACTTCAGGCTGTTTGGCAAGAGCCCTTGCAATAGCGACACGCTGCTTTTGTCCACCGCTGAGCTCAGAAGGTCTCTTTTTTCGATGCTCCCACAAACCAACAAGCTCGAGCGCCTCTTTGGTTCGAGCAGCAACCTCCTGTTTAGGAAGTGTTTGGCGAGTCAAAAAATACTGTATATTTTCTTCAGCAGTAAGAATGGGGAAAAGATGAAACTGCTGAAAAATAAACCCTACTTGATATCTCCTCACTCGATTTTTTTCCTTCTCACTCATTCGGCCTATTTCCTGCCCCAGTAAAAAAAGCTTTCCCTCTTGTACCGGCTCAATGAGCCCTAACAGATTGAGCAGTGTCGACTTGCCAGACCCTGAAGGCCCAGAGATCGTGACAAAACTTTTTTCTGGAATTTCAAAATCCATTCCTTGAATAGCAGCCACCTTCTCTTTTTCCAACGGATAGGAAAACTTCAGACCTATAGATTTGTATAGAATTTTTTCAGACAACAAACTAAAACCAAATAAATTTATGCAGATAATAATATAAGCTGTATTAAACAGCAAATATCAAGTTATTTTTTTATTTGATGTTACCCGCCTGGGAATGGACCAAAATCATCGATGAAAAGGGTAGTAGCCCCCAGATCTCCTGTGGAGACACGGACGCCTTTTTCAATGGGATCGACGTCAATGGTTAGTCGATTGTGCTTTGCTTCATATCTCGGGTTACTGAGCGTGACCGCGATATCGGAAAATTTGGGGGACATTGTCTCGTTCCCATGTATGGCACTGACGAGTCCTGCGTTAGGCTGTTCTTGGCGAAAGGTTTGCAAAAAAACATCTATAGAAACTTTGCCCGCCTTTCTTGCTGGTCGATCGGTGAAATAAGTAACCTCCTTACTGACGTTGTAAAGAGTCAGCATGTATCGATTTTTCATCATAGGTTTGCTCTCTAAATGCCCATCTTGGGCATTGAGGATAAACAGCATCTTATCATCTGGGGATAGATCTGTCATTTGAGCATAAGCATAGCTTCTTGCAATCGATTGATCACTCATAAGTGGTGTAGTCAGTAAGCTGCAGGCTAGTAGAAAAATCACATTCACTCCATTAGACCTCTTGTCTTTCTATATATGAGCCAAACGCCTTCTGTCAATAGACCTCTTCAACAAGAGCAAAAGCCCGAATGGGCGCTTCAGCGCCTTCTGCTATTTTGATGGGAATCAAGAAAACAAAAGATCCCTTGGGAGGTAGTTTAGAAAGATTCGTTAATCCTTCGACCACAATAAGCTCCTCTTGAAGG
This sequence comes from Chlamydiae bacterium RIFCSPLOWO2_12_FULL_45_20, assembly GCA_001796285.1. Lineage (GTDB taxonomy): Bacteria > Chlamydiota > Chlamydiia > Chlamydiales > SM23-39 > REEB52. Next base: position 43,723 of record MGMD01000023.1, read on the forward strand.
AGAATTTGATGCGCCTTTAGCTCTTTTTTATTGCCTGGATCGATCTCTAGAGTGTCGATCCCCACCCCTCGAACTTGCCGATCCACCAAAAGCGCCGCCGCCTTGCTCGATATTCCTGGGAAATGACACCCCTTCTTATCTTTGCTGCAAGATCTGTTGTCTTCAGCAAATCGATCCCATCCCGTATGGATGAGAACCATCGAACTTTCAGGGATAATCCCATACCTTTCTTCCCACTCAATAAGGTCCTCTTCCATCACAACGAAGTCTGAATTGTCACCCACTTTTTCTTCTAAATGAATGACGCAGGCAGGTGCCATGCACTGGCTGAGTGGAATCTCATCAATCCCCCTTCCCTCCTGATAGAAGTGAGACGGCGCATCCATGTGTGTGCCAATCCCAGAAGTCATGTGAATATCTTCCATCCATATCCCAGACTCACCTTCCCGAACCTTTTTGACAAAGACCCTTTTCTCATGGGAAACCGCAGCCCTGTCTGATAATGAAACAGTTAAATCAACAATTTTCAATTTCCAACCAATACTACGATCTAAAAGCTTTTCAGAAGGATCTTTTCGCCACTGGATCCTACCTATAGAATAGGAATAGCCCAGTACTATTAAATTATCAAAAATGATAATAATTAATAACAAAAGAAGATTTCATACTGTCTAGCAGGATTGATCTATCTAAGCTCAAGAAGGTTGTGGGCAGTATTTTCACCGAGGGAAGCACTCGAAAACCCCCAGTGCAGAAAAGGGCCAAAGTCCAGTTAAATAGTTTCCCTTATTACTTTATAGACACCCTCTTAGACTCGATCCACTGCGATCATGATACAAAGGCCTATGATGACAAGGAGGGAGCGTTGAAACATTTTCCGCGCCCACACCTTATCTTTATCCGTCCTAAACCCCTGAATAGCCAGCTTCAACCACATCAATGCTAAAAAACTAGCAACAACCAGGTAGCAGTATCCGACAAATCCAAACGCTGTAAGGAGCGAAATAAGGACAACAAAGCCAGCAACATAGACCAACATCTGTATTTTTGTAGCTTCGGCCCCTCTGACAATCGGGAGGACGGGGATAGAGGCAGCCCGGTATTCTTCAATGCGATACATGGCAATCGCAAAAAAGTGAGGCATTTGCCAACAAATGACAATCGCGAAAAGTAAAAAAGCGGCAAAATCAAACGAATGGCTAATAGCACAATAACCAGCAACCGGGGGAACAGCGCCAGCAATGCTTCCAATTTCTGTTCCATACACTGTTTTATGCTTCAAAAGAGAATAAAACAAGACATAAATCACAAATCCAATAAGCGCAATACAAGTTGCGAGTAAATTGGTGAAAAAAGCTAAAATGCTGCCGCCTAAAAACAGCAAAACAAAACCAAAATAAAGCGCTCGCTTTTCAGAAATTGCCTTGATAGCCAATGGTCTACGCCTTGTTCTAGGCATAAGTTGATCACTAAGGCGGTCGAGAAAATTATTAAGAACACATCCTGCAGCGACAATGAGACCTAACCCAACAAGCGTAATGCTTAGCAAAGGAAAGTCTAAAGATCCCTTAGTTGCGAGCAAACCTCCTGCTAAAGCGGTGATGGAATTGCCAAAAACAATGCCCGGTTTGGTTAACGAATAGTAATGCCGAAGAATTTTCACACGGTATCCTGAAGTTAGCTCAGCTTTATACATTTTTTGGACAAAACCGAGGTTAGGACAATATTTAGCTGATCAGCTCCTCAATTGTCCAGAAAGAAAAGAAATATCGAACGTGATTCAACAGTCTCTCTAGAGAGTACCTATGATTCCCATAACGCCAACAGCAATTAAATAAATGGCAACAACGAGATTTAAAAGTTCTGGGAAAATTAAGATTAAAATACCTGCTACCACAGCGACAATGGGAGCTACAATTGGATGAACCATAACAAACCTCTCTTTATTGTTGAGATATAGGAAACCTGGGAATATACACAAGACTCTACTTTGTACATTTTTTAGACAAAGAGGCTGGTGCTGTGTGAGAAAGGCTAATACCACTTGCGAGAAATAAATTCATAAATTAGGGCTGGGTAACGTGGCAGATTTGAATGGTCGTTTTGCAGCTCATGTTTTTAAACATGAGCAAGAAAGGATCGTTCAAAGATGACATGTTATACGGCCCTAATTTATGAATTTATTTCTCGCGAATGGTATAACTATCCGCCGTTTTTTTTCTTTGAGTTGATCGATTTGCTCCTGTACAAAAGCCGCTTTACCCCTCTCTTCTTCAGCAATTTGCAAGTGTCTTCTCGTTTCTAAAACCGCCCGCTGGTCGAACTGAAGATATTCAGCTTGATTTTCATGCCTGAGCGCTCTGGATTCATATCCCTTCTTCATGAGTTCCAGTTCTTGGATCTCTGCATCAATCTGCTGGACTTCTTCTGACTGTGAAATGGAAAATGCAGAAAAGCCCCAAAGCATGAAAAAAAAGGCAAATGTTATGACAAACATCCGTCCAATACGCATCCGACCTCCATCCATTTAGGAACTGTGAAAAAATCAATTAAACCATTGGATCGGCTGCAGCTTTGCCCAATCGAAATTTGGCCAAAATAACCTCCAAAAGCAACGAACCCTGAGTTATGCGGTCTAATGGTTTAGCTTACTTCTTAACAGCTCCTTAGTTTTCGGTATACACTCGACTTTGTACATTTTTTGCACTCAGCTGCCGAAAGTTTCCGTGTCCAAGCTAGTGGTGTGGCGCAGGATTAGGAACTCCCCTTCTACTAAATGCGCGACTTATAATGCTTACAGATTTAGGCAAATGCATAAAATTGAATGTATTCCCTTGAGTAGTCAAATTATGCTCGCCTTCAAATTGACCCAGTCCTCTACGTCCTTCCATCCATTCAGTTTCAAGGTAAACGTGACCTGCGCTCAAATCTGCGGCAGCTACTCCATTATTTATCAAATATTGATAAAAAGGATGAGCCTCTTTTGGGTAAACCACATTATAAATACAACGAGGAATGACAGTAATTAATCTAATTGGAAAAGTAATAACGCAGAGAAACATTTTAATAGCTACGTCTTTAACTTTTAAGGCTTTGTTGAAAAGCCCAGGCAAGAAGAAGTCTTGACAAAAGTTACCGAGAGTATCCGTTCTTACTGGAATTATTAATGACTCCAGCCAACTAATTCTTCTTTTATTGTCGCATAGACTTGAAACTGCTTGAAATTCCTCAACACTATTAAAATTTTTGACTAAAAGATCAGGGTTTCCCCCTTGTAAATATTCGGGACTTTTCTGAACTCTAATTGTATAACTCATAAGCACCCCTAAAGTTCTTCATAAGTTGGCTTCATACCGAAACATACTAAAGATTTTAAGCACTAGATACAACTTCATTTTTTTCACCTCGCGCTGAAGACGGGAGGTGAGTTACAAATTCTACAGCGTAGCGCTCACCCGTACGATTCCAATGTAAATTTCTTCCTAACAAGAACGCAGCTAAATTTTATAGCGATAAATTCATTTTTTTTATAGACTAAACCGCCTAGAAACCAAGGCAGTTCATGGTAGGGTAAGATGGTGATCGGTTCAATTTTTCCAGTTATTCAGGGCATTGAGTATGGCCTCGTGTCAGCTGAAGCTAAAAGACTAGAAGATTCAGTCAGAGCCGGTGGAAACGGCTATGTTACAACAATGCTCCAGATATGGCAAGGATCTAAAGCATTAGGTTTTGCCGACAAAGCTAACGAAGCGGCAGGCCTTCCTCCCTTTTCTTGGGCTGGAAAGTCCATTATCTATTTACCCCCTGTCCTCTTAGCGATTTTAAAAAACAGTACGATGGTTCCGGAAAAAATTCGACCCGTTTTAACATTTTTTCAAAACCATCTTAGCTCCCTTTACCAAATAGCTGCCGTCGTATCTTCTATCTCTCTCTTATTCTTTGGCCAAACTTTTTTTGCTATTTCTTCCTTATTTATTTTAGGAATTGGGGTTATGGACCGGAATGGATGGTTGCCTTATACACTCAGACAGTTTCTGCATCGATACAGCAAACCATTACTAATCGTAACGGGTGTAGTTTCCGGAGGATTACTTGACCGGACATTTGCAGTGCTTAACGCTCTTTCATGGTGTGTAAACACATATTTTTCTCGAAAGGGCAATCTACGTGAAGGCTTTGCTTTGCAAGAAAATCTAACCCCTCAGAAAGTAGCTGATGTTCTTAGCAGAAAAGTCGGCGTTAAAATAAACCCAAGATTTATTCATTACAACCCCTTTCCGCCAATCCCCAATATTGACATTCAGTTCTTTATTGAAAAATTTGACCAAATCAACTGGAGACAGCACCTCCCTGCTTTACGTCAAAAATTAAGGCATGATATTCGTTTTATTGAACGACACAGAACTCCAGACCTGAAAACCGATCAAGAAATTATTGACATCACAAGGCATTCACTTCAGACGTTTATTGGAGCGGTTAAAGAATGCCGTGTTCTTGAAGGAGAGCCTGCCGACTATGAGAAGTTACATAACTATCTCAAAATCATCGCGAAACATCTTGAAGGCCAAAATGATGAAACGATCCGAACGGATATTATCTTCCGCCTGGCGGTAGAAGGGGGAGAATATTGTGGGCCTGGGAAATTTGAAGTTGCTGAAAGCGTCTATGCACAAACAATTGGTGACAATCCCGATATCCCCTTTAAAGATAAAATCGTTTATTGCTTGCAAGATGAGCGGAATCTCTGGATACAGAAGTTTTATTCCACAGCCTTTACTCGAGGCGCTTCAGTTTCACGAATAGGACAAATTATCGACTGGCAAGATGTACATAATTACAACCTTTTTGTAAATCTCTATGGTGATGAGTTGGGTCTGCGGAAAGCCGCCGCTGATAATGATGATACAGCAATTATCGATCCTCTTATCAAATGGATAATTTCTCATAATTTCAAAGAGGTAATCCAAAAAATATTTTGGAATGACCACAGTCTAAGCGATCATACCCAAATATTAATCGACTCTATAGGTACTCCCAAACTTCCAAAACCTGAAGTCTACACTTTTTGGCAAAATTGGATTGAAAGGCAACAGATGGAAGCACAAAATAAGGAAGCGCTTAGACAAGAATTAACTTGGGGTAGGCTCTTCAATATGCCACTAGAAATTGGCGGAAAATTCACGCCTAAATCTGTCATTCTCATGCTTCTGGACATGGGTATTGTAGAAACCTACGCGATCACATAAGCGAAGCAGAACTTATTTTAAACAACTATATGCAGAGGAATAAACGTATGACCTCAAGAAAACCCTCCCTTTTGACTTTATTCCTCCTTATGCCTTTTGCTTCCATATCAGCTGTATTATTTACTCCCGCATTGCCTGAAATTGCAAAAGTGCTAGGAGTAAGCGATGGACAGGTTCAAGCCACGATGACCCTCTTTTTGCTTGGTTATGCTTTTGGCAATCTACCTTATGGCCCAATTGCAAAACGGTTTGGCAGAAAGCCTGCTATTTATCTTGGAGTAATAATTGCTATTTTAGGGTCGTTGCTCACTCTTTGGGCAGGAAGAAATCATTTTTTCGGTTTATTTTTAGCGGGACGATTTCTATCTGCTTTAGGCAGCAGTGTTGGAATGAAAATATCTTTTACAATCATTGCAGATGCCTTTGAGCAAACAGAAGCGACAAAAAAGCTCTCCCTTACAACGCTAGCTTTTGCAATGGCTCCAGGTATTGCTGTAGGGACAGGCGGAGTTCTCGCTACCCATTATGGATGGGAAAGCTGCTTTTATGCCTTGATCGTTTATAGCTGTATTGTTTTTACATTAAGTCTATTTCTTCCTGAGACAGCGCCTTATCTTGAAAAAGACGCCCTTGACCTCAAGAATATTAAAGAAACTTACAAACACAAATTAAAAAACAAAAAGATTATTTATTCCTCATTAATCATGGGTTGTGTGACATCTATCATGTATCTGTTTTCAACTTTAGCACCATTTTTAGGAATAAATAGAATTGGCCTTAATCCAGAAGAATACGGTTTTTTAAACTTTATTCCTCCTTTAGGATTGATTGCAGGTTCATTTGCTTCTCATTGGCTTGCTGCTCGTAGAGAAAAACTTGCCGTTATCCAATTAGGAGGAAAGATTGCGATCTTAGCAAGTATCGTTATGATCGTTTTCTTTGCCATGGGAAAAATCAATCTTTGGACCCTGTTTCTACCGATTCCATTTCTTTATTTTGGGACATCTCTTATTTTTAATAATGCGTCAAGCTTTGCAATGGGCCATATGCAAGACAAATCAAATGGCTCAGCTATCATGAGTTTTATCAATATGACACTTGCAACTGTAGCGATTCTTATAGCTCAATCGATAAATTCCCCAATCCCACTTCTCCTGCCTCTATTTTTCCTCTTCTTTGCATTTCTCTTGCTATTTTTGCAGAGGAGACTCAAAACATTGCACTAGGAGCATGGTTGTGAAAGACACAACTCAAAAAGAAAAATTTATTCAACTGCGCGCGAAGGGACTCTCGTTTGATAAACTATAGAAATAGGGTATTTTATACCCTATTCACCTTCAAATGAAAACTGTTAGATTTATTTTTTTCTTAATTCATAGAGAAAAAGCGTGGAGAAGAAAAAATGATTCTAACAGGCCGTGAAATCAAAAAAAACTACAGAAATGGAAGTATTGTTATCACTCCATTTAACGAAGTGAATTTGGAACCAAATTCTTATAAATTTCATCTTGGAGATACAATATCTCCTTATAATTGTGAATTGATTGACGCTTATAATTTAGACAAAAGGAGAAAAGTAGAAAAAATAAAAATCCCTGAAGAAGGTTATGTATTGCATCCCCGGAAATTTTATCTTGGGTGCACATTCGAATCAATGGGAAGCCACTTACATGCTTGTGAATTATATGCCCGTTTTTCAACTGGTTCAGCTGGAATATTTATCCAAACAAGCGCACCTCTTGGCCACACAGGGGCGATCATTCCCTGGACGTTGGAAATTGTTGTTCTGCAATCTATTCGAATTTATGTAGGAATGCCAATTGGAAAAATTTGCTTCTGGAAGAATTTTGGAGAACCCGATGTTTACACCGGACGCTATAGCAACTCCAAAACAATGTTATACTCTCTTTTAACGAGAAATAACCCATGATACTAACTGGAAAACAAATAACAAAAGAAGTTCACAAAAAACGGATTATTATTGATCCATTTGATGAAAATTGCGTAAATCCGAATAGCTATAATTTCACTCTTTCAAATGAATTTCTGGTTTATGATCCTGGCGTAATCGATACAAAATACGAACACCCAACTCAAATTCTCAAAATGCTAAACGGTGAATTAATTTTACAGCCTTGGAAATTGTATTTGGCCTCGACACGTGAAAAACTTGGAAGCGATTATTTTGCTCCAACTTATGCCGCCCGTTCTTCAGTAGCCAGGTTGGGGATGTTTATCAATCTTTCTGCTCCTCTAGGTGATATTGGTTTCATTGGTCGTTGGACATTACAGCTTTTTGCAATCCACCCGATCCGCGTATACGAAGGTATGAAGATCGGTCAGATGATGTTTTGGCATCCTCAAGGAGATCGTACCATTTATGATGGTAAATACCAGGGTTCAAATGGTCCTATGAAATCCCAAATTTATAAGGACGTAAATACCTCAAACCGCAGAGAATATGAGGAACTTTTATGCTAAATAATAAAATTTTGAAGTATTGTTTGATTGCTCCATCTGGATCTGGAAAATCAACTGTAGCGAAATTAATATGCAATGCCTTTGAAGAAAATGATGTGCGCTGCGAAATACTGAAGATAGCCCAGCCATTGTATGAAATTCAAAAAATATATTATCGGTTTGCTCAAATCAAAATTAAACGCGACCAACAAAACAACTATTTAATGGAAACAATTGCAAATAATTTACGAAAATTAAACCCATCTTCTCTGATTGAATGTTTTTTAAAAAGATATACTTTGATTAATGCGCCGGTTGTTATAAATGATGATTTACGAGATATAGAGATCGATTGGCCTGTTTTAATAAATCTGAATTTTAAAATGGTATTCATTTCTACATCTGTAAATATTAGAAAATTTCGCTTATCAAAGAGAGGCGACTTTTCTGTTTCGGCAACAAGTGAACTAGATGTTAACTTTTTAAAGATGAAGCCGGAAATCATTTTGGAGAACAATGAGGGCCTTGGGGAACTCCAAAGAAAAGTCCGTGCGATGATTGCTGAAGATGTTCGTCATGCTGCAGACACTCTCCAAATTTTTGAAAAAAGGACAGTCAATGATTCAAGCATATGGTAATAAGCAATCAATTATCTCTTTCATTTGGCGATTTTCAAAACCATATCGAGGAAAATTCTGCTGTTTATTGTCAGTCGCTTTCATTTGGGCAGCAGAGATGTCTATCCGTCCTTATACGTTAAAAGTTCTTTTGGACAGACTCGCTATTCCTTCCTCAGAGGGAAGCAGTTTACTGCCATCTCTTTTTTGGCCAGCCCTAGGCTATCTCGGATGTGAAGTCATGATCAACCTCATGTTTCGTTTTTATGACTATATCCGGATGTTTATCTATCCTTCATTGCAGATCGATATCATTCGAGAAACAACGACCTATGTACATGGTCATTCTCACAATTTTTTTATCAATAGGCTAGGAGGAAACATTGCAAATCAAATTAAAGAGCTTGCAACAGGAATCAAAGAGATTCTGCAAATTACAATTAATCGGTTTTTTTCGCATATTCTTGGAGTTCTTATTGCTTGCAGCGCGGTTTTGTGTATTCGACCTATTTTGGCTTTGATTGTTCTTTTATGGATCGCATTTTTTATTATTGCCACGGTGTATCTTTCTAAGAAGACGCAGAAGGTTTCCAAAAATACATCAAGAGCTAGGAATCAAACTGTTGGGAAAATCACCGATAGCATCATGAACATTTTAACTGTTAGGCTCTTTGCGCGTCACGGCTATGAAGCTTCCCGTCTCGAAGAACAATTGTCGGAGCAGGTTTATTGGGATAAAAAATTAGAATGGACGAATTTGAAAATCCGAGCCATTCAAGGAACTTCTATCCTGGCTATGATGGCTTTACTTCTTGCAGCTTTAATCCATGCAAGAATGCAAGGACTGGTAACAATCGGAGATTTCGGATTAATCCTGACCATAGGGATTAGTATTTCGGCAGCCATTCAAAATATCTCGCAGGATTTACTTATTTTCTCAGAACTAGTTGGAAAATGCAATGTATCGCTCCATTTGCTGGAAACACCTCATGAAATTGCCAATAAGCCTCATGCGCAACCTCTGACTGTATCGATTGGTGAAATCTCTTTTGAACAAGTCTCTTTTGGGTACAGAAAAGACGAGCCATTATTTCAAAAAATTTCGATCAAAATCGAAGGGGGAGAAAAAGTGGGGCTTGCCGGCTTTTCTGGAGCGGGGAAAAGTACGTTTGTTCATTTAATCATGCGTCTTTACGAACTACAACAAGGCAGAATTACTATCGATAGCCAACCCATTCATGAGGTGCTGCAAGAATCGCTCAGGGATAAAATTTCATTGATCCCGCAAGAGCCTTTGCTTTTCCATCGCTCCATTAAGGATAATATCTTGTATGGATGCCCGGGAGCTAGTGAAGAAAAATACATTGAAGCTTGTCAAAAAGCGCATGCGCTCGAGTTTATCCAAGCACTGCCTCAAGGTGCAGATACGATTGTAGGGGAACGGGGCATTCGGCTTTCCGGCGGTCAAAAACAGCGCGTTGCCATCGCTAGGGCTTTTTTAAAGAATGCTCCGATCTTGATTCTCGATGAAGCGACTTCATCGCTAGATTCCGCAAGTGAATGCGAAGTTCAAAGGAATCTTGAGGAACTTATGCAAAACAAGACTGTTCTGATTATTGCCCATCGTCTTTCAACGTTCCGTTCTGTAAACAGGATTCTCGTTTTTAAGAGTGGAACAATTATTGAAGACGGATCTCATCAACAGTTGTTGGCTTTACAAGGACACTATTCGAATCTTTGGAATATTCATCTTGGACCTTCAAGACAAGCGCATACTAGCGATCGATTCTGAAACCAGAAATGCCAATAATCAGGATAAGAATTTGCTTTGACTATAGGAAAAAAATTTTATGTGGTAAACTCTTTGCAAGATACTCTCAAGGTACATATGTCCCAAATCAATCAGTTTCTTCAAGACTTAAATAACCATTCCGATGCAGTAAAAAAATGCACTCGTCCCCTCAGTCATCTCGGAGTGACCTGTTTTTACTATGTTTCTATTAAGAACAATGGGGATCATTTTTTATTAACTGATTGTCCAAACGTTGATGAATATTACTACCAAGAAGAAATCTATTTTAAAGACCCCTACTTAAGGCACCCTGATAATTACCAATCTGGCTTTTTTTTCTTTGATACTCATAAAAAAGAAGAATTTGATCAATCGCTCGCTTATCTCTCACGCAACTTTCAAATATGCCCTCTTGTCGGTCTATGTAAAAAACAACAGGATTCAGTTGAATTCTTTGGATTTTGGGGCGACTCTGATAAATCGCCTAGTTTTGAACATATTTATTTAAACTATTCAAACTTGTTAAAGTCTTTTGCCATTCATTTCAAACAAGAATGTAGTTCCATTTTACAAGAATCCGTTGCTCCCTATCTTTCTTTGGAAAAACTCATTGGACCAGATCTCTTCAACTCCAAGCCCACCTCAATATCTAAAATCGATTCGAAATCGCTACAGCATTATTTAATCGAACTCGGTTTCGGTCACGAAGTGGTAAAGGCCGACTCTCTTTCTTTAAGAGAACGACAATGTATAAAGCTCCTTCTCCAGGGAAAATCCATGAAGGAAACCGCAGTGGTTTTAAACCTTTCGCCCAGAACAATTGAACACTATTTCGAAAACATTAAGAACAAATTCAACTGTCAATATAAGCATGAATTATTTGCCATCGCAGAAAAATTAATTGAATTGGAATTGCTATAATGATTTATTTAGAACAATTTGCATTTAAGTCCCCTAAATTACTCATTTTTTATCTCGGTGGTAATACGGAGAAAAGTCATATCGAAATGCATGATGTAGTATTTGTGATTGCAAAGACAGATGTTGAGGCTGCTGGAAAAATTAGGCAAGCGTGGTATGGAACGGAAAAATCTCTTCATGTCGATTCTTGGTTTGTAGCTGAGGAAGTAGACGGATTTAATATAAAAATTTCTAAAAATAGGAAGTCAAGCCAAACTCATCTCTATTTTGTGAATCTAGGATATTATAAAAACGGTATTTTTGGAGAAAATCACTTTATGACATTAGTTGTGGCCGGCTCAAAAATCGAGGCCATAGAAAAGGCGAATAAGAAATGTTATCAAGACTTGGAAATGCTTCATAGCGATAATGTATATGATTTAGACGACTGCATTCGAATAGACGAGGTTGATCATTCTTTTATCGAACTCGAATATAGAGGTTTGCCAAAAAAACCGATCATGCCTATCAATGGCTATCATAAACTGCGTCCCCATCCATCAAATTTTGAACTGTCGGATAAAAATCTCTAAGCCCTGCCTCCCCCCATGCCTTTGTATCGCTTAACACCCCCTCAGAATATTTTTGCAAAGCTTCTTTTTTCGCCATTCCCGAATCAATGTCTAGCAAAAGGATTTTTAATCTTTCAGCATGACATACTGCCCCAATCTGCATGCCTCCCCCAACACTCCAATGACCTATCCCCACTGCATCCCCAATGAAAATAATATTGTCTCCAGCAGTGGCTGCATCTGAAATCGTTTGTTGCAAAGGAAAAAGAGCAATCGGCATTCCATCTATGGATCCAAAAATTTCTAAGTTCTTGATGTTTTCAGTGGACAAATCGAGAGAAGCTGCAGCAAGTCTTCTAAACTCATCGTTGATCTCTTCTTGATTTTTCAATTTTGATGGGTCGATATCTGCGACGATCCATGTCTTACCACTCCCCTTTCTTCCCATGACCCCTGTTAGCATGATGAATGGCCCTCTTTCATATCTCCTGTGTTTAATCATCACTCCTCCGCTATCGATGCCAATCGCTCCGGACATCTGCATTCTGCTCTGCGACATAGGAAGCGATCGTATTCCCAAAAAATTCCGAGTTTTGCTATTAGCCCCCTCTGCTATAACGATTAAATCAGGCACTCCTATACCTTCAACAGCATAGCTATCGCCTCTCCTTTTTAATTTTATGCCTTCCCAATGACATTGCACATTAGGCAAAGATTGTAAATATGCCCTTAGAAGGGTTTCGAAAACTCTTGCTTCCATATTGACAACGGAAGGATAAGCCATCATTTCAACTCCGTTTTTGGGTAATTTTGAGGGATTCCCCTGCCTTACGCTATCATGTTTTTTCTCCCGCCGAATTCCATCAAGATTTATGTGGATCGATCCTCTATAAAGAGGCCGGGCCACCTTCTCAAGAAAAATCTTTTCCAGTTTCGTATCAATCGATGCTAATTCATCTACCAATGATTGTCTTGCAGCCCATTGGATATTTCTCGTATATTTATTTCTAATATCATAAGTATCTACGTAATACCCTGATTTGGCCAGAATCGCAGCAGCCACCATTCCGGTAGTTGACTGCCCCGAAACAACAGCATGTTTTTCTTTCTTTTTCGATTTGAGTGTTAAATTTGTGCAAAATATTGAGTATATTTTTTCGCATAGGAAATGAATATTTGGGTAATTTCTATGATTTTGTAGAAAAAATGGAATAATGATAATGGATGCGATGAAGTAGGTCGCGACCCGTCTTTTTTTTTTCATTTTATGAATGCAGCAATTTCTATAAGAATAAGAACGTGTATTATGGCTAAACACCTTTGTTTTATGTTTGAGAAATCCTATGTTTTTATTCAATTTCTGTGATAGACTTCTCTCTTGCCATCCTAAATTTTCGGCAAAAAATCAGAACGCCTCGTTGATACCAACTCAGAACAGCTAAAACTCGACGGTTTTGAAAGTACAGAGCCTGCAAAAGCAGAAACAAGACTCCTCTTTCAGTGGGTGGTAGCTGCCAGCTTAGCTCTTTACCCCTTTTATCAAGCGATGACAGATAAAATTTTGCAGAGGGATCGACTCCATGAAATAGAACCGGGGCGGTTTGCAATTTTTAACAACTTCCTCAAATTCTTGGACAGAAATACTACGGATGTAGTACATTCTCAAAACAAGAAAAAATGAGGCTTACAGATGGGGAAGCTTGGATTTGGTGAGCTAGAGCTATCAATCTTAAAGATCATTCGAGAATTAGGTAGAGCAACTGTTCGTGATATCTACAAAAGCCTTGGCAGTGAAGGGAGCTACACAACCATCATGACAGTCATGAGTCGAATGACTGATAAAGGTGAATTAATGAGAGAAAAAGAAGGCAAGCAGTACATCTATTGGGTAGACCCTCAGAACGACTCTCCTTCCAAAAATATTCTCCAACGTATCCAAGATAAAATTTTTGGCGGTAAATCAACAGCAATGGTTAGCTATTTATTGGAATCTGACCAGGAAATTTCCGATCAAGATCTAATGGAGATGGAAAAACTGATTCAGAAACGAAGAGCAGAGAAAAAACATGGATAAAGCCTCTTTTTTCATCTTGAATATTTTTCTAAACAGCTTTCTTGCATTTTTCACCGTGGTTGTCTTGATAGGTAGATGTTCACCTACCTCCTTCGTCGGCAGGTAAAAAAAACGGCTAAAAGCCCAGCGCCTCAGAAATAAGAGGGGG
>MGMD01000024.1 GCA_001796285.1 Chlamydiae bacterium RIFCSPLOWO2_12_FULL_45_20
CCTCCTAAGCCTTGGCAATCGATTGTATGGTGGCCGACGAGTGGCCCTTCGGCTCGCTTGGGCCTCACAAGAGACAATTTCGGCGACAACGGCGTCGGTGTCGCGGTGGGGGTACCTTCTGGAAGTTACTCAGGCCATTAGTCCCAGGGCGCTGACCATTAAAAAGATAAATTTAAAATAATTACCAACACTACATTCAATTAAATATGCAATTAATATTGTATCATTGAACTAAAGTGTTTGTTCGATGTGAAATCTTTTCTAAAAACAAGGAATCAGTTATGTCGATAAGCTTATGCTCTGCAGAGAACCAAAACCCAAGTACTGCTGCACGGCCCGATTATGGACCTTTGGGCGTTTTTGGAAATTCAAAGGTAACCCTGGCTGGAGATCCATTCAGTCTTGTTTTAAGTTTTTTGACCCCAAAGGAGCTAACACAAGCAGAATGCGTATGCAATTCCTGGAAGGAATTTATCTGGACAACAGGTCAATGGAAGAAGCAGTGCCAGAATCAGTTGAATATCCCAGCTTCCATAGATCCAATAAGCTTTTTGCCACAAGGATCTGCTTCTTATAAAGAACATGCTAAATTACCCATTAAGACTAAAGTCTACGATGCAAGCATCTATCGAGACATTTTGGGAACAGAAATTGAGCTAGTGCCCCCTCTTCTTAAAGCGCAACCTCTTACGAGAGCAGCAGAACCTGATCCTTGCGGTCCAGCTCAAACAAAGGGCCAGAAGTATGTGTGGATGAGTTCTCCCAGCTATTTTAACGTCTCTGCTGATGAAGATTTTCCTTTTGAATTAGACAAACCAGATGATCCAAATGATGAAGAAGCTCCAAGGCTCATACAAAAAGAAGTTGGCCTTGTGGAACGCTTTAAAAGAAAGGTCGGACTTGGATCAAAACTTGAAAAAAAGATTTTACAAGTACCCAATACGATTAACAATCTTCCTGTGCTATTTGGGCACCCAAAAAATGGAAATCTCTCGAAATATAATTATGTTTGGAAAACCATTTCTTCCCAGCATGGTAACAAAAGGATCCCAGCAGGGCCGATCTGCATGAGAGAAGATGTGATTGGAAGGAATCTAACCTTTGCTCAGCAACAAGCGGCTGCAACAGAGGCTGGAGTTGTAATCCCTCAGTTAGGGCACAGAATCCTTTACAATTTTCTAAGACAGGCTAAGACAAATACCTATCCAGACGGACAAAATCCATGGACTTATGCACGCACTTCAACCATCACAGTTGATTCGCAAGGGACTCCTTGGCAATCGGTTTGTGGGGGCGGCGGCCCCTCCGGCCTGGACGCCGACTGCTACGTCGGCAACGACGATATCGGCGTGGCGGTGGCCCTTTGAATTCGTCCGAGATGGCGATGTGCTTGTTGTCTCTAAACTTGATCGCCTGGCCCGATCGGTTGCAGACCTACTAACAATCACCCAATCTCTAGAAAAAAAGAGTCTAACGGAGTTTGCCTGACCAGGCCAGTTTCGTACGCAAAGTAGCAAAATAATCATTTCTATGAAGACTCACGCGTTTAAAGCGGTTGGAAGAACGCTCCACAATCAACCTGTCTTTGCTTTTCATGGAAAGAACTTCCAGGCCATCTGCTCGGACCTCAATGGGATCGTAAGAGCTCATATACTCGATTTCGATTCGGGAGTTAGGAGAGAGAACAATCGGTCGATTGGAAATGGTGTGAGGGCAAATGGGGGTAATAACCACTGCATCGATACTGGGGCTCAGGATAGGTCCCCCGGCCGCCAGGGAATAAGCCGTAGAGCCGTTAGGGGTAGCGATCACCACGCCGTCTGCTGTAAAAGTATTCAGATAGTTCCCATCCACGCGGATCGCAAGCTCAATCAGACTGTAGTTGCTAGCCCTATGGATAACAAAGTCATTGACTGCCTGAAGAGGGCCCGCTTTTAGCATCAGCATCTCGTCAATCGTAAATTTATTCTCCAAAAGATCTGTAAGACTGGGATAAATATCGCCAGTCGGGATATCCGCCATAAAACCGAGATGGCCAAGGTTGATCCCAACAATGGCTGCATCTAAGTGGCTATATCGATGAGAGAGGCGCAGAATTGTTCCATCCCCCCCCATGGAGATAAGAAACTTGATCTCCGTATCGGAAACGCTAGAGATGGGACGAGCGCCAATTTTAGGGGCTTTTTCGTCCTCTGCAACAACACACACACCCTTCTCTTCAAGGAACTTACAAATGTTGGAGGCAATCTCAAACGATTGCTTCTTTTTCTCGTTTGGAAACAGGGCGATGATCATCGACAAAGAACTCCTTCAGGATACGCCTCGCAATGGACTCAGCATCCAAGCCTAATTCTTGCATAAGTTCGGTATTGCTGCCAAATTGAACCCATAAATCTGGGATGCCAAAATTCAATACTGCTACCTCCCGGAAGTTATTTTGAATGAGGAAATGATTGATAATCATTCCTAAGCCCCCATTGAGGGAATGCTCTTCAATCGTTGCAACAAAACGGTGCGTCGAAAGAAGGTCGGAAAAAAGATCGATGTCTAACGGCTTAATAAAAACCGGATCAACCACGGTTGCAATAAGATAATGATCAAGAAGAATTTCGCGTACTTTAAGCGCGGTACCGCATGAGTGTCCCAGCGCGATTAGCAGTATATCTTTACCTTCCATGAGGAGCTCCGCTTTTCCTGGAATTCGTTTTTGTAAAGGGAGATCAAGTTCCACAGTTTCTAAGTTCGGGTAGCGAATCGCGGCCGGTCGACCCCAGCTAAAACTACTGGATAAAAGCTCTTTCAGCACATGACCGTCGCGTGGCTGCGCAATGATCAGATTAGGCATCACGTTCAGAAAGCTAATATCGTAAATCCCGTGATGAGTCGACCCATCAGGCCCTGAGATAAAGGCGCGGTCTAATGCAAAAACAACCGGAAGTTCTTGCATACAAACATCTTGAAAAAGATTGTCGAAAGCTCTTTGCAAAAACGTCGCATAAATGGAGACGACAACTTTTTTCTTTTTGCCGTAAGCGAGCCCGCCTGCAAAAGTGACTGCGTGGCCTTCGGCAATGCCCACATCCAAGCACCGATCGGGATACTCTTGCATAAACGCCTCTAGGCAAGAGCCAGCCGGCATGGCTGGGGTAATGCAAATAAGATCAGGATCGCTTCGCGCCAACTCTAGCATGTGGCGGCCAAAAATCTTGGGAAAGGTTGGGTTTTTCGAAGGGGAGGGAAGAAATTTTCCGCTACAGAGATCAAATGGCTTCACTCCATGGTAGGGAGTAGGGTTTGCGATAGCGATCGGCATGCCCTTGCCTTTTACAGTCAAAATATGAAGAAGAACTGGTCTTGTTTCTTTTTTAAGAGACTCAAAGGTATGAATCAGTTGGCTGATATTGTGGCCGTCAATGGGGCCAATGTAGGAGAAGTTGAATTCCTCAAAAAACGTAGCGGGGCTGACAAGGTTCTTAACCGATTCGGTGATTTTTTGTCCAAATTTTTGCAAAGCTTCTCCATAACCGGGAATTTTTGCTAGCAGGGTCTGCACTTCGTGGTAGATTTTGTTGGAAAGAGGGTTGCTGAGAAGGCGGCTTAACACATGTTTAATATTTCCCACGTTTTGAGAGATGGACATGGCGTTGTCATTCAATACTGCAATAAAGCGGGGTAGTTTCTTAGGGATGTTGTTCAGAGCTTCGAGAGTAAGCCCACAAGTGAGGCTCGCATCTCCTAAAATAGGAATGACAAAATTTTCTTCCTTGTTGAGATCTCTTGTTTTAGCAACGCCCAAGGCTAACGATAAGGCTGTGCCTGCGTGTCCTGCAAAAAAATGATCGTGAACCGACTCTTTCGGGTGGGAAAATCCACAAAGGCCATGATATTGCCTCATTTGATCAAAGCGGTCATTTCGCCCCGTTAATAATTTGTGAACATAGCTTTGATGGCTCACATCAAAAATGAACTTATCTTCCGGCGAGCGAAAAACCCGATGCAAGGCGAGAGTAAGCTCCACAATCCCGAGATTTGAGGAAAGATGTCCACCATTGACTGAGAGAACTGCAATGATGCGCTGTCGGATTTCTTCTGCAAGCCTTTCTAGCTCAGCGAGGGTGAGCTCAGAAAGGCCCTTTTTTAGGAGTGTGCTCAGCATCCAGGACTAATTCACCTTTTTGTTTGATCAGTTGTTCGATTTTTTGTTCTGCCGTATTCAAGCGAGACTCACACGTGTTGATGAGAGATTCAGCTTCCTCAAAGAGCTTTAAAGACTCCTCTAAGGGCGTTTTACCGCTATTCATCTTCTCTAAAATTTTTTCCAACCTTTCAAAGGCGTTTTCAAAGGAAAGTTCCATGTTCCTGTACCTGTTTTGCCGCTGCCTCTACCACGCCATCGTGCATGAGGAC
Source organism: Chlamydiae bacterium RIFCSPLOWO2_12_FULL_45_20 (assembly GCA_001796285.1). Taxonomy (GTDB): domain Bacteria; phylum Chlamydiota; class Chlamydiia; order Chlamydiales; family SM23-39; genus REEB52. The sequence continues at coordinate 4,408 of MGMD01000024.1, forward strand.
CTTAAAGTTTTGTTTTAAAAGAAAATGCTTTGAGGAAAGGATAATGGAATGGTTCATTTCATCAAAGAGAATGGCGTACCCTTTTTTCAATAAATTACGGGGGTTGAGCGAACGAAGGTGTTCTTGGAGGCGCCGAAGTCGATCCTTGTGTTCTTGAATTTTTACTTTAGGATTTAAAATCTCCAATCGTCTTGAAAATTCATCCAGTCGTTGTATGAGAGGGGCTAAGACCCCATAAGGGGAGCTTAAAGCGGGGTGTTTTTTTAAGGTAACAAGATGCCTGCGATAGGATTCCATTTGATGAGAAAGCCTCAGCAAACATTGCTTTCTGGCACCTTGGAGAAACTGTAATAGATTCGCCTTTTCTGCTGTGGCCATTTCTGCCGCAGCAGAAGGCGTTGGGGCCCGAACGTCCGCAACCCAATCGGCAATAGTGAAGTCTGTTTCATGGCCAACTGCGGAAATAATGGGAAGTTTTGACTCGTAGATCGCTTGAGCGACCCTTTCTTCATTAAATGCCCAAAGATCTTCCATACTTCCCCCACCGCGGCCAACAATGATGAGATCCGCAAGGTTGTATTTGTTGAAATCCTCGATAGCTTTGGCAATTTCTTCTGCCGCGCCTTCCCCCTGTACTTTGACGGGATTAAGCACAATCTGGAAGCCGCTAAAACGTCTTGTGAGTACATGGATGATGTCTTGAATGACGGCTCCCGTGGGACTGGTTACAACGCCGATCCTTTTGGGGAACTTAGGGAGAGCTTTTTTGTGTTCTGGATGAAACCAACCCCTGGCTTGGAGCTTTTCTTTCAGTTGGTGAAGTTGGATCAACAGCTCTCCGACGCCCAAAAACTGTAGATCACGGATGAGAATTTGGTATTGCCCCCTTGGGGCATAGAGGCTTACTTCTCCAGTAGCTATGACTTGATCCCCATCTTTGGGCATACGGGCAAGCTTTGCAGCATGGCCCCTAAAAAGGGCCGCTTGGATTTGGGAGCCTGCGTCTTTCAAACTAAAGTACAGATGGCCAGACGATTGGAGCTTACAATTACTAATCTCTCCCTTCACAAAAAGAGAACAAAAATTGGGCTCGAGCACCTCTTTAATCGCCTGCGTCAGTTCTGAGACGCTAAGAACTTTAGCTAACTCTTTCTTCATCGGGTAGCATTGTGCCAAAAAATGATTTGTTAAGCTACACTGAATAGGATTTGGAGATTCCCAGTTCAGGCTGCGCATGATATAAGCTTGATATTCGAAGCTTGATTAGGTATCCTGAGGGGAAAAATTTTGAGTGCGTATGGCGAAGAAGCTTTTTGCTGTTGGAAATTGGAAAATGTATAAGACTGCCAGGGAAGCCGCTGGCTATATAGAGGCTTTAACGCCCCTTATTGAGGGCTCGACAGTGAATGTCTATCTATCGGTACCCTTCACCTCGATTGCACCAGCCTGTCAGGCGGCAAAAGAAACCCCAGTGGTCATCGGTGCGCAAAATATGAATGATGCGAGAGAAGGGGCATTTACCGGGGAGATTGCCGGTTTGATGTTAAAAGAGGCTGGCGCGCGTTTTGTCCTTTTGGGCCATTCTGAAAGGCGCTGGATTTTCAATGAAAGTCCCGCTTTTATTCATAAAAAAATAATGAGAGCTCTACAGGATGACATTCAGCCCATCCTTTGCATAGGAGAATCGTTGGAGCAAAATCAAGCGGGAAAAACACAAGAGATTCTGGAAGAACAGATCCTGAGCGCGCTAGAAGGAATACCGGAAGAAGAGGCGAAGGAGCTTATATTGGCCTATGAACCTGTGTGGGCCATCGGAACAGGAAAGATCCCGACAGTCAAGCAAATCCAAGAAGTTCATGCTTTTTCTCGGAACGTTCTGATAGAGCTTTTTGGCAAGAAAATAGCTGGTGACATCCCCATCCTCTATGGAGGCTCTGTCAAGCCTGAAAATATCGTCGAAATTGTGAACGAGCTGGATGTGAATGGAGTGCTTGTGGGAGGCGCTTCTCTAGACCCTGAAATATTTGCTCAAATGATTCGATCTATGGAGGCCACCGTTTCTCAAAAGAGACGCAAAACTGTGAAAAAAGAGAAAATACAATGATGTTCTTATATTTTTTATTTTTGTTTTTATTTTTAGTGACAGCCTTTCTTTTGTGCTTTGTCATCCTGATTCAGGAAGCAAAAAGCCTGGGACTTGGCGCATCTTTTGGAGGGGATCATAGTGACTCTCTATTTGGGACTTCAACGGCCGAAGTGCTCAAGAAATTCACGGCCTATGTTGCTGGCGTATTTCTGTTTGCCTGCTGCATCCTTTCTTTGTGGAGTGGTGCGTTAGGCCGCGAGCGTGTGCAGCCCAAGGAAACGGAGACGGAGCATGCAGCATCCATCTGACTATGAAATCCGCTATTACGGCCATCCAGACTTAAGGAAAAAAGCAAAGCTGGTTGGGAAGCTTACTCCAGAAATTCTAGAGATTTGCGAAAAAATGCTAGAAAAGATGCTCTCATTGAGTCATTGCATAGGATTTGCAGGACCTCAGCTTGGCGTGAATTTGCGTATTTTTGTGATCCGCGAGGAGAAGTTTCTTCCTGATGGTGGTTATTATTTCGCGGAGCCTGAGGTCATCATCAACCCCGTTTTTAGTCAGCCTTCTCAAGAGCTAGAGACTATGACAGAGGGGTGTATGTCTCTACCAGGCATTCATGTGGAGGTAACAAGGCCCAAATCGATGCAGGTTTGCTACCTAAACTTAAAAGGAGAAGCGGTCGAGGAGAAGGTGGAAGATTTCCGCGCTCGGATGTTCATGCATGAAAATGACCATCTCAACGGGGTACTACATATCGATCGAATGGACCCCAAAAAAAGAAAAGAAATCGAACCTCTCCTTCGGGAGATGAAGAAGCGATACAATAGACCTCTTGTATAACTATGAAAAATTATTCGAAACTGGCCTTTTCCCTTCTCATCGGGCTTCTTCTTTGGTATGCCTCTCCGCCCGTTGGGATGCCTCAAAAAGGCTGGAATCTCTTTGCCTTGTTTGTCGCAACGATGGTTGCGGTCATTTTACGCCCCTTTCCAATGGGGGTTACGGCCATTTTTTCCCTTGCTATTGCCGTAACGACCAAACTCCTGACATTCGATGAAGCGTTTAGCGGTTTTTCAAATGATGTTGTCTGGCTGATCGTTTTTGCTTTTTTTGTTGCTAGAGGATTTATTCTCACAGGGTTGGGAAATCGCCTGGCTTTTACAGTGATGAGTTTTTTGGGAAAAAATAGTTTAGGCTTGGGTTATGGACTGGTTGCTACCGATCTTATACTGGCTCCCGCGATACCGAGCGTAACCGCTCGAGTCGGGGGGATTATTTACCCCATGGTGAGAGCTCTAGCAGATGTCTTTACAGGAAATTCTCACGATCCCAAGATGGGGGGCTTTTTAGCCATTACAGCGTTTCAGGGGTCTGTCGTAACAAGCGCCATGTTCTTAACTGCCATGGCTGGCAATCCTTTGATTGCTCAGTTGGCAAGAAATGAAGGGATTGAGATTACGTGGGCGAGTTGGTTTGTTGCGGCTCTAGTGCCTGGTGTGTTGAGCTTGACCCTTATCCCATATCTTCTTTTTCGCATGATTGCCCCGACGATTCGAAAAACGCCTCATGCCAAGGAGATGGCAAAAGAGCGTCTGAAAAAGATGGGCCCCATGAAACGCGATGAGCTTATCATGCTCGGCACTTTCGTCCTCTTGATTGTTCTTTGGATTATTGGTCCAAAAATTGCAATGAAAGCGACTCTTGCTGCGCTAATTGGAGTGGTGATTCTGCTTTTGACAGGCATTTTAAAATGGCGCGATTTAATCGAGGAAACGGGAGCATGGGACACTTACATTTGGTTTGCTGTCCTCGTCACTTTGGCTACATTTTTAAACAAATTTGGGGTGACCCAATGGTTTAGCCAGTGGGTTGTGACTTATGTTTCTAGCTTCCCTTGGATTTCTGGATTTGTCCTGATTTCTCTTCTCTACTTCTATACCCATTACTTTTTTGCCAGCAGTGTGGCACACATCGGGGCGATGTACGCTCCTCTTTTAATTGTTTCTATTGCCTTAGGGACTCCTCCTGAACTGGCTGTGTTGATTTTGGCTTTTTTTAGTAACCTCTATGCGGGATTGACCCACTACGGGTCAGGTGCTGCGCCAATTCTATTTGAGACGGGATATCTTTCTGTTGCCTCCTGGTGGAAGATGGGCTTTATCATCAGCCTCGCCAATATAGGGATCTGGTTTGTCTTCGGCGGGCTCTGGTGGAAAGTTTTGGGTTATTGGTAACTCACCTTACGCACACAGGGGGCCTTAAGGTGAGTTGGTAAGAGAAGAAAATTCCTGGCAAGAATACCCAGTAACTCCCATATTCCAAATTATAGAGGGAGTTGTGCAACTCCCTTACACTTGAGACTCGATTTTTGCCGTGATCTCAAAAAGAGGAGACATTTATGAAAAAGTTATTGTTTATGCTAGCCATGCTCTGTTCTTTGGATTCTCTATCAGCAATGGTACGAGCCGGAGTAACGGTAGAACCGGAACCGGGTTATGGCTACAATCAGCCTTATTACTACTCAGATTGGTATGGCCCAGGGTATTATTACGGAGTGTATTTCTCCGATTATCCTGCCTACTCTTCATGGAGGAGAGGTTACGGTTACTACGGAGGACCGTATTATTACCGATACCGGCACCACCACGGCCGCTATCACCATCGCAACCGCTAGTAAGGAGCTGCTCAAGCCCCCCTTCTCGAAAAGTAAGGGGGCTAAAGAAGAGAGCTCAGGGAATTGGCGCGCCTACAAGCAAAGCGCAAGCCGCTTGGCAAGCTGGGAGAAAACCTCCGAACGTTAGGGCTGCGCAGGTTGCAAGACAGGCTACGGACGAAATGGGACCTGCATTCACTGTCTCTATATTGGACATTGCAAGGAAGAAAATGAGTGGCAGAACGCACCGACTGGTTTTTCTCATGATGTTCTCGTATGTGTCCACCTTTGTGTCCACCTTGATGTTTGGGACATAAGTCTGTAGAGTATTTTTTATGCCTTGCAAAAACATTGTGACCTCCAAATTTCTCCACTATAAAATATCTCTTTTGGGATTTTTTAAGCAAAAAAAATATTTCTAGCTCACAGAATAGCTGAAAAACCGAGCGCTTCCAAGCATCGGCTAAAGACTACAGATTTTTCAGGTTTGCTATCTATTTCAATCAGTAGTCCACCTCCAGAGCGATAAAAGTCGATCAGTGGCTCCGTTTGTTGTCGATACACATGCAGCCTGTGTAGAATTACATCTCTTTGATCATCTTCTCTTCGGCATAGAGGTTTTAGGCAAGTATTGCAGGTCATTTCCTTTTCAGGGGGATCAAAGAGTTGATGATAAGGACGATTGCACGTTTTACACATGATTCTCCCTAAAATTCTTTCAATAATCGTTTCCTCGTCGAGAACGAAGTGTAGAACAATCGGGTCTTTCAAAAGAGCCTTTGCCTGGAGAATAGTCCGGGGAAACCCGTCCAGTATGTACCCACTTTTACAATCAGGACGCGTAATCCGTTCACAAACCATTCCTGTCACTAAGTCATCGGGAACCAGATGTCCCAAGTCCATAAAAGTTTTCGCTTGTAGCCCAAGAATTGTTTGGGCGCGAACTGCCTCTCGAAAAAGATCCCCTGTAGAGATATGAGGAATCTGCAGTTCTTTGGACAGCTCTAGAGCGTGGGTGCCCTTGCCAGATCCGGGAGGACCCAGTAAAACAACGACCTCAGAAATTGGAAGTGCAAAAGGTTGTTCAGCATCCAAACTACTAGACATAACGGGGTTAGTTTAAAGAAGGCGTCTTTTTTTCACGAGACATTTATGTGAAATGTTTTGCCAGTTTTAATGGAATTGCTGACAGCGCAATCTTTGATTGCTGCATCCATTAATTTTTTGGCTTTTTCTACATCTGATGCCCCAGTAATATCAAACGTCACTTCAGCTTGGGTCATAGCAAATCCCGTTTCCCCAGGAATCCTGTCGACGGTAAGCCCTACCTTGCCGCAGATCCCCTGAAAAGAAACCTTGCCCTTTTCAGCGTATACTTTGAAGGTGGCGATGAGGCAGTTCAAAAGGGAGATGGCAAATAGATCTTCAGGAGAGTAGCCTCCGCCAGGCCCCATAAATTCCGGGGGAATGGCACAGGAAATAGGGGCCAGATGCTCTGTTTGTGCGTCCCATTTCGTATGGGATCCTGCTCCCGCTTGAGCCTGCACTTGGAATTTCATCGGAAATTTAATCATCGCTTACTCCAGATTGGACTGTGTCCATTTACAGGGATATTCGGTGTATACACTCATCAGAATTAATTGTCATATATTTTTTATTGGATGACAAAGAAGCGCTCTGCTATACTCTTTTCCAAATTGTGTTGTAGGGTTCTATGAAAAAACAGCCAATAACTGTGCTCGAATTGTCAAAAGAACTGAGTTTTGTTTTCTTATATCATCCTATTATCGGTTTTGATGCCGGCAGATCCCAATATCCCTTGGTTAAACAGTTTCGATCCACGCGAAAAAGCGAAAAAATCAATAAAAAATTTTACTAGTTGCACGGAAAAGTAAAAAAAAACTTGTGCGCCACTAGCCTTTCGTGATAAATCAACATCTTTTTGTACGTTCATCGAGGTGTTGATTGATAGCTCTTCCATTTTCTGAAACGAATTGTTTGTTTATTAGTGAAGCTGAGGATCTTGCGCTGCAAGAGCTTTTAGGTGATTTGTCTCAAAAAAAAATTTCTTGGAAAGAGGCTCTCCAACGAATTCCCGACCTTGGATCTGCATCTCGGGCTATGACAAAGCCAATGGGGAGATCTCTTCTTCACCTGGCTGTTTTAGATAACCAACTGGATATCATAGCTCTATTTAAAAAAGATCCAGTATTAAAAGTCCGAAGAGACGTGTTTGGACTTAGCCCTATGGATCTTGCTCAGTTATTACACCGGAAAGAGGCTATGCAACATTTAGCGTCATTGAAAGATTGTTTTTCAATGGAGCCCGGTCTTCCCGATGGGGTGGAACTAGAATACTTGCCAGCGCCCTATTTTGAAACCCAAGAGGGTTTAGAGCAAGTACTGTATGCTGTAGCAAAAGTCAAAGCAGAGGATAAAATTCCCGAAGAAACCATCTGGCTCGGGGTGTATTTTGATAGAGAAATACAAACTGGCGCACATCCTCCTATTCTGATTGATCAGGTCCATCAGAACGGGGGATATGGGGTGTTTGCTGAGAAAAAAATCTCTCCTTGCACTTTTGTAGGAGAGTATACAGGCCAAATTCTGCAGCACAGCAAGAAACCGATCACCCACATTCGGAAAAAACTAGAAGCACCAAAGTTTCCACCGCCGTGTGAGAAAGGGGAGAGAAGAGACAAGAATTACTGTCTTCGCTACACTGTTTGGGACGAGAAGAGTAGCTTTTCTATCGATGCGACAACAAAGGGAAACTTTACCCGTTTCATCAACCATAGTGAACGGCCTAATGTAGGATTGCAGCCTGTCTACTGGAGAGGGGTACCAAGAATGATCTTCATCTCTTTAAAAGAAATTGAAGCAGGGGAACAGTTGGGCTTTGGCGTAGCCCAACGATCCATTTTTGAATCCTGTTCAGTCTATACCCGTTCCACCTCAATGGCACGGGTATAGACTTGTGCTTTTTCAAAAAGACAATCAAGTTCTTTCTTTAAAAGAGTTTCAATCTCTTACTGGAGCCCCTTGGGTTTCCAAACTCTTCTTTGACCCCAAGATCTATCCCAAACTTCTCAAAACTGCGCAAAAGCTTAAAAGAGCAGGGGAGATCAGTCTTGCGCAATTATGGCTCGGCCGCTATTTCCAAAAAGAGCTGTTCTTATTGAAAGATCCTGACGTAGCTATACGTTGGCTAAATTCCGTATTAGGTTGGGGCGTCATTGCCCTTCGGGACTTTAGGAAAATGGAATTCATTACTGAATATTCAGGGCTGGTCAGGAAATCGGTAAGAAGAGACCGAAAAAATGCATACTGTTTTGAGTACCCCATCGCCTCTGGAGTCAAAACCTCCTACACAATCGATGCTCTGGAACAAGGTGGACTGGCTCGCTACATCAACCATAGCTCTAATCCTAATCTACAGTCTTCCTTAGCGACTCTTGAAGACGTGGGCCATATCATTCTTTATACAAAAAAAGCTATTGCGAAAGGGGATCAACTTTGCTACGATTACGGGCCCGATTATTGGGCTGGCCGCCCAGCCCCTGTTCCGTTGTGAACTCGGGCCTTAAGGCCTGAGAATGTCGCGATTGGAGAAGGGTTTCACGTTCAACATGAAGATGAACTCATACCATGTGTGTTTGATCTTTTTTATTTCTGTTCTTTCAGCCACCGTCAATGAGCCCCCGCGAGTGGAATGGAGTGGCGGATATAGAAACGATCGCATCCATTGGCACCTTCAAGACCCAGCGCCTCCTTCCGCCTTGACTTACAGTGAACTCTATCGAAATATAGAGTATTGGGAAAATGGCCTAACTTTTTCAAGGATTTATCGAGATCTCACCATCTATCTGCGCGGCACCTATGCCGTATTTGGCAAGGGGAGTGTTTTTCAAAACTTTCCTAGCGTGGCAACATTGCAGTATGCTACTTCTGGCTGGGCTGCTGATGTTGAGGGCTATTTTGGCTATGCAGTGGATTTGACAGAAGACCGAGTTTACAGTGTTATCTTGACCCCTTTAATTGGCTACTCTAGCTATTTTGAAGAGATCAGCAACCGCTCAGGAGCCTCGCTTCCTGGAGCATTCCGGCTTGTTTGGAATGGATTCCTCTTTGGGGCAACCTTTGGGGTAGATCCAGGAGGTCCCTTGTCTTTTTGCCTACGCTACTCCTATCACTTAATGCACAATCGAATCCACACAGCGCTTTTGAACCCATTTTCTGAACGCCAATCTCTGAGAGAAAGTTCTGGGGGAAATTCTGGCCATACTGGAATGGTTCAAGTAGACTGGAGGCTTCATCAAGATTGGCGATTTGGAGCACAAAGTTTACTGCACTACTTTTCCACTCGCGTTGTCGATGCAACTGTACGGCAATCTGGCAGGGGAAATTTTTCCCAAAAACTGAAACTCCGATGGACAGTCATCACAGCTGCTTTTGAAATTTCGAGGTATTTTTGAAACTCCCTCCTAAAGACCAAATGATTATTGGTGTCCAACCGATCAGAGAACTTCTCCGCCTTCATCCCCAAAGAATTCTCAGAGTTTATACGGGAGAGCACAAGCAATCGGAGCTTTTGAACAGCTTAGTAAAACACAATATTCCCATTACTTTTGTCAAGAAAGATCAATTGACTAAGATGGCAGGAACAGAGTCTCATCAGATGCTGCTTGCACAAATCACCCCCCGCGACTACTTCACCGTGCAACGGTATCTGGAAAGGGCAAAAACTCCCTCATTGCTTTTAATCATGGATCAAATTTTTGATCCTCAAAATTTTGGGGCCATCCTGCGATGCGCCGAGTGTTTTGGAGCTTCAGCTGTTCTTTGGTCCAAAAACCGCGGCACAGAATTAACGCCCACTGCAGCCAAAGCAAGCAGTGGCGCCAGCGAATTGCTCCCCCTCATTCGAATCTCAAATTTGGCAACAGCGGTAGATCAGCTCAAAACAGAGGGATTTGAGATCGTAGCCGCTCAAATGACCGATCAGGCAGAGTCTTCCTATGACTTTACTTTTGCCCCAAAAACTGCCTTGATCATGGGATCAGAAGGGGAGGGGATTCAGCCCTTATTACAAAAGAAAGCCTGCCGCTCTATTTTTATTCCGATGGCTGGACATATCCGTTCTCTAAACGTCGCTCAAGCAACAGCTGTTTTGCTAGCCCTTTGGAATCGAGGGCCAAGGTAGAGACATGGTTGACTGTCCATGGACGTTCAAAAAGGCATCCACGTCTGTTTCTAAGGTCTTTCCCTTGCTAATGACTTCTTCTAATTCTTCCCAGCTGTTTGAAACGGAGGCTTGGTCGACCAGGCCTAGAAGCTCATTATAAAGCCTATCTTCTAAATCTACCATCCCGTCATTTACAGAAAGAGATAGGGCCTCCTGAATCGCTTTTAAGTTGTCAATGACATCTGACTTAGTATTGATAAACTGAAGTAACTTTCCGTCTTTTTCCATCCGAATTTTATCTCTACAAAATATTCTGAACGATCTCAGCCCCTAATATGAAAAGAGCAAATAGCATTAAAAGTACAAGTAACGGTTTTCCGCCTGGAAGTTGTGGAGGAGCTAAGGCGGAGTAGTTTTTCATGTAGCGGCCGATCCACGCAAGGAGCGGAGGCATAAGGCCGAATAGAAAGGCACAAAAGATTCCTCCTGCATATCCTAAAGAGACCAAGAAAATATGGGGGTAAGCGATGCTTATGATCATGGGAATGCCAAAAATAGCTGCTGTTAAAACAGCCCGCTGAAGGCCCTTTTTTTCCCATTTGAGCCCATCTGCCATAAAATCAAAAAACGACAGAGCGAGAGGTATAAAAGAAGTAGTAAGGGCGAAAAAAGCAAAAAACTTGCCTATGTTAAAAACCTGGGGAATCAGTTGTTTCAGCGGTCCCACGGCATTTTGACCGAGCCTCTCAGCTTCAATGAGATCTTCCGTAGGGATGATTCCCAAGATGACAAGTTCCCAAAGTAAATAAATAATGAGGGGGATAGCAGATCCGAAAAAAATGGCAAGCCGTAATTTTTTTTGGAGAAGATCCAAGTGAATCTTATCAGCAGCGAATCCAATGAATGCAAAATAAGAAACCACAACACCGCTTATTAAAAACAAATTTAGGCGGTCAACGCTTTTGGCGCCTAAATAAACCACAGGAGCTAGAACTATTGAATATATAAAGATTGCAAGCCCACTGGGTACATTCCAGCCTGTCACATCGAGGAGGACAGCACCGCCTCCGACCGCATGAGCGACCATTATCGTAAAGAAGAAGAAGAGATAGATGATCCAAAACATATAGCGTCCAATGGGGCCAAAAATATGCTCTGCCATTGAAATGAAGCTAGTATCTTTAGGCATCCAGAGACTCACTTCTAAAAGTAAAAGGCCGGTGCACAGCATAAAACCCCAAGAGATGAGATACATAGTCACAGAAGGGAGGAAGCCAGCAGAGCCTGTTGTAACGGGCAAAGCGAGCATGCCGACACCAATCATTGTGCCCGCAATGAGTAAAGTACCGCCAACTACGTGCCCCATTGAGTGGATTATTCGCATTTTGCCTCTTTTTTATCTGGAAGTATAGGTTCTCAGTCTCTAAAAACATACTATAAAATCTTTGGTAGGTAAAAAATGCTGCTAGAAACAACATAACATGTATTATTAGACGTTTTAGGAAAGCGAGAATAACTACTTAGAACTTCAATAGGACCGCAACGCCAACGTCTTTATCGGTAGAGGTTACGTGCTCCTGGATCTGCAAGCCGTTGGGGACGAAGCCCCCAACAATCAGGCGATACTCATTAGTTCTTTCACGAACATGAGTATAACTGTAGCGGTTCCCGTTCTGCTCATTGCCTCCCGGATAAAGGCTGTCCCCTGTTGCTATTTTTTTAAGAAAAATGGTTGCGATAGTATCATGAAGACGAGGAACTTGCCAATCTACAATGGTTTTTTGGGCTAAAGAATGAACCAGCTGTACTTGTTGTAAATAAGTTGTATTCTGACTGTTTTCTAATACGTCGTTTGTGTGCAATACCCAATGAGTAGACTCGAATGGGAGATTTGCGTGTTCTAAACGAACTGAATGGTCGAAATTTAGAAATGGGTTTATATCGCAGGATCTAACGATCCCTGCAAATTGATTGATGTTCTGAAGGCTTTCAGGAATCAGCATGAGGGTACATTTGTCTCCAACGGTATAAACAGTCCCATCCGGTTTCACTGTACTGCAGATTTGTTCTGGACATTGGCTATTGAGAATATTATGGATATCTCGAGGTAGCGGTGGAATTTTGTCCGGAAGTTTCTTGATCACTTTCAGAGCCTTATACCAAGTCGTTAGTGGTGGCGAAAGTAGGTGCTCAGCAGCTAGATCCCGTAATGAAGGAATCTTTTGATTGGAACGTTCCAAGACAGATGGGATTAAACACTCAATCATCACCTTCTCCGGCACATCGAAGGTTTTTTGGGGCTCATCCCTATTTTCATTCATAGGTACCGTTAATCGATACAGTTGCTCTTCGGGGGTAATCCACTTAGTGGGCAATGCTACAGATGACATATTTACCAAATAATTATAAACATAATAACTAAAACAACCATTTTATTGCAATACATGGCACACTTTTATAATATTTTTTTGAAATGCGGACTAGAGATTTTTACCAGTAGTTAAAGTTCTGGTCAGATGCATCTTCCTGCATACGTTCAGCTTCAGGCGTGTAGCAGTCGATCGACTCTTGCCCTGCTTTTTTTCGAACTGCATTGTAAGCTTGCATATCAGTTCCTATCACTTTCCCATTTTCGAAAATAACGGGCAGGTATTGAGGCTCTTTTTTTCGAAAGTTCACTTTATAAAACCAAACGATGTACATCTCATTTTCGACTAAAATGCTTTCCTGATTATCAGGAGATCCCAGTTTCCTAGTTACTTGCTCGGGATTCATCCTTGTACGGACCTGCGCAAACTCCTTCCGGGTAATACCCAACGCTGTTTTGGCCGCAAGATAGGGCTTGATCAACTTTGGAGGAGATGACTGGGCCCCTTCCTCTAAGCCAGTGATACCATCAGACTCGCTAATAATATGAACATTCGGGGGTAATTTTTTCTCCGAAGGAGGGGCTTTTTCTTGAGCCGAAGACGGGTTATGCTCTGGCATTACATCTTTAGAAGGAGAAGCCGGCTCACCCTTTCCTTCTACCGAAGTTTCTTTTCCTTTATTGGGGGCTTTTAATGCCTCTTCAAACGCTTCATCTTCAGCATCTTGAGAGGGGTGCTGAGGAGATTTAGGTTGTGTTTCTTCTAGCTCCATGGACTGCGTTTTCATCGCATAATAATACCAGCTGTAACCTGTCCCGACTAAAATGCCATTTTTAAAAGTCAGCGGCGTTAAATTTTGAGCTACCATTCGAGTTTGATCAAGCCCTGTTGGCCATGTGACGTAGAACCACACATCGTAGATATCGCCCTCTGCCTGAAAAGACTCATAGCTATAGGGCTTGTGCATGATTTGAAGGACTTGCGTTTCGCTCATTCCCTTGCGTACTTTCGCTAAATGGTATTGATTTGTCGTCGCTATGGATTCATAAGTTAATCCATTACTGGCAAGGCACCCTGTTAATAAAGCTGCCATGCAAACACAACAAAAAGACTTCATGCCTATCCACCCTTGCTCACCTTCCAGAAATACTGTAAGTTCAGGGACAAGTCAAGAAGAAGAGTCATCCTCTTTTTCTTTAAACCAAAAGCTCTTGCGCTTCTTCCTTTTGCGACGCATTTCAATCGCTTGTTTAATGAGGAACTGAAAGGGCGCGCCAGGAAGATAGGGACGCTCATCTAATAAGCGTGGTTTTGGCTCCCCGCCCTTCTCAGAATTGCTGTGTAGACGATCTGTGAGCTGGATGTGCTCGTTTGGATGTCTTTTATTTTTAGCAACATCTGCCTCTGAAAAGAGCTTCTTTAGCCCTTCTTGAGCGCGATGCTCCGGCTGAGATGTCTTGTGCTCCAAAGGTCGCCCTAATTCCCAAGTGTTTTTTTGTATCGTTTTCAAATCACTTGGATCGAGCTGCTGTTGAACAACATCTGGTAGAGTGCAGCGATCTGATTTCTCCCCTCGCTGAACCGTTTCAATGATTCGATCGAGCTGAGGTTTGAGCCTTTTCAAAGCCTCTTCAAGAGGCTCGGAGCAAGGCTGTGTTAAGTAAGCGGGCGCTGAGAGCTGAGAAATGGCCTTATGTACTTCACGAATCAGCCGTTCTGCCTGAGAAGCTAGCGGCCGCATCGAATCTTGTCTATTCACTATTTCAGTCCTCCCCTCCCCTTTCAGTTCCTCTGCCATGGCAATGGTTTTTTTATGGGACGCAGCAGGTCTTTCTTCGATCCTCTGGTGTATTTCTGCCTCTACTTTCTCAAGTTCCTTTGAAAGAGCCAGGATGGCGTGCCTCGTTGGCACAGACCCAAAACAGGTGCTGATCTGAGGATTACAAAACCGCTGGTTCAAAAAAAACGATGTAGACAATGCCTGCACGGTCAGCGGAGTTAATGCCTGAATCAGTTGAAAAAGAAGATCTTGTGCACGGAACCAATCGACTGGATTCATGGATAAAAACTTGGTTATTTTCATGATAAAGGACTGGCCTATTGAAGACAATTCGTTAATCCCAGCGACGAGACTTCTTTTTATTTTTAGCAGGCTGGCTGTATTTAAGCTGAAAGTCTACTTCAGCATCGTCAAACCACGCAACCAACGTCTTATATAAGTATTTGCCTTGCTGGATGACCCACTGGTCGCGATCTGAAGTCATTACCCAAATGTACGCTGCAAATAGAAGGACGGCCCAAAGCATCTTTCTCATCCATTCGGAACTTATACCAAATGGATTTTATTTGCCTCTAAAATGGAGGATCGCTAGGGTATAAGAAATGTTACTCACCAACCTTCAGCTAATCCGTCCCGTTTTCGAATCCACACAAGAAGAAACCCTACGCTGGCTCGTACATGCCCACGTCATGGCCGAAAAAAGCGAGGCATTTCGCAGCACCATCGAAGAAAAACTTTGGCATGTAGGATGCAAGCCTGATCATATTCAAAAACGGGGGCATGTGCTTGCCGATTTTTTGCATACTGATTGGGAAAAAATGACCATTTATACTCTTAACGAGACCCCCCAAGGAAAAAACCTCTCTGCAAGATCTGAAGTTTTCGAGGAAGAAGTGGATAAGGTTTTTGATCAGTTTTATCCAACGGGCTCTTCTGCTCCCAATGACCTGATTCACGTCAGCTGTACAGGATATCTCTCACCCAATGGAGCGCAAAAAATTGTCTCTAAAAGAGGTTGGGGGGAAGAAACAACTGTGACTAACGCCTACCATATGGGTTGCTATGGTTCCATGCCAGCGATTCGAATGGGCATCGGGTTTTTAAAGAATCGAGAGGAGGTATCGAAAGTTGACGTTGTTCATACTGAAATCTGTTCCCTACACTCCAACCCTTCTATGCACAAACTCGATCAGCTCGTTTCCCAATCCCTCTTTGCAGATGGGTTTATCAAGTATTCGCTCGTACAAGACACGGACGCCCCCCATTTCAAGCTACTCGCACTCAAAGAAGAGATCATCCCAGACTCTTTAAACGCAATGTCTTGGAATGTCGCAGATTGGGGCTTTCAAATGTTTTTGGCTAAAGAAGTTCCTGTGCTCATTCGGCGCTACCTTCCCTCATATTTGAAGAGGCTTGCCAAAAGACTGGAGGATAAACCCCTTTTTGCAGTGCACCCAGGAGGCCCAAAAATCCTGACGCATATCCAAGAACTTCTCGAACTCTCTGATTCGCAGATGGCTTATAGTTTTCAGGTATTAAAAGAATATGGCAATATGTCTTCAGCGACCTTGCCCCACATTTGGGAAAAAATACTCGCTGATACCAATATTCCCAGTGGCACTCAGGTTGTAAGTCTCGCCTTTGGTCCTGGTTTAAGCATCTCTGGATCTCTTATGGAAAAAATATGTGGATCTTAGCGATTTTGCCCTTTCTACTACAGGCCTTCTGCATGGTTTTTGACGAGGGGTATTTTCACATAAGACGAGGCCTTCCCAAATGGGAAAAAATAGGTCACCCCATCGACACTTTCAGCGTTCTTTCTTGTATGGCGTTTGTGCTCTTCGTCCCCTTCTCCCACTGTACCCTCACTCTTTATGTTGTCTTGGCCAGCTTTTCTTCCATTTTAGTGACAAAAGATGAGTTCGTCCACAAAAAGCACTGTCCAGCATCAGAAAACTGGCTGCATGCAGTCCTCTTTACTCTCCACCCCATCTCTTTAGCTTCTGCAGGATTTATGTGGCCCGTTGTACAGGGCACCGAGGTGAGCTCTTGGGTCGCTCGATGGCTCAATCGCCCGGAAGCTTTGCGCCTTTTTTTATATACGCAATTCAGCCTTATGACGTTATTTCTCCTCTATCAGATCCTTTTTTGGAATGTAATATGGAAAGACAAACCCGTCCTCAAAGAATAGACCTCTTGCATAATCCCGAAAAGCGACAAAACCTGAATGATGCAAGAGGTTTAATAAATAACGATTTTTATGAAGATCTCGGTGATGACTGGTATGAGGCTGACGACCACCCCATCGCCCTTCTACGCGCTGAAAATGCTGTCCGTGTCCCTTGGATTATCCAAGAGATCGGTTCCCAAAAAAAAGTACTCGATGTGGGTTGCGGCGCAGGAATTTTAACGAATGCGCTAGCAAAAGCGGGCCATCACGTCTATGGCATCGATCTTTCCCCCAAAAGTTTGGAGGTCGCTAAACAAAGAGACTCAACAAAATCCGTTGAATATTTCCAAGCTAATGCCTATAAACTTCCTTTCGAAGAGCTCTCTTTTGATGTCGTGTGTGCAATGGATGTCCTAGAGCACGTCGAAGAGCCCCACCTTCTCATTCAAGAAGCGGCCCGGGTTTTGAAACCAAATGGCCTCTTCTTTTTTCACACCTTTAATAGAAATTTTCTAAGCTTTCTCATGATCATCAAAGGTGTGGAATGGTGCGTGCCCAATGCCCCAAAAAATATGCATGTCTATCCCCTCTTCATTAAGCCTTGCGAACTCAAAGGCCTCTTGCTGAAAGAAAGGCTTCAGTGGATGAAGATGCAAGGCTTTCGTCCCAAAATCTTGAGCTGGTCTTTTGTGAAGATGCTGATGAGAAAAAAAATTCCCAAAAATTTTGGCTTTTGCTTTTCAAAAAGCCTGGCAACAGGATATTGTGGATACGCAAAGAAATTTTAGCAAGGGAACGGTTATGACTCAGATCAAATTAAAGGGTAAACCCGTGAATACCATTGGCAGCCTGCCCGCCATCCACACGAAGGCGCCCCCTTTTCGCCTTGTAGATCGAGATTTACACGAACATACGCTCGAGGAATTTAGCGGCAAGAAAAAGCTCTTGACCACCGTCCCTAGTCTCGATACAGGTCTTTGCAGTACGATGACCAAGCATTTCAACGAATTGGCTAAAAAACACCCGAATGTCGCGTTTATCACTGTCTCTGCAGACTTACCCTTTGCGCAAAAACGCTTCTGCGAAAAAGAAGCGGTGCATAATATTCTCATTCTATCCATGATGCGGGGTCGAGAATTTGGAGAAAAATATGGTGTTCTAATCGTCGATGGTCCGCTTGCCGGGCTTCTTGCGAGATCTGTTCTCGTTCTGGATGAAAAAGACCATGTCATCTACGAAGAGCTAGTCTCAGAAATTACAGAAGAACCCAATTATCACAAAGCAGCCGAGTGCCTTAAACACTATCATGCATGAGGAATGCGAATCGCAAATCTCGGATAGTGAGGCTCCCAAATCTCATTTTCTATTGCAGATTCAATATCTTCAACAGCGCAGTCCGTTACACCCTCCTGACAGGCTCTTTTCGCAACGCTTAAAGCGATTTGTCTAGACACCCACCGCACTTCTTCAATATCGGGAAAAAGAGAGCCCGTAGGGTCTTTGAGAGCCGGAGAAAAACTAGCAAGGGTCTTAGCGGCATCCAAAAACATACCCTCTGTAATCTGCTTGGCCCTCACAGCTAGCGCCCCAAGACCCACCCCCGGAAAGATATACACGTTATTGCACTGGCCAATCTTATATTTTCTATGTTTGTACTCTACATCAGGAAACGGGCTCCCTGTCGCAATGATAGCCCTCCCATCCGTCCAAAGCAGCGCTTCTTCCGGAGTACATTCTACTCTTGAAGTGGGATTCGAAAGAGGAAAAAGAACCGGCCTTTTTACGTGTTTAGCCATCTCTTGAACGACCCCCTTATTAAAGGCGCCTGGCACTGCTGAAGTGCCGATTAAAATTGTAGGATGAGCATTTTTTACAGTATCAAAAAGCGAAATATCCTCTGCCTTCAAGTCCCAGTTTTCTAAAGCCGCTTGTCCTTGAGAATAGAGCCTTTGCGAGGCTGAAACCTGCTTGCTGGAAAAATGGATCAACCCATCTTGATCAATCAGAAAAATCCTATGAAGCGCTTCCTCTTTTTCCAGTCCCTCTTCCTGAAGAGCCAAAAGTAACATATCTGCGATCCCAGTGCCTGCAGACCCCGCTCCAAAAATCACAATCTTCTGCTGACCTAATGTTTCCTTTTTCACTTGAAGCGCTGCATAAATAGCGCCTAAAGTGACAGCTGCTGTCCCCTGAATATCATCGTTAAAGGACAAAAGAGTTCCTCTAAACTTTTCAAGAATCCTTCTTGCATTCCCCCTACCAAAATCCTCCCATTGCACTAAAACCTTTGGATATCGTCTTTTTACAGCCTCAACAAATCCCTCGATGAAATCATCATATTCTTTGCCTATGATCCTAGGGTGGTTCCAACCAAGATACAGCTCATCCTTCAGAAGCTCCTGATTGTTCGTCCCTACATCCAGAATAATCGGCAAGGTTCTCGCAGGATGGATTCCTCCGAATAACGTATAAAGAGCCAACTTCCCAATAGGAATCGTCATGCCCCCAATTCCCTGGTCTCCTAACCCTAAAATCCGCTCTCCATCTGTAACAACGATCACTTCCACCTGTTCTAGCGAATAATTTTCCAATATTTCATGCAACCGATCCTTCAATGGATAGGAAATGTAAAGCCCCCGTTGGTGAAAATAAATTCGACTGTAATGCAGCGCAGCTTCCCCCACAGTAGGCGTGTAAATAATAGGCAAGATCTCTTGTGCATATCGCAGAGTAAATTGATAAAAAAGGAGCTCATTTCTCCCCATCAACGCCATCAGCGCCTGATATTTTTCTAAAGGGGTTCTTTTCTCTGAATAATTGAGATAGGTTCTCTTGATTTGATCTTCAAGACTCGACACTTTCGGAGGAAGCAGTCCATGAAGTCCAAGGGCATCTCTCTCCTCCAAAGTAAAGGCTGTCCCCTTATTAAAAAGAGAACGGCTGAGAACCTCTGCTCCCCTTTTGGTTAAGTGAATGACTTCATGCTTGGCCATTCCTTCTATTTGTCTTCACAAAAGTTTTTCGTCAATCGACAAATGTATCTTTCTCTATTTCGTATTAATGTCCAAATATGCAAGACTGGAGGTCTATGGACGCTTCAGGCTTCGGTAAGTGGAGATCTTCATTTTGGCCCATACACCGCAGCGAATTGAAAAAATTCTTGCCCATGTTCCTCATCTTTTTTCTCATCGCCTTTAACTATAATGTTTTAAGATCGTATAAGGACTCCATTGTAGTCACAGCATCTCACTCAGGTGCTGAAGCGCTTCCTTTTATTAAGCTCTGGGTTGTATTGCCTAGCGCGCTACTTTTTACCCTTCTATTTACCAGGTTATCGAACTGGTACAGCCCCGAAAAGGTCTTCCATATCATTTTTTCCATCTTCATTGTCTTTTTTCTTTTGTTTGGTCTTATGCTGTATCCTCTTCAAGAGCACTTACATCCCAATGAACTGGCCGACCGCCTTGCTACGATTCTCCCCGTGGGGTTCAAGGGATTTATAGCGATTTTTCGAAATTGGACCTTTACCCTCTTTTACGTAATGAGCGAGCTGTGGTCGAGCGTGATCTTCACAGTTCTTTTCTGGGGATTTGCCAATGAAGTTACCACCGTGGATGAAGCTAAAAGATTTTACGGCCTATTGACATTCGGGGGAAGTATTGCAGGCATTTTTTCAGGGTATACTGCCATTCATTTTTCCTCCAAACTCTACCTACCCTGGCTTCCTTACGGGAAAACTGCATGGGATCAATCTATCTTCTTTCTTTCCATGACAGTCATTGGTTGTGGACTGTTGACAATGGCGATCTTTCGGTGGTTGAACGTACATGTGATTACTCCTTCTGCAAAAGCCAGCGCACCGAAAGAAAAAATTCAGATGTCGATGCGGGCGAATTTTAAGTATCTCGCCCGGTCCAAGTATCTCATTTGCATAGCAACTATCGTGTTTGCTTATAATGTTGCAATCAATTTGGTTGAAATCGTCTGGAAAGATCAGATGAAAGTGCTTTACCCCAATCCAAGTGATTACAACACTTACATGGGACAAGTTATTTTTTCTATGGCAGTGATTGCCTCTTTAACAGGACTTTTAACGACAACAAAAGCGATGCAGCGCTACTCTTGGACTGCCTGCGCCCTCATCCCTCCCATCTTAGTATCTGCTACCGGACTCATTTTTTTTCATTTCGTTTTTTTTCCCAACCATGGCCTGACTTGGGCGGCGAATCTGTTCCATGTCTCTCCCCTCTTTTTATGCGTGACAGTTGGATCTTTGCAAAACTGTCTAAGCCGAGCCTCTAAATACACTTTTTTCGACGCTACCAAAGAGCTCTCGTTCATTCCCCTCAATAATGAGTCAAAACTCAAAGGGAAAGCGGCGATTGACGGGGTTGGGTCTCGATTGGGAAAATCTGGTGGATCCGCCATCCATCAGGGACTTATCTTGATGTTCTCCTCTGTTGCAGCAAGCGTCCCTTATGTGGCTGGAATTTTTATAGTCATCATCTTGATTTGGAGCCTGGCAGCGGTCTCTTTAGGCAGGCAATTTGAGGCTCTTGTTTACAGAAACAACAAGCTCAATGAACCCAGAAAAGCGAGCTGATTTGGCGCGGTGAGGGATCTATTCTTTTATAGTCGTTTAAATTTTTCTTGATAACTTCTGGCTGCGTCAAAGCGCAAAAAATCGATCCTCGTAACTGGGTATGTATGCGCTGAATACTTACCCAGTTACGAGGATCGATTTATTTGCAGCTTTCACGCACCCAGAAGCTATCAATAAAATTTTAAGCGACTATACAGTCCATTTCGCCGTAAATGCCTCTTTTTCCCTGAAAAAGATCATAACTGTCGCAAGCCAAGCCATCAAAACAATACAAGAAATATACCCTGTGATTTTCAAAAGATAGCCTCCAGCCAACACTTGCATGAGCAGTAAACCCAAAGAAACGACTGCCTTGGATGTACGGTAAGCAAAGACATCAATGATTGCTTTGGCGCGGTATTTTGCATCCAGTTGCAGTGGGACATAGAGCATCTCGCGGATGACGCCAAAAAGGGAAAAATCAATCGCCTTTAAAAAGATATAAGAACAGGTCATCATTGCAAAAGTTGGAAAAGCTAAAGAGCTAAGAACCGAGAGGCCCAGTAAAAGGGGTACCAAAAAATGACTCCTTTTTAAGCCCAGCGTTTTGACGACTAGTAAGGCTCCAATAAATTGGAAAAGTAAGCTAAATCCATTGATTATGCCGGCGATCTGCCCATAATAAGCAGTGCGCACATCCTTTTCTATAATATTGAGCTCTAAATGCGCATTGAAACGATACTCCATGAGAGCGACCGAAGCTTGCATGAATATGACTAAAAGAAGCACAGCCATGAGGATAGGTGTTTTCCGAATCAAACTGACAGCTTCTTTGGGGCTGGGATCTTCAGAAAGGTCTTTTTCAAAGGTATCGCCCTGTATAGCAGATCTCCGATACGCCATCGTATAGGTGAGGATCAACAGCAGATAGGCAGGCGTGGTCAGGCATAAAATCTTTTCTGAGCCTAAGGCTGAAGCCAGAAAAGATGGAATCAGACTTCCTGCAATCGCTCCTACGGTTCCCGCACCATAAATACAACCATAGAGAGAAGCTGCCCTAGCAGATGGAATAGTGCTGTGGATCATGGACCAGAGCTGTTTTAGCATGAGCAAGATGTAAATATCTTTCCAAATATATTGAAGGAAGCTGATTTCTGGAAGAACAGGATAGAAAAAGCCCGTTACAGTATTGATCGTCATCGAAAGTAGGGCCAATGCCATAAGCATTCTGAAAGGCCCAATTTTGGGAAGAAACCGATTATAAAGATAAACGACAAAAAGGTTAACGGGGACAGTGGCCAACCAAATATAAGGATAAGCTTTTGCTGAGAACGCGGTAAGAAAAAGGGCATTGCTTGCAGGGCGAGTCATTGCGTATTCGCCACAAATAAGGCTAGCGGAGAGTAGAGCGAAAAAGGTGAAAAATTTTTCAATACGAGTCAGCATCATAACGATTCTAAGAAATGGGCAAACTCTAGGTCGTGCTCCGGAGAAATATATACCCAACTTTCATTTTTTGAAGGAACCTTTAAAAGAAGATCGGAGCAGTCCCTAGCCTTTTGGATCACAAAATGACGCCTAGACACAGGAAATGCAAACCTTTCAACCGGTTCTTGAGCTTTAGCAACCTCCCAGCTGATGTCTGAATCTTTTAGCCCATTTTCCTTAACAAATCTTTGGAGCTCCTCTTCCCCTATTCGATTGGGGAGCGCCACCGCTCGAAATCTGTGTTTGCGGAAAATAACGCATTTCGCATCAGCGTGTCCTGGGAGCTTGGGATTATTGGCAGCCTTATTTAAGGCTGAGACCACATCGGTATCGCTCACTGATAAAAACTCATCAACACTTCGCATTTTGAAGGAATAGTTAGCCCCCATGTATCTTCGCAGGTGGAAGTTGTAGGCTTTTACAGAAGAGTATTGATAGATACGCCGATGCATAAAATGGCGTGCAAGGAGAAGTGCTTCGCTCGATTCAAGCCCATTTTCATCAATCCCAAGCTGCAGCTCATCAGATCCTCTATCGACGCTTGGCAAGATGCGTAAACTCTCAATCAGTTGGTGATAGTCAAAGAGTCCATAGGCCACCCCAGTACTCTGGGCATCTCGAATCAAATAATCAATGCGATCTGCACCAAAAAAGTCGCCCGTGATCACTTCAGAAACAATCCTCTCCCACGGAGAAAAGCTCTGTTTGGTTGCCTCTTTCCACTTTGCTTCTCCTACAGAGATCTTTTTAATGTCCTCAATGATATCTCTTTCCACAAGATCTTCCTGGTGGGCAGGGTTTTTTTTCAGCATCTCCCAAACAGATTTCATGTAGGTGGAGTCGATAATTTTTAAAGTCCAGTCTTCGTGCCTTGCATTGCCCAGCAAATCTTTTTCAGCAACATGTGAAAAGGGAAGGTGTCCAAGATCATGGCAAAGAGCCGCCATTCTTAAAACGCGGCGCCAGTACAAAAACTCAGAGGAACCCTTGCGGGGAACAAAATGGAACACGTCGGGTCTGACCGATTTACACACCTTTTCAAACATTTGCGTAGCCAGCGCCATAACGCCTAGCGAATGTTCAAAACGGGTATGAGTGGCTCCTGGGTATACGAGATAGGCGATCCCTAATTGGTGGATGTAATGGAGCCTTTGAAAAGGAAGCGAATCGATCACCTCTTTTTCATATTCGTCAAAGGGAATAAATCCATGGACGGAGTCATAGATTTTTTTGTCTGCGTCTCGAAAATCTTTTGCCAAATGCCTCCCCCTCCCAACCATTATCTCCAATAGGGCCATTCTCAGCAATCAGAGCAATACCATTTACGAGAAATAAATTCATAAATTAGGGCTGGGTAACGTGGCAGATTTGAATGGTCGTTTTGCAGCTCATGTTTTTAAACATGAGCAAGAAAGGATCGTTCAAAGATGACATGTTATACGGCCCTAATTTATGAATTTATTTCTCGCAAATGGTATAATACCTAAAATAAGAAGTTATTTTTAGTACGGGCGGGGCTTACTTTCTTCAAAATAGGAGTTACTCACTCTGATAAACTCAGCTTTTCTCTGTAACTCCTTGAGATTCCGAGCCCCTCCGTAGGTCATCCCACTTCGAATGCCCCCTAAAAGATTAGCTATCAACTCTTCGGCACTACCAGTGACGGGCGCCCAAAAATGGGTTCCTTCAGCTACAGTTTTTGCTTTAAGCCCGCCATAAAATTCATTTTGAAAGTCCTGGGAGGCCTGACCTCTAAATTTTGCCTCATATCCAGAGTCAGTCTTTTTTTTGGGGGAAGCTGATTCTTGTGTTAGAGCGAACATTTTGCCTATCATGACACTGCTTGCTCCAGCGGCCAAGGCAAGAACTACATCGCGGCTGGTCCGAATACCACCATCGGCAATGAGAGGGACTCTCAGCTTTTCTGCAATCCGAGCGCAATCTTGAACAGCAGTGAACTGAGGCACGCCAAACCCAGTGACAATTCTTGTCGTACAAGCGGCCCCCGGCCCCACCCCAACCTTCACAGCATCAGCTCCCGCATTGACCAAGTCATGATAGGCCATGGCTGTACATACATTGCCCGCGATCACTTCTTTTTCTGAATGCGTTCTTTTAATCTCCTCAATATGACGAAACATTCGATCAGAGTGGCCATGAGCAACGTCGATGCAAACCCCGATGGCTCCCAGATCCAATAGCTCTTTTGTCTCATCGAGCTTTTGAATCCCACAAGAGACAAAGGTTTTGCCTGGAAATTTCTGAACCCATTTCTTTTGTTCTTCAAAAGCGGTAAACCGGTGAAAGATCGGCATTGACCCATGGGTGATTAAAATTTCGGCTAGCGTTTCATTGATCACCGAGTCCATATTTGCTGCGAGAATCGGAATACCAATCTTCAGTTTCTTCGTAAGCCAACTCTCTAAAGAGGGCTCAGTTCTGGAAGGAATATTGTTAAACTGTGGTACTAAGGCCACATCGTCGTAAGTAAAACCATCTCTCATAACAGATCCATCCTATCCTGAAAAGCTTCTTTTCAGCTATGTTATTTTTCATGGAAATTTCCGTTTGCATCCTCACAAAAAATGCAGAAAGGACTCTCGCATCTACCCTTGCTTCCGTCAAAACATTCTCTGAGATCATCCTCTTAGATAATGGTTCCACAGATGCCACTTTACATATTAGCAGGCAATACCCCAATACCAAAATTCACACATCCCCTTTCATTGGGTTCGGCCCTCTTCGAAATTATGCAGCTTCTCTGGCGACTCATGATTGGATTTTAGCTCTGGATAGCGACGAAATTCTATCACAAGATCTCATCCTAGAACTTCAAGCGATCACGCTCGACCCTTCTTACTCCTACCTTTTCCCTCGTCACAATTTTCTTTATGGAAAGCGGGTGCGCGGCTGTGGGTGGGATTCTGAATATATCGCAAGACTCTATCATCGCCAGTATACCCATTTTTGCCACTCCCAAGTTCACGAATCTTTAGTGTCAAAAAAATATTTTAAAATGAAGTTTCCTATTCTCCATACGCCCTATCATACCACTGTAGATTTTCTTTCAAAAATGCAATCCTATTCCTCTCTTTTCGCCGAGCAGCACCAAGGGAAAAAAAAGTCCTCTTTTGGCATCGCTCTTGCTCACGGCTCTTTCGCCTTTTTCCGCAGCCTGTTATTGAAAAAAGGAATTTTCTGTGGAACCAGGGGCTGGCTCATCTCCTTTTATAATGCGAGCACAACTTTTTACAAATACTTAAAATTAGAAGAATACAATAAAAAAACAAATAATTAATTTTGTTATAATCAAAAAAAATGTACGAAGTCGAGCTCCAGGTCTTGCCGAAGTCTACGAAAAAGTTCGATAATTTTTTTAGCGCCTGGCCAATGCATCGGAAAGGATTGACAAACAGTCAGGCGTTTTTTTTGTTCTTTTCATTAGACTCCTCAACTATAGCCCCGTTTCGATACATACGAGTGATATCTTTTCCTTTCCAAAATAGCCCATCGTTGAAGGAAGGAATTGTATCCTCTCCATACTCTGTCCCCCAACCCCCATTGATAGAACCCGTTGCAGCATAAACGGTTGATCCTGAGCACGCACGAGAGATTGCCAGTGCGATATTCTTGTGGCCTTTTCCAGTACTACAGCAGTCTAATCCAATGATGCCATTGTCTTTTATATGATTATCGAGCCATGTAAGAATCCATTTCGAAGATTTCGTTAGGTTAGTTTGGGGTGCTAATTCAATTCCTGTTTGGCTAGCATGCGCTTGAAACTCGATTCTATCATATTTTCTATTATTTAATTCTAGCGCAGACTTCAATTGTGCTTCTGAATTAACTTTTAAAATTTCAATCGAATATTTTTTACCCAATTTTTGGTAGTTATCCAATGTCTGATGATTTTCTAAAGATTTATTCCAATCATTAGTCGTACGGAAAACCAACATCGATTGTGAATTGCCTTGTGAATTTTGAATAATATCTTGAAGTTTCTGAGTAATAAATGGGTTTTTAATGTATTTATGATACAACGACGGAGGTCCGATGAGGCCAAAGAAGCCAAGGCAAATACTGGACAGAATGTTTGCATTTTGTGTATAGAATGGAAACCTATTCAAACCTGCTGAGATCAATCCTTGCGTTAAGGCGCTGATTAAAAAGATTTCCACCAAATCTATTGTCGCAGGTTTTACGTATTGCTTGGAAAAATCGATGATTCTCGCATACAACCCTTGTTGGGTGGTAACTGAAAAAAAGCTCGCCACAGAAGTAAACATTAAAATAACTCTTTGCATTAAATAGTAGGTATTATTATAAGATAAATATCTATAATAATTCAATAAATAAAACTATTACTAGAAATCGTTAAGAAATAAGCTAAGATGGTGTATATAAACTAAAAATTAATGACACATATTTATATTACATTTGATTTATATAATCAATTTGTTATCATATTAGTAGAAAACCTCAAAATTGGTAGTTGATAAATGGATGTAAATAGATCAGCTTTTTATACAGTAACAACTTTAGCAATCACCACCTTCTCCGTAACAGCAGGCGCGTTAATCGCCCACTCCACTCCCATTACTATCGCTCTCTCTATTATCGCTGCCCTAGGAACCGCCTTTTCTATCGCTGCAACAGTCACCTGGTATTCATTCAAAGATCCCGAGAACTTTGAATGCAAAGATTATTTTAAAAAGATGGGGTCACTCATCGCAACGACCGTTGCAGGCCTAGGACTGGCTCTGGCTCAGATTGTGGTTTTAGCCGCCCTTAGCGGAATCACGCAAGGGATCTCTTCCCATATGCTTCAGTCCACCAGAGAATTTTTACAAAAAAAATAAATTCAACTTAAATTAGGAGAAATTAGAATGGATGTACAGCAAGTAGCATACAGCACAATAACCATTGCAGTAACGACTGCTGTGGGAAGCACCATAGGAGCCATCGTAGCCGCATCTACTACCGCAACCATTGCCTACGCACTCTTGGCAGCACTAGGGAGCGCACTCTCCATTGCATCCATTCAAGCTTGGAACTCACAGGGTCCGGAGGGCGAAGAAGATAGTGCAAAGAAATACCTTGACAGAGTGGCTCTAAACTTAAGTTCATCCGTCCACACTGTAATCCAATTTATCTTTCAAATTGCAACCCATGCTATTATAAAAGGAACCTCTAAAGGAATTTCTTCGATAGTTGAAAGAAAGTTAACTAACGGTAAACAACAAAACTATAATTAAATATGCAACATATTGCAATATACAAAAATCTATTTCAGTTTGTTTTTATAATACAAAACTGTTAGTATATCTACCTGACAAAGGAGTAGATTATGAACGTAAATAGAATAGCTTCTTGTACAGTTTTAGCTTTAGCTGTAGCCACAATCGCCGCTGCTGCAGGCATATTTATGGTTCACTCCACCCCCATTGTAATTGCGTTAATTATTATCACTGCCATAGGGACGGCCTTATCCATTGCAGCGGTAAAGTCTTGGCATTCTTTAAAAGACACAGAGACAGATGATCCTACTCAAAGTTATTTTAAGAACATGAGTACATATATAGGACTCTCCATTGCAGGGGTCAGTCAATTTTTCGTTCAAGGGATTGTGTTAGCGGCGGCTAGAGGGGCTACTCAAGCAGTGTCTGCTAATACTTCTGGTGCTGTGGCAAATTTTCTCGGCACGCTGTAAATTCCTTCTTTATCATTTATCCTATTTTTGATACCTTCGCTGGAGTTCGACTTTGTGTAATGACGCACTCTAGTATTTTTCAACGTCTTCGTTCCCAAAAAGCACAAAGTCGAGTGAAATACCAGAAAGGATCGATCCATGGATAAGCGAACTCTTCTTTTCATGCTGTGTGTAAGTCTTGCATTCTTCGGAGTCCACGCCTACTTTGGGCAGTTTGAAGGAAAGCAACCTGTAGCAAGCGCTCAAAAGGCCGAGATCGTTCAAAGTGAGCGGCCAGTATTGGCTCAAAACGTTTTATATTCCTCTTCTTCTAGTGAAAAATATTACGTTTTAGAAAATGCCTACCAGCAGCTGGTTTTTACAGACCGGGGAGGGAGTTTAGCTGAGATCAATTTGCCCCTTCGGGAGACAAGCCCCCAAAGTATTGTACGAGAAATCGATTTCGATCGGCAAATCTTAAAAAATTCCCCGCAAAATAATCGTTTTCCACTGCACTCTTATACAACCTATGATGGAGCGAGTTATGCAGAAGGAAGACTTGGGGGCTACTATCCCCTCCTTAGACGAGGGCTGAATGGCAGTACCCTTCCCTCAGAGTATTACGCGCTCAATGTAGTGGGCGAAGATCCCCGCATAGCTGGCTCAACCTTTCGCGTCACCCGCTTTGAAAAAAATCTGATCGAGTTTCAAGGTTCTCTCGGACAGGCAACCCTTATCAAAACCTACTCCTTCCCCGCAGAAAGGAAGGGTCCCTATTGCTTTCATTTAGACCTTCGCGTCGAGGGAGATCCCAGCGGCCTTTGGCTGAGCTCTGGAATTCCTGATGTGGAGATTGTAGCAAACTCCTACTCCCCCCAGGTGCGTATTCAAACAACTGACAGTCGTGGCTCTGACGTTGACACGATCAAGCTTCCTAAAAACGAGCCAAACACTGTTCGCAACATCTCTCCAAATTGGATCAGCAATAATAATGGTTTTTTCGGCCTGATTTTGGATCCCATAACTTCCCTCGGTACCGGCTATAGAATCGAGAAAATCCCAGGACAAAACGCTCCTACAAGACTCTCCTTAATCGATGCGAGATACGATCGATTTCCTCCGAGCGACTACCCTGGTTATGCCACAAACCTTCCGCTACAGACGGGAACCACCTCGTTTCGTATTTTTGCAGGACCCTATGATCACCATCTTCTCAAAGAACTCGATCAGACTTACGATGATCCAGCCAAAAATTACAACCCGCACTACACACAAGCGATCACGATTCAAGGTTGGTTTTCCTTCATTTCGCAGCCCTTTTCAAAATTCCTTTTTTATCTCATGTCTCTTTTCCACTCTATTTCCCGCTCCTGGGCTGTATCTATTATTTTACTGACGATAGCCTTACGGGCCATGATGTATCCTCTCAATGCTTGGTCCATCCGATCGGGGATCAAAACACAGGAGCTTGCGCCCAAGGTAAAAGCAATCGAGAACAAGTATAAAAAAGACCCAGCCAAAACGAAAATAGAAACTATGAACCTTTACCGGCAGGAGGGAGTGAATCCCCTAACAGGCTGCTTACCTCTTCTCCTCACAATGCCTTTTCTTCTGGGAATGTTTTACCTGCTCAAGTCGAGTTTTCCTTTAAGAGGAGCCTTGTTTATCCCTGGCTGGATTGACGATCTTTCAGCCCCTGATGTGCTTTTTAGCTGGGGACAGCCACTCTGGTTTATCGGTAATGAGTTTCATTTTCTGCCGATCCTGATGGGACTGACGATGTACCTGCAGCAGAAGTTTACCTCAAAACTTCCCAAAGATGTCTCTCAGCTCTCCGACACGCAAAAACAGCAAAAAATGATGGGAAATATGATGGTCGTGATCTTTACTGTCATGTTTTATAATTTTCCATCCGGCCTGAACCTCTATTTTATGATCTCTACTCTTCTCGGCGTGGCTCAACAAGCGTGGATGACAAAAAAAAGGAAAGCCCAGCCCAAAAAGGCATGAAAGAGTGGAAAGAATTTCTAAATCGTCTAGAAAGTGAGCTGGGTGAAGATATCCTTCAGAAGTGGGTGCCCCGCTGCACCCATTTTGATGCCGCCAACGTCTATTTAGAAGCTACAGATTCTTTCCAGATCACCTGGTTTGAAGAGCATATCCGCCCAAAGCTCAAAGGTTTTGTCAATCAAAACCAAAGACCCATTCGCGTCCACCTTGCTCAAAAAGCTCTTCCAAAGCCTCAAAAAATAGAAGGAACTCCCGTTTTCACAATCAGAGAAGATGAGCTTGACCCAGACAAGACTCTAGAACGGTTTATCACAACGGATGAGAACCGAATCATTTATACGCTGCTCAAGGAAACATCCCCTTTCAACCCTCTCTACCTCTACGGCCCAAAAGGGTCTGGAAAAACCCATCTTTTGATGGGGGCCGCACATGCATTCAAAAAAGAGGGAAAAACAGTCTTTTTCGTTTCAGCACAAACCTTTACCGACCATGTAGTCCAAGCAATTCGGCTAGCGCAAATGCGTGAGTTCCGCAGCATTTATCGCGATATTGATATTCTCATCGTCGATGATGTCCATCTTTTTTCCAAAAGAAACGCAACCCAAGAAGAGTTTTTCCATACCTTCAATTCCCTCCACACTCTAGGCCGCCCCATCCTCCTGTCCGCTAACGCATCTCCTACGCTTTTAAATAACATTGAACCTCGTCTCATCAGCCGATTTGAATGGGGTATCTCCTTGGAACTTGTGCAAAGCCCGATGACAAACATTTTAGAATCAAAAGCTGACCTATGGCACTTTTCTTTGCCAGAAGTTCTGAAACAGTGGCTCCTAGATTCTTTTCCTCAAGATCCCATTTTAGCTCTTTCTGCCCTCGCTTTCCGTTCCAATGGACAAATACTCACGGTAAAAACCGCCGAACTTCTTTTAAAAGATCTTTTGGAAAATGAAAAAAAAGGCGCCCTCACATTTGAAAAAATTGTCAAAACTGTTGCAGCTCAGTATGGAATTACCAGTGAAGACATTTTGGGGAAGTCGCAAATACAAACGATTGCTCTCCCAAGACAAATTGCCATGTACTACTGCCGAGAAAAACTCAAACTCCCCTACCAGAAAATTGGCGCTCTTTTCCATAAAGATCATTCCACAGTCATGAGTTCGACAAAGCTAATCCAAAAAAAAATAGAGGAAAAAGCCCTAGATCCGTTAGAATTTATCTCCAAATAAATTTTTAACTATTTGCAAATGTGAATTACTTCCCCTCCTGCTATATTAACAACGACGGAACACTAACGTTTGACCGTTTTCCAGGAAGTTCTGTTATTTTTAAGCAAAAGTCTCAAAAAAAGGACTTTGTCCAGGGACAAGTGACGTTCCAAGAGGAAGCAAGGTGGGTTTGGATCCAGCGAAAAGGACTCATAGACCTCTTCACCCGACAGCCCAATAGTCTTTCACTCCTCCCCTGCTTTCCTGAGCTCCACTACGATCTCTTGCACAATAAAATCACTGAAATCTGCAACTCTACGATGGACCCTTCACTCCTGAAAAAGATGGTTCAGGCGGCACAGCCGCTGGTCTTCTCTTCTTACTGGCAGATGTTACCCATAGAAACTACCGGATGTTCCCGGACAATTATCGTAGGTTTTTCACAATCCTATATCCTGTTTACCTCCTCCCAAAAGAAGGATCCACTAATCGGAAAGGGTATGCTGAAGAGAATTTATAATGCTCTCGGCATACTTGATGCTAAGCGCTACGTTGTCATGATCCTAGACGAGAACTCCTATGAATGCGAGCAATTAGAGGCTTGTCTAGACTGTCCACAAATTGTGCGAAAGCAAGGAGATCTGATCGATAATAAAATGCATTATATTATTTGCGAATATTGCAACCGTGGTGATTTATCGAAGGTATTTAAGACAACGAAGCTCTCGTTTCGAGACAAACTGAAAATCGCTATGGATCTCCTTAAAGGCCTCTTCTATTTACACCGCAACAATAGGGTTCATCAAGATCTTAAACCTGAAAATATTTTCATCCACGAAGAAGGGGGACAGATATCCGCAAAAATCGGTGATTTAGGCTCCACGGTTTGTTTCACTGACCCAGAAGATCTAAGGAAAGAACAAAGGGGCTCTTGGGCCTACATACCTCCCGAAAGAATACCTGGCATCAAAAACAACAATGTCTGGCTAGAATCCCAAAATCCGTCCTCAGATATGTGGAGTACAGGGTTACTTTTATACGAACTTTTCCACCCCAAGCATAACAAAATCGCATTTCAAAATGCACACGACTTGTGCAATGCAATAGAAGGCCTCTATGCTCATCAACTGACCAGGGAGATCGAACATCAGGGAATACCGTGGCAAATACAACTTCTCATCTCTCAAATGCTCCAAGTAGATCCCCAAAAAAGAATCACTGCTGAAGAGGCGCTGATTGCTCTCGAAAAAATAGATCTGCCTCCCGATCAGGAGGCAGTCCTTTAAATCTTGATATACCGCTCGCCGGGCCGCTCGCCACCCATATTCGCGCGGGCCGCTGCCGCTTGATCGGGAGGAGGGACTGGAAACTGGAAGGGTCCGGGATCTTCTCCAGCAAGGATCTTGGTTACAATCTCACGCCACTTCTCCACGGTTTCCACAAAAAGAGGAGCAAATCTGCGAAGCGCTGCCGCATCCACTCCAAGTCCCATGTCAATCACACAGTGCATCAGGATCAACTCTTCTTTGAGAGCAATGCCAATGCCGCCACCAGCCATCTGACCGCCCAACATCGACCCTTCCAAAAGTCTCTCATACAGTTTCAAGCGAATCTTGTCATCTTTAGGAAGGCCGTCTAGGACAGGCGAGTAGAGATAAAGGCGATCCGAATTTGGTTCATAGGTAATGTGAAGCGAAAAGGTGTTATCAATTCCGAGAATACAGGTGTTGTTTTCATCGAAATCCAACCCCTCTAAGTTTAGCTCCTTGCCAAACTCCCTAAGGTTCGCCTTGGCGTTTTCATAGGACATTGGGTTTTCCTCCTAACTGGATTTTTGTACGTTCATGAATTAAAAGCAGAAACTTTTATAAATCTTTGCAAGCCTTGCCTGCAAGGGAAATTTGTATATCGTTGTAAAAAACTCCATTTTTCGAACGAACACAATTTTTACTAATAATATTTTAGTTGAAACAAAACTAAATTTCAATATTAAAGAGAGTTTGGAGGGAAAATAATTTTGTAAATATGCCAAGAAAGCTAGAAACTACAGTTGGGATTCCACATCCCTTAGGCTTTTCCACTCAAGGAGCTAGGTTCAATTTCTCCCTATTTTCTTCTTTTTTACCGAGCCTTTCCCTCGGGCTTTTTGAAGGAGATGATCCGGTTTACGAGATCCCTATGAATCGCACGGGGGATGTTTGGCATATCGGGATGATCGATCTTCCACCCAATCTAGAATATGCTTACAAGGTGGGGGATGAATGGGTACAGGACCCTTATGCCAAACTGCTGAATAAAAATAGGGCAAAAGCCACACTGCCGCCCCCTTTTGACTGGCAACAAGACAACCCACCCTCCATTCCTCTGGGTGATGTAGTCATTTATGAGATGCACGTCCGCGGTTTCACAATCGACCCAAGTTCCTCTTCCAACCATCCGGGAACATTTCTGGGGGTCATCGAAAAAATCCCTTATCTAAAAAAGCTAGGAGTCAACGTTGTCGAGCTAATGCCGATTTTCCCCTCCGACAGTACCTACTGGGGCTACGATCCCACTCATTTTTTTGCCCCGAATCAGTGGTATGCCGAAAAAGATCCTGTCACGGAATGTAAAGTCATGGTCCGCGAACTCCATAAACAGGGAATTGAGGTTTTCCTCGACGTAGTCTTCAACCATACTGGAGGGGGATCTTTAAGAAGCATTGATAAAAATGTCTATTACATGCTGGATGAACGGGGAAAGGATCTCAATTTTACTGGCTGTGGCAATACTCTCAACGTGAATCATCCGATTGTGCAAAATCTGATTCTCGACTCTCTTCTTTACTGGATTGAGGAAATGCACATAGATGGGTTTCGGTTCGATCTCGCATCCATACTGACTCGAGATACTCGGGGCACGCCTGTCAATCATCCTTCTATTTTAGAACGGATACAGCAAAATTCTGCCCTATCGAAAGTCAAGCTTATAGCCGAAGCGTGGGATGCAGCGGGACTCTATCAAATGGGGCTTTTCCCTACTTTTGGCAACTGGTCCGAATGGAATGGACCTTATCGCGATGCAGTGAGAAAATTCCTGAAGGGGGAACCTCATCAAGAAGAGTCTTTCAAAAACGCCCTTCTCGGAAGCCCTACTATTTACAAAAAAACCCCTTTAAGTAGCGTAAATTTCATCACAGCACACGATGGATTTTGCTTGATAGATCTTGTCACTTATGAACAAAAGCGCAACGAGGTGAATGGAGAGGGAAACCGCGATGGTTGCAATCACAACGACAACTGGAACTGCGGCGTCGAAGGACCGACAGAGAATGCCAAGATTTCCAAGCTAAGAGAGCAGCAAATACGAAACTTTCTCCTTACCCTCTTCATCTCTCAAGGCATCCCGATGCTGCTTATGGGAGATGAGATCGGCCACACTCGCAAAGGAAACAACAACCCCTACAATCAAGACAACTCGTTAAACTGGCAAGAATGGCAGCCCAAAAACCCCAAGATGTTTTCCTTCATCTCAAGTCTCATCGCCCTGCGAAAAAAACATAAAAACCTCAAAGAGGAACATTTTGTAAAAAAACAGGAAATGGAGTGGCAAAACCCATCTGAGCATCTAGCCACCTTACTCTTAAAAAAACACTCCCCCCATCTCTTTATCGCCTTTAACGCATCTCGTAATGATCAAACAGTGGCTGTTCCTTCTGGTAAGTGGAACCTCATCGTCCACACAGAAGAAGATTGGGTCTTTCATGAATCAGGCCCCGAAATTGCAAAGATAGAACTTCCTCCCTTTACCTCCACACTTCTCGTGAAAATGATTCTTCTTCCCTAATTTTTCTTTTCTTTGCTATATTCGGAACTTGTATTCCGGAGGAAAATCATGCGCTTTCTGCTTGTCATTGCCGTCCTTTTCAATCTCGTTAGTTGCTGCCATCGCGGATCAAACGATGAAATGAGCCGCTTTCATGAAGATGGAAGAATCAAACCAACCATCGCTATTGCATCCATGTTAGATTCCACCTCTTTTGATGCTTCTTGGAGCCTTTCAGAGGAATTTACACAAGGCGTAATGAACCTAGTTGCCTCCAGTGGGGAAGTTTATGTCCGCTCAGAACAGGAGTCCCCGTTCACTGAAAATCCGTTCAGTTCCGACCTTTCTTGGATGAAAAGGGAGTTTCATTCGGAAGAATTCGTCGCCTTTTTAGAGCTCGTCGAGCACGAATTTGCTCCTGTTAAAGCCAAAGGTATTACTCCTCAAGAGGCATCGAGCAACTTGAATATGGCCGTCCGGTTAAGAGTGGTAGACCTCCGATCTGAAACTCCAAAAATTGTCCTCCAAGAAATGATCCGAGATAGTTACTTTGTCCCTAAAACGCTCATCCCTTGTGATTACTCTAACAATGTCTGGGGAACGGATCAGTACCGCAAATCCCCGATGGGAATCGCTCATGCCCAGTTAGTCCAAGAAATTGCTGGCCGGATCAGCGACTATATTTTATTGGCCAAAAGCCGATGAACCATGAATTAGGCGCGACTATCGTTCTTGGCGTTCTCGCGCTTATCGTTTTATTTTTAAGCGCGCGAAGAGGATTTTTCCAAAAAGAGACCAAACCTTGGATCGTGCCGCTAACTCTTGTGCAGCTCATCGGCGCCTTTGCCATCTATTTTTTAGGCAGTTTTTTCCTCAACCAAATTTTTGCCGCCTTTTGGCGCCATTCTCTCCTCATCCATTATGTAGCCGCCGCAAGCTGGTTGAACTTTGGGATCTCCTTGATCATCGCCATTTGTTTGGGCCTTTATTTAAAAGCGCTTCCTCCCCTTGTGAAAAGGGGCATCTTAATAAGAAACCCTCCCGATCACCCTCTTTATCAAGATGTTTGGGCTGCTTTTTACTCTTGGGTTGTAGCTTTTCCCCTCGTACTCTTTCTTTCTCAAGCCCTTGAAATCCTCGTGTTAAAACTATTTCAGGTGCATAAATTACCCGATCAGCTTGCTGTAAAATTTTTAAAGCTAACCTTTGGCAATCCCGTCCATTTTTTACTCGCCATTGTGTCCATTATCGTGCTTGCCCCTTTAATTGAAGAGACGCTTTTTAGAGGGTTTCTACAAACATTTATCAGAAAGCATTTGGGATCTAAACAGGCGATTTTCATTACTTCATTTTGCTTTTCTTTGTTTCACTATTCGCCCGGACAAGGCCTTGGCAACATCATGATTCTCATCTCTTTGTTCGTTTTGGCTCTTTTTCTTGGCTTTATTTACGAAAAACAAGGCTCTCTTCTTGCTCCCATCATCCTTCACGCCTCATTTAATGCCGTCAGTGTGATCAATCTCTATGCATTTGGAGATCTCTTCCCATGAAACGTCTTCGGTCCTTTGGACTTTCTGACATCGGTCTTGGCAGGCCCAATAATGAAGACGTCTGGATAGCACTTCCCAAGATGGGTTTTTTTGCTATCGCCGATGGAATGGGGGGGCATAAGGCTGGAGAAGTCGCTGCTTATGAGGCCATCACTCATCTAGCGGCTTCGATGGAAAAAATATCCACAGAAGACCCCCTAAAACTCCTCATCGAACTTCGCGAAGCCATAGAGAGGGCCAATTACTGGGTCTATAGCCTGAGCCAAAAAGAAGAATCTTTTAGAGGTATGGGGACCACTCTTTGCTGCCTGATTTGGTCTGAACAAGCAGTCGTTTACGGCCATGTAGGAGACAGTAGGGTCTATCGGATGAGAGAACAACAACTCGAATTGCTCACTCAAGATCACTCCCTCTATGCAAAATGGAAAAAATTTGGAAGACGCGCCGATACGCCCTATCCCTATAAAAATGTTATTACGAAAGCCATCGGAACCTCCTTGCACTCTTCTCCTGAAATTGCCATCTCAACCTATCTTCCCGGAGATCTATTTTTTCTTTGCACAGATGGACTGACCGACGTTCTTTTTTTAAAAGACATAGAAAAAATTCTCAACGCATCCAATAGTCTTGAAGAAGGGGCGAGCGAACTGATTCTAGCTGCGAAAAATAAGGGCAGTTCTGATAACATAACCGTCCTCATGATACAAAATGCGGCTTCCATTGAAGAGAATTTACTTAGACAACAACGCTACAACCCCCTTGGACCCTCGAGTGAAGGCAGCTATGCTCCGCGATCTGACGGATCTGCCTCAGAACCCTTCTAGCGTTCACTGGTTTGGAAGACAAGCCAAAGCGCTGCTCGTAGAGGCCAGAACAACAGTTGCCAATTTTTTTAACGCCTCTTTGGAAGAGATTGTTTTTACCTCGGGCGCGACCGAGAGTTTAAACTTTTTACTGCGCGGAATGGGCTCTTCTGGTCACATTCTCTCCACTTCTATCGAACACGCCGCAGTGCTCAACACGTTAGAGTCCCTTGAAAAAAGTGGTCAAAAAATCACTTACCTTCCCGTGGACGCATGGGGTGCGCCAAGACCTGAAGCGATCTTGCACGAGATCCGGCCTGACACAAAGGCCATCGTGCTAAGTTTAGCCAATGCGGAAACGGGAGTAAAAATCGATCTCAAAGCAATCCATCAGATCGCTTATGAAAGACGCATTCCCTTACTCATAGATGCTGTGGCACTGATCGGTAAAGAGCCCTTTCAGCTCCTGCCAGCCATCCAAGCCGTCGCGATCAGCGCCCATAAATTCCACGGTCCTAAAGGAGTCGGCGCTTTGTACGTACGAAAGGGCCTGAAACTCTCCCCTCTTCACACGGGCGGTCCTCAAGAAAGAATGCTCCGCGCAGGCACAGAAAACTTAGCGGGCATTTTAGGGCTTTCCGAAGCGCTCAACATCTTGCAAACATCCCAAGAAAACATTACAGACAAACTTCAAAAACTCCAAGAAAGGTTGGAAACCGGCCTCCTCGCACTCCCCAATAGCGTGATCAATGGAGACGGCCCCAGAGTGCCGAATACGAGCAATATTGCTTTTTTAGGGGTCGATGGCGAAACGCTTCTTATGTACGCAGACCTAGCTGGGATCGCAATCAGCCACGGTTCCGCCTGTAACTCTGGCGCTCTAGAGCCCTCCCGCGTATTAAAAAACATGGGTCTCGATCCGCAGCGCGCAAGATCCTCGGTCCGTTTCTCCCTCAGTAGAATGAATACGTTCGAAGAAATAGACGTAGCAGTCGCAACGTTGAGCGCCATTGTCAGAAAATTATGCAAGATGTCTAATAGACATCTTGCGTAACCTGAAGAAATGCCGAGCGAAGCTCGGCAAGAATGGCTTAGCGCCGGCAAAACAGTTTATGCGCTTTTGCCGAAGTGAATAGTGGGCAACTATTAACAAGGCAAACCCGAAGGGCTTGAGCGGATAAAATGTAAAGCCGCCGCAAGCCAGGCGATTTCTTTAGGTTATGCAAGATGTCTAATATCTCATAGTGCGCACTGTGAGCGTTTTAACGCTTCGAAGCGTGAGTTCATCAACAGTAAATGCAAACTCGTTGATGCAAATCGATTCCTCTTTGACAGGGAAATGATCCAGCTGGGAAAGGATGAGATCGCTAAGCGTCCTGTTTTCTTGGTCTGGAAGATTTGCTTCAAATTGCTGATTAAAGACAGCGACCCGCATCTCTCCTGAAAGAGTCCTTTCTATGTAGCGAGTCGACTCTTCTAACACTTGAGAGCTCGACTCTTTTCCAAAAATGGTCGCAAGGATTTGATCCAACGTCAGAAGGCCTACGGCATGCCCTGAAGCTTCCAAGATCACTGCCGTACTTTGGTTATTGCGTTTAAATTGTTCTAAAAGTGCTAAAACGGAAGTATTTTGCGCAACAAACCATGGGGAATGCGCCGAGTCAATCACCCGCTTATCCTGTGTCACGGAAAGTAAATCTCGAATCTGCGCAATCGCCACAATATTGTGAGGAAAACGATGATAGATAGGAACAATAGGAGCATAATGAACACTCAAAAGATGTCGTACTTCCTCAAAGGTTGCGCTAGAATTTGCCATGGGAACATTGGCCAGGGAAGTCATGAGTTGCCCTGCTGTCATGTTTTTGAGCTGAAAGATTTGGTTGACGGTCGCATTGAATTCATCGCCTTTACTGTCTTTTTCTTCAAAAGCAAGACGCACCTCTTCTCTAGATAAAAAAAGAGGAACCTCCTTCTCTTTCCCCATCCACTTATGAAGAATATGAGAAAACTGATCAAAGGTCCAAGTGATAGGCGTTAACATCTTGGCCACAAAAAACATGAGCGGTACGCAAAACATCGCCGCCTGCTCCGGATGACGTCTCGCTGCAAACATGGATGCCAACTCCCCAAAAACCACAACCAGAGGAACTTGGGTAAGAGGCGCCCAATCTGGATCGAGATGGATCGACTCATAAAACCTTCTTGCACACTCCGATCCGATGACTAAAAAAGTCGTAATACCTATTAAAGTCGTCCCAAAAAGCCTAGAGGGCCGCTTTAAGAGGTAATTTAGCCAGGTAGCACGCCGTGAACCAAGGCTCACGTAATACTGAAGCCTAACTTTATTAAACGAAATACAAGACATTTCAAAAAAAGCGAAAAGAGCCTGCACTGCTATGGATAAAAACGTAAGAGCGAGATAGGTTCGGCTCATTTTTTCAGCCTTCGAATATAAATCCGCCGAATCCGGTTTGGATCTGCAGCTAACACATAAAATAAAAAGCGGTCATTGGCATATTTTGCCCCCGCTGTTGGAATATCCCCAAGCTGTTCGATCAGCCATCCGCCCAAAGTGACGCTGCCCTCCTTAGATTCCAAAGGAATATGGAAGATATCTTCAAATTCTGAAAGCTCTAATTTGCCACTAGCGATCACCACATCTTCACTCGAGCGGGTGTATAGATTTTTGACATCCCTTGCATCGACAATTTCTCCAATGACTGCCTCGACCAAGTCCTCTTGAGTAATCAGCCCTGAAATCGATCCATATTGATCGACAACCATCGCAAGAGGAATCCCCCTCTCCCGTAACATACAAAGAGTCGTCCAGGCGCGGGTCGTCTCCGGTAAAAAATAGGGTTTTATCAAGATGGACACAAGGTCTTGAGCTCTTTTTATTTGATCCTTATGAAAAAAAAACTCCCTAGCCGTTAAAATCCCCTTGAGATTTTCCAAATTTCCCTCATACACAGGTACCCTCGTCACTTTTTTTTCGATAAAAAGATCCATGAGCTCAGCGAGCGGATCTCGTATATCATAAGCCAGAACTTCCGCTCGTGGCCGCATATGCTCTTTCACATGACTGTGCTGAAGATCCAAGGTCCCGCTGATAAGCTCTGTTTCAACCGGCAGCAAAACTCCCCTCTCTTCTGAAGTTTTAAGCACATGCCGGAGCTCGTCAGATGAGATCTCCTTCTCCTCTTTTAAGAAAAAAAAGAGCGCTCGCGAAATAAAGCTTGTCGCCTTTGTCAAAGGCTCTCGAATGGGTCTTAGTATTCTCGCTGCTCGATCGATCCATGGAGCAGTCACGTAGGCGATCTGGGAGTGGTTGGGAAGCGCAAGAGATTTCGGGATGAGTTCCCCCAAAAACAGGGTCAAACCAAGGGGAAGAAAGATCTTCAGTGCTATACTCTGATAAGGATCAAAGATCATAGCCACCGTATTTTGAATCAAAACATTCGCTAACACATTGAGAATTAATATCGTAACAAGAACATCCCGCGGCCTTCTCATCAACCTAGCGATTAATTGTAACCTAGGAGAACGGGAGCTTTCATAGGATTTTACAGCAAGGGGTGATACAGAAAAGAGAGCCGTTTCAGAGCCTGACAAAAAGGCTGAAAGCAGGATGAGTAGCAAGAGAAAGAAAATCATCCCTTGAAGTGTACTTTGAGAAAGCCTTCCGGTACAACACCTAAATCGCGCATCAAAATCATTTCAATCCAGGCTGGGTCATTTTGAGAGGCGATGCGAAGCTGGAGTTCCTCTTGTTTTTGTGATACTCGGAGCCTTTCCCCTTCCATTTGGAGAAGCCTTTCCTGCAAAAGGTTCACTGCCGCCACCTTTTGGTTAAAAAAGGGAGAAAAGCACAACAAAAGGAGTGCAATACAAGCAAGAACCCACCAATTTTTCTTCCAAAAAGACATATCAGCTACCATTTGTGTATATAGCACTTTATTAAATAGTCGGGTAGGTGATTTCCAACTGTTTCATGTACTTGCCCTTTCGATCCGCATATGAAACCTCGCAGGGCTCATGGGCGAGAAAAAAAAGAACTTGCGCCAGACCTTCCCCTGCATAGATTTTTGCAGGCAGCGGGGTGGTATTGGAGATCTCTAACGTGACAAACCCCTCCCATTCAGGCTCAAAAGGGGTCACATTTACAATGATCCCGCACCGCGCATAAGTCGACTTCCCAATACATAACGTTAAAACATCACGC
The DNA here is from genome assembly GCA_001796285.1 of Chlamydiae bacterium RIFCSPLOWO2_12_FULL_45_20. Classification (GTDB taxonomy): domain Bacteria; phylum Chlamydiota; class Chlamydiia; order Chlamydiales; family SM23-39; genus REEB52. The sequence continues at coordinate 46,010 of MGMD01000024.1, forward strand.
GGAATGCGAAAATACTCAACGCTTCTAGCTAAAGCGAAGGAATTTGGAGGAATCAGACAAAATTCCCCTCTAATCGTAATAAAAGCATTGTCTTGAAAGTTTTTGGGATCAACGATTGTATTATGAACATTGGTAAATACTTTGAATTCGTCGGCAACTCTTAAGTCATATCCGTAACTCGAGAGGCCAAAACTGACCAATCGCTGTCCATTTGCCTCGCGTACTTGCTGGTCTGCGAACGGTTCAATCATCTTGGTCTTCATGGCCATTTCTCGGATCCAACGATCTGAACAAAGCGTCATAAACTCTTCCGGGGGTCAGCTTATTGTATAGCTTTTCAAATGGTTTTCTTGCTACAGTTTTCTTAAGTATGCCAGAGCCGTTTATTGAATCTTCCTGGACCAAGCCCGATGCACCTTTTGAGAATCCCTTAAGGCCATCCAGTTTGGCTGAATTTATCGGTCAAGGCCCGACCAAGGCACGCCTCGATATTTTCATCCAAGCAGCCCTCATGAGAAAGGAGGCCTTGGGCCATATTCTTTTTTCCGGCCCGCCTGGTCTTGGCAAAACCACTCTTGCCCATATTCTTTCCAAAACGATGGGTACGAATTTAAGCATCACTTCTGGCCCTTTGATTCAAAAACCAGGAGACCTCGCAGGAGTTTTAACCAATTTAAAACCGGGAGATGTTCTCTTCATCGATGAAATCCACAGAATGCCAAAAGCTGCAGAAGAATACATCTACCCCGCAATGGAGGACTTTACACTCGATCTTATGATCGACTCTGGTCCGAACGCCCGTACTGTCCAAGTCAACTTAAACCGCTTTACCTTAATCGGAGCGACGACACGTTCGGGCCTGCTCAGCGCCCCTTTACGATCCCGATTCCACATCAACCTTCGCCTAGATTACTACGATCCCGTTTCTTTACAAGAAATTGTCCAAAGATCGGGAGCCCTTCTCCATGTATTTCTCGACAAGGATGCTTCCTTAGAAATCGCAAAACGCTCGAGAGGAACTCCCCGTATCGCCAACAATCTCTTAAGATGGGTTCGAGATTTTGCCCATACACAAAAACAACAAACAATCAGCTACGATCTGGCTGTAAGTGCTTTAACCATGCTGTCCATTGATGAGCAGGGGCTGGATGAAATGGACAAAAAAATCCTAAGTGTTATCATTGACCATCATGAAGGGGGGCCTGTAGGCCTGAATAACTTGGCAGCGGCTTGCGGCGAAGAAGCGCACACAATAGAAGAAGTGTATGAGCCCTATTTGATTTTGCAAGGAATGATTCGGCGTACACCAAGAGGTCGTGAAGCTACGGCCGCCGCCTATAAACATCTTGGCCGAAAGGCAAAAAAAATATTGGAGTCTGAACAATGAATACCTTGTCAAAAGTTACATGGATGCTACTCTATTTCTCCGTATCTTTAAGCGCAGAAAACTATAGCTCCTACGAAAGGATTGCTGAGCCAATGGCTCCACGCAACATCCAAATTCTTCTAGAAAAAGAAGCCGATGGAGCGCTTCTCGAAGTGAAAGGTCCCTACTACATTTTTAATCCCCATGACGGTTCGCGGATTGCTTCCGGCCTACTCGGCAAGCGATTTATGATTCATGAGCTAGATAGTGGCATTAAATGGGGCGAAGAATTTGTGGGAATCCACCAGATTTATATCAAACCCCGTTCTTCTGAAACGTCCATCTTTGTCAATGGCATCCAATATGCAGGCTCTATCGCAATTTACGGAATTAACGGCGCTATCAGCATTGTGAATGATGTGGATATCGAATCTTATGTAAAATCCGCCCTCACCTCCCAATTTGTAACCCCACTCGAACCCGAAGTCATGTCTGCTTTAGCGATCTTATCTCGCACCGATGCATACTATCAGGCCATGCGAGCCAACCCTAGCAGTTTCTGGCACATTTCAGCTGAGGAAACAAACTATCAAGGATCTGCCTTGGTAGTGAGTAAATCTTCTATCGATAGAGCAGTAGATAGCACTCGCCACTTGATCTTACTCCATAATGAAGAAGGCCGCAATCTCCCCTTTAGAACAACCTGGACAGAAAATAGCGCTGGCAAAACAGCCCCCTATAGCGCGATCTTTAGAAAGGACGCTCATCCTGATAGAGGAGTAGAAGCTCCCCTTGCAGCCCTCTCCCGCCAAGAGTCCAAGTGGACGTATCGCATCGGAAAAAAAACACTGGCCCATCTGTTTAACATGCAATCGATTGGCAACTTAGAATTGTTTGTGGATCCTGACTCTTCCAAAGTCTATGGAATCCGCCTAAGCGATGGTTCAACAAGCGCGAATCTAGACTTTTTGTCCCTGCAAGAACGGCTTGGAAGCGCTTTTTTAAAAAGCTCAGATTTTACAGCTTCTTTGCAAGAGGACTCTGTCCTCTTTACCGGATATGGCAGCGGGCATGGCGTAGGACTTTGCCTCTATTCTGCTACAGCTCTTGCTCAAAATGGGGAAAATGCGGTGAGAATCTTGGCCAAATTTTTCCCCGAAACTTACCTCTACAACCTGGATGCAATACCTAAGGGGTAACAGTCCCTTGTCTCAAATTAGCAAAATTTGTTATGCTGCCCTCTTGCCGGGGATCTCTTGGAATAAGCAATCTGAACCAGGTCAGGGCCGGAAGGCAGCACCCTTAAGGAATCTGCCTTATGCCATGAGGCCATCCCCGGCTTTTTTAAATTTTTCCTCATACTGTGCGCAAATGCGACGAAGAGCACTTTCCGCATCGATCCCTATCCCTTCCATCTTTTCGATAAGATCCCACAGTTCTTGCGCTATACCGTGCTCCGTCAAATTTGGTGCAGTGGACATTTTTTCTTTGAAAACAGCGATTTTATACCTTTTCATTTTTTGAATCACTTTTTGGGCCCGAGCTGCCGCAGGAAGCGTCGGAGGAATATCATCGATGGGATGTTTCTTTCCCTCTTTCTTTTTCACCTCTTCCCATTGCGCAACAACGTCGTCAGAGGACGAAACCACAGCTCCCTCAAATACATGGGGATGACGCCGGATCAATTTATCTTTTACTGTTTGAATCGACTCTTCTAGTGTAAAATGAGCATTTTTCTCTCCTAATTTGGCGATAAAAATAAGGATAAAGAGTACATCCCCCAGCTCCTCCATGATTTTTTTTGAATCTCCAAGATCGATCGCTTCTATGAGTTCATGAGTCTCCTCTAGAAGATAGGGTTGCACAGTAAATAATGTTTGAGCTCGATCCCAAGGACACCCTTTAGGACCTAGGAGACGATCCGCCACTGCTAGTAAATTTTTAAATTCATTCATACAATCCATTCCATTAGGAGTTGTTATTTTCATGTGTTTGCAAATGCTCACCTATTGTATAATGATGTCACAATTAAATATCATATTTACATGAACATACAATTTTCAGACCCATTAAACTCCGGACTAAAGAATGTTGTTTCTGGCTTCTCACGGACTCTAGTCCTCCCTCTGAGCCACTGGGTCCATCCTCCCACTCCTTCGAGTGAGGTGTTAAAGAAGATCAGCCAAGCTGCCAATGAGGGACTCGGGGCTGCTGCAGCCGCTAGTCATATGGCAGAGCTCGCAGAAGGGGAAGAGATCAATTGGAAGGATCAAATCGAAACCAACAAGCGCACTTTGATCCATAAGTTGAGCATGTTTGCCACTCTTCTTCAAATGCGGGACAAAGCAGAAATTTCAGAAGAAGACAACACCTCCCTCATGAATCTAGTGAAAACTGCGACAACAGGGCCTAACCCACCTTCCCTCTGGTCTCTTTTTTCTACCCATTATGGAAACCGGCTCTCTTTTCTGCAAAAATTCAAAGCTTTTTGGATTTATTGGTTTTATTATCAAACTTCTCTCATTCACAATACTACAAACGCCTATCTTTCTGGGTTCATTAAAAACGTCACTCAAAACCTGGTTCAGGAAAATTCAAGCACCAGAGTGAAATTTTTTACGAAATTGCTTGAGCAAACCAACCAATTTTTGATCGCAGACATAAATGCTACCAAGGCGTTTGCACTGAGTAGCGAAGACGGAGATTTAGAGCAGTACCGCAATCGGGCTATTGAAAAGGTTTATGGCTTTTCTTTATCAGAGCTTTGCCGCACGTTCAGCGAGACACAAGTGGATAATAGTTTGCCGAAAGTCGAGTTTTTCAAGAATTTTCAATCTATCCCTATCGCAGGACTTTTTTTTTGCCTATTTGAGTGGTTTGTCAATCGATTTATCATTCAAAGTGCAATGAAAGCCTGGATCTTACCTAACGCTTTACAATCTGTGGTGACTGAAGGATTAAAGGCCACAGACCCCAATCACCTCCCATTCAGCTTAGCTCTTACTAGATTCCTCAATACCCAACTTGTACAACTTCAACAGAAATTGCAAACAGGTTCTTTTTCCACAGGTCCAATGTCCCAGCTACCTGGAACGGAACAACTTCCAGAAACAGTGAAGCATTTGATGGAAGCTTTAGCCTTAGAGGGGTGTAAAACGGAAAGAGATATCACAGCAAAACTCGACGAATTAAAACACGAGAAAAAAGGGACGATTGAAAAAGACGTCGAGGCAGCCATTGAGCTAGCTGTGAATGACGCAGCCTCTCTTCTTCTACACTTTCTCAACGAAAAAGCGGCCTCAGGTGAACTCTTTGCAAAATTACTAGAGATCTCCTTTGCACCCTTTTCTGGACAAACTCTGGATCAAAAGATGCTTCTATCGGAGTACAAGAATGAGCTGGCCATACTCCAAAACGATGGATCTTTACTGCTATCGAAAGTGATTCGAGACGCTGTTGCGGAAAAATTCCACTCCAAAGCCAGCATCGATTCAAAAACACAAGCAGAGGAGTCTTTCTCGAATCAGAAAAGGGTGATAAAAAAAGTCATGGCCACAATCGTACCGCTTTGTGAGAAAATGGCAGAAAAAATTAAAGACTCAAAGGAACATCCGTCCGACACCAGTACGAACATTCAAATCGATCTTCAATCTCTCCTTGAGGTGCTGAGGCTATTTGTCAATAGTAAAGAACTGATCTCCTCCACCGCAGAAACAAGCTCTGACGTAGATCTCAAGGAAATGTGGCTCATTGTAACGCCCCTTTATGAGAAGATACACAGCCTGCTACAAAGAGCCCTTGAGCTCCAAAAACTGCAAGACCAATTCCCCTCTCATGCGAAAGTTTCCTTTCATCTCATAAAAATCTCCCATATCCTCTCCAACCCTTTGACAGCTCAACGGCTTCAGGATCTTTCACACCATGCAGATGAAATGGCACACTGTCGTGTGAAAAATGTCCCCTTAATAAAAGAAATCAAAGAGCTATTGGAAGAACTTTCTCTCCGCTTCCAAAAAATTTCTAAGGAACAAGCAGTCATAGATGCCATTTGTGGAATTTATCCTCCAAGACATTCTGTTCATGACCGTGTAGTCCCAGGACCTTTAGACCACCTCTTAAACAACGCACTGGGGGTTCCTCCGGTAGGATTTCGGAAGACTCACTGCTTACAAGAAATCAATCGTTTCCTCTCCTATCTACCAGAAAATGAAAAACAAGAATTGCAGCAAATCATCGGGGACGGAAATCACATATTAACTCGATACAACCTACTGCAAAAGGCAATGCAAAGAATCTACTCAAGCCATATTCAAACCCAAGAGCCCGATAAGCTTTCCCTAGACGCCCTGCTAAAGCTTAAGGCAACATGGACTCACTCTCTTAGCGAAAAATATCGTTCATTAAAAGAGAAAGACCACAACTCTATGGAGCATGAAATAGAAGCAATGTGCAACCAAGCCAGGAATCTTGCCAGGACAGTGGAAGCAGCAAAGCTTCAACTGCCTGATGCAGACTCTCATTGGACTCCCCGCACAGTAACAACAGCGATCGGCCTCACCGGAACGTTAACGGGTTATGCGCTCAGTTCTGCTACTTTTTTCAGATACCTTGCCCCTTTTATCACCTCCCTAATGGCAGGAGGAGCTGGCTTCTGGTACGCTTACCAATCCAAGAATGAAACACAAAATCGTACCCTAGAAGCCCTGAAAAAACCAACAGGGAAAATGCAAAGAACGCACTTCCAACAACTAGCGTGGAAAGTCGCACCATCAGGACTAACCGCCCTAGCTGTCGCTTCCCTCACTCCTTTCGTCCACCCTTGGCTCGGCGCGGTTACAGCAGCAGCAGGGGGGTTTCTCGGAGCTTATGCAGGAAACAAATCTCATCAGGAAGCAGCATCGCAAGCGGAACAGGCAGCATTCACCCGAACCTGGGAACTTGCCTCGAGCGCCATTGAACTGCTTAAACGGTCAAGAGTCTACAAGGCCTTCTTCACTAGAGTAATGTTAGCCATGTCGTAAATAGACCTCTTGCAGGACCTGTGAGTAGTGATGGCGGTCTTGAACAACTCCTCCCTACCAGCGGCGATGCTGCCTTTCTTGTCCCGGTTGAACCCGCTCCTGAGTATCCCATCGGTAAGGGCGTTCCTCAACGTCATTATTGTTATTGTTATTGTATTTATCTGGGCATTTCATATTCCCAGGACAATAACTTTGATCGCAGCACGATGAAATAGCAAAAGCAAATGCCAATGCAATAAATGCCAGTATTAATTTTTTCACAAAATTCCCCATTTTAACCAAACTATTCATTCACTCTCTTATTGAACCCTCTAATATTTATCTTTTTTTTATTCAATAAAAAATTATAATTCTGATTATGGAATCATTTTTTATAGCAGCTACCGGACAAAATATAGGCAAAACAACGACTTGCTTGGGTCTTGTTTCCGGGTTAAAACAACGGGTCAAGACGGTAGGCTTTATGAAGCCTGTTGGCCAGGAACATGTGGAAACAGAAACAGGCGAACACGTAGATAAGGACGTTGTTCTTTTTAAACACTACTTTAAGCTCAAATTTCCTTACGAGGCCATGAGCCCCGTCTTATTTCCCAAAGGGTTCACTCGAGATTTTCTAGATAAAAGAGTCGATCATGAAGATATGGTGCAAAAGATTCACAAAGGGTTTGCAGTCATTCAAGCCACCTCCCAAGTAACGGTCATTGAAGGGACAGGACATACGGGAGTCGGATCCATTGTGAATTTAAACAATGCGCAAGTTGCCAAGCTTTTGGGACTTCCTATGATTCTCATTGCATCGGGCGGTCTTGGCTCTAGCATTGATCAGCTTTCATTAAATTTTGCCAATTGTGAAAAATACCAAGTCCGAGTAGCAGGCGTCATTTTAAACCGCGTTCTAGAAGAAAAAAGGGACATGATTTTGAATTATGTCTCTTTGGCCCTCAAACGCTGGAACATCCCTTTACTCGGAGCGATCCCCTATAGCGAATTTTTAAACATGCCATCGATGCGTGATTTTGAATCGCTTTTTCAAACGGAACTTCTTTGCGGCAACGAATTTGCGCTAAGACACTTTGAACATATGAGAATTGCAGCAAGTTCTGTCGAAGTTTACCGAACCACTCTGGCCCCCCATCAACTCATCATTACACCCGCAGGTAGAGAAGATATCATTTTAGCTACCCTGACTAGATTTTGGGACTTAAAAATTTCCCACCCGGAAGAAGATCTTCACACCGGCCTTATTTTGACGGGGAAAATGCCCCCGAAAGACTCTCTTGTACAACAAATGAAAACAGCTAAAATTCCCGTGATCTATGTACCCCTTAGCAGCTTTGCAGTTATGAAAATGATCAATAACTATTCGTTAAAAATCAGAAATGAAGATCTTGAGAAAATTCACGAGGCGGTGAAGATCGTAGAAAATCACATTGACTTTGAAACGCTTGAAAAAGCTCTTCGGAAGTCAAATCCTTGATGCAGGCGCCTGTCTCACAATCCCTTAAAAGGGGGCATTGCTTGATAAAGACTTGCCCATAAGGGCATTTTCCTTGGATACCACAGTGTTTTTTGCCGATGGGCTTAAAGACCTTTAAAGAGGTGGGGCCAAACACACTAAAGCTCGGAGTAGAAGTAGTGCCGCAAAGATGTAGAGCGCTGGAATCGACAGCAAGTACAAGATCCATGTTATTCATCACATTCTGCCACACGGGTATCTGTAGTCTATCAAGGATATAAGAGGAAGGGAGGCTAGCTTCCAGCTCTTGACAAAGGGCCTTTTCTTGAAGATCTCCCCAGACAAGGAAAAAAGCCGTGTCATACCGCTGTTGAATCTTTTGAAGCAGCTCAAGCAGCGTCTTTTTAGGGAGTTGCTTGTTTTGCCACTTGGATCCTGGGCAAACCATGACCGCTTTTTTCTGAGAGGCCTTTTGAGCAATTTTCTCTACAAGCTCCTTCTCTTCTTCGCTTATTTTAAAAAAGACTCCTGGAAAATCGCAAACCATGCTTTCTTGAAAATAAGATGCTACTAATTCTAAATAAAACGATCGGATGTTTTGTTCTTTGGAGATGTTAAATCGTAGATTCGTGCTGAGGAGATTAGGCCACTCCCGAACGGATGCATAGCTATACCCGATCTTTTTGGAAGAACGGGAAAAAAATGTCACCAGCCCCGATTTTGTATTGGCCTGTAGATCAAATACGCAATCATACCGTTCTTGTCTCAGGTCTTTGAGAGATGGAAGAAGATTTTTCCATGTCTTAATATCCATCGGAATCGTCCTCCGGATCAGCGGATGGGAGGCAACAATAGGAAGGAAACGCGTTTCAACGGCCCAGTCGATTTGAACCTTTGGAAAGCGAATATGTAGCGTATCTAATACGCTAAAAGCTTGAATGATATCTCCTAAGGAGGAAGTTTTTACAATGAGAATGCTTGAGGGGAATCCATTTACCATGTACATACAGAAAGCGGAAGAGGTTATTTTGTATGCAGCTTTCCAAACACCCTAAAGAACTTTGGATCTTGGGCCTGACTGAACTTTGTGAACGCTACGCATTTTGGGGAGTAAACAATCTCCTCGTCCTCTATTTGGTAGAATACTACCATTATTCCAATGAAAATGCTATGCATGTTTATGGGTTTTTTTCTGGATTTGCAGCTTTTATGCCTTTTGCGGGGGGCTGGCTGGCAGATCGCTGGAATTATCAGTCCCCTCTTTTTCTCGGGGCTTTGGCAAATGCTTTGGCTTGCTTTTGTATTGCGACAGGCTCCCACAGCCTTCTTTATATTGCTTTGACCATGATGAGCTTAGGTTACGCGCTTTTCACTCCCAGCATCATTACTATTTTGGGGTTTTCGTATCATGATAAGCCACACTTAAGACACGCGGGCTTTTCTCTTTATTACGCATCGATCAATATTGGGGTATTTTTAGCTCTAGCAAGTATGGGGACTGTGGCCAAGCTAGTCAACTGGGAAATGGCCTTTGTGCTCGCAGGATTTGTGCAGATTATAGGACTTATTCCCCTCACCCTATATGTAGTAAAACACAAAGAGGTGTATCGCCAATATAAGTCGAGACAAGCCGCTCCATCCAAAATAACCTATGAGCAGAAAGATCGTATGAAGGTTCTAGGAGTCTACTGCGTTATTTCGTTGCTATTTTGGATCTCCTATATGCAATGTTTTTCCTCGATGGAAATTTTTGTGCACCAATTTATGAATAAAACGGTTTTTTCTCTCCCGATTCCAGAAGGAGTATTTCTTTCGATGGAAAGTTTTTTTCTCCTTCTACTCGCTCCTATCTTAGCGACGCTTTATGTGCGATTAAAGCGAGACCCTTCGCCTGCTATAAAAGGAGTTTTAAGTCTGTACTTTATGGCGGCAGGCTTTTTACTCATGGCAATAGGCTCTACCCTGATTCCCAGCCAAGCAACATCTGCAAACGTATCTTGGGGGTATGTTGTTGGCTCCTATTTTCTCGTTGCCTGTGGAGAAATGCTATTCGCCCCCATCGGGCTTTCGCTATTTTCTCATCTGGCCTCTAGGCGATTTAAAGCGTTTAGTGTGGGGGTTTTTTATGGCAGTATAGGAGTTGCTTTTTATATGGGAGGGCTCTTAGCTGGACTCATGAATAGCATGGGAAGCCTTTTTTACTTCTTCTTCCTATTTGTTGGCATCACATTGGCTGGCGCTTTAGTGATGACCTTCATCCAAAAATGGCTGACTAGGAAGTCCCATTTCCAAGGAAGCTTTGATTAAGACTTCTTTCATATCTTGAGGAAGGGGAGCCTTGAGCTCCAACATTTCATCACCTACTGTAAATTGGAGCCCGTATGCGTGTAAATGGGGTCGGCTGCAAGGGATAGAGGAACGATAGCGTCTAGCATATTGAGGATCGACCAGAATGGGGTGGCCCATTTCTGCGGCATGAACCCGAATTTGATGCGTTCTTCCTGTGAGCGGCTCAGCGAGTAATAACGAAGCTTGTTCCCCAACTGCAAGCCTTTGAAAACGGGTGATTGCATGCAGCCCTTGATAGGGATTGGATGCCCATAGGGTTTGTCCATGATAGGCGCCTTTTTTTACAAAAAAACTCTCTTGCGTCCATGAAGTCTTTTGGACAGATCCATCAACGATGGCTAAATAACTTTTGCGAATCTTTCTTTCTTGAAAAAGAGCCATCATCTGTTCTCTCATAGAAGGGCTTTTAGCCAATACAAGAAGTCCTGTTGTACCGACATCGAGCCGATGGACAAGAAAAAGGTTGGGGCCAAAAGTACGAAGGGTATTTTGCGGCGAGGAAACAAAACCTGCTGGCTTATTGATGATCTTGAGGATCTCATTTTCAAAAATAATTTCAAACTGTTGATTCCTAGGTTGTAAAGACAGAGACAGCTCAACCAAGTCCCCTCTTTCTATGGTCCGAGAAGCAAACCGTTCGATTTTTCCATTGACGCGACACTGATTTTGACTCAAAAGCCTGCGAACTCCTTTACCAGAATAGCTGGACAGCTCGTTCTGCAAAAAGCGCGCCAGCTTATCAGAACTTTTGGTGACCCACTTCAAGAGAGCTTCCGCTTTAAAAGCTCGACAAGAAGACGAACTCCATATCCAGTGGCGCTCGAAGAGCAATAGAACTGGGGTTTTGAGAGAAACGCTGGTCCTGCAATGTCGATGTGAGCCCAAGGAATATCTTGGGTAAATTCTTTTAAAAAAAGTGCTGCAGTGATGGATCCGGCCCAGCGTGGCCCAGCGTTAACCATGTCTGCAATCTCTGATTTGAGATGCTTTTTATACTCATCATGTAAAGGGAGTCGCCACAAGAGTTCATCGGTTAGCTGGGATGCATGCAAAAGCGCTTCCGCCAAATTGTCATCCGGGGTGAAAAACCCAGCGATTTCTTCTCCTAATGCAATAACGCAAGCCCCTGTCAAAGTCGCAAGGTCCACCATAAACGTGGGCTTGAGATGTTTGGCTGCATAGGAAAGCGCGTCCGCAAGTACCAGCCGGCCTTCCGCATCAGTGTTATTAATTTCAACCGTTTTGCCAAAATACGAGGTATACACATCGCCCAGTTTGTAACTTTTTGATCCAATGCAATTTTCAGTAAGAGGCGCTAAAGCGGTAACATTGACTTTCAGCCCCAATGCGGCAGCCGTTTTCACAGCCGCAAGCACAGTGGCAGCGCCGCTCATATCGCTCTTCATCGACAGCATGTTATCCGTCGGCTTGAGGCTAAGACCTCCTGTATCGTAGGTAATTCCCTTACCGACTAATACAATATGATCTTTTGCTTTGGGGTTACCTCGATAAGAGGACTTGAGAAGCACCGGTTCTTTACTGGAAGCGCGATTCACAGCTAAGATTAGCCCCATTTTTTCTTTGACTAAAAATTTTTTATCAAAAACAGTGGTCGTCACTTCGGGATGGAGCTTTTCCGCGGAGGCTATGAGCTTTTCGATTTTATCATCAGCATTGGAGTTAACGAGATTGCGGACAAAGTGAACCCCCTCTGCCACGATCAAAATCTCGTCAGTAAGCGCAGACTTGCTAGCGCCCACAATGGTAACTGTTTCAATCAAGGGGTTTGGCTTTTCGCTTTTGTAAGAAAACTGGTAATTAGAAAGAGCGATTCCCTCTGCAATGCCTCGTAGAAACTCAGCTTTCTGTTTACAGTCGGGGAAAAGAACCTCTATATGCTTATAACCCATTGTAAGGATTCTCTGAACTGCCTTGGAATAGGCCCGCCTCAGTCCTTCCACATTCGCCTTGTCTTGTTTTCCAAGTCCTACGAGAAGGCACCGTTCTTCACCATCAAAACAAAGAGAAGTGTCTCCCTCCTTGCCCTTAAAATCTCTTACGGGGAGCGCTAAACTGATCGGCGCGAAATCGGCGGCAGGTTTTCCTCCTTCCCAGAGGGGGAAGAGCTTGATATCAGACGCTTTGAATTGGGCACTAAAGAGGAACTTCAAAAAGGCACCTCATCATCGAACGTTTCCCCCTTGCCCTGGGCGACTCCTGCCTTACCTATTGGCGGGAATCCAGCATAGGGATTCGCAGTTCCTTCTTCGCTCGGCGTCGTACCGAAAGGCGCTGAGTGAGGTTGCGTAGTCGTGCGGTTTTCTTGCGACGAACCACCCGGCTTTCCAAATGGACTAAATTCGAGATGAGAAGCTGTGATGTCGAGGGAAATCTGAGGTTTACCTTCTCGGTCAGTAAAAATCTCCGGCTTATGAACATCTCCAAAAACCATGACGGAGGATCCCTTTTTTAAGTAGGAGATCAGCTTGTCATATTGCTCTCCCCAAACTGTGACTCTCCACCAGATCGTGAGTTCTTCGCTATTTTTGCCCCTTCTAGAGCGAGTCGCTACTTTTAAAGTCGTCACTTTTTTTCCTGTTGAGGTGAAACGCACCTCGGGATCGGCGCCAAGATTTCCGGCGATATGAATGAAATTCACAAGACACCTCTAATAAATTCTTGAAAGACCCCATTATCTAGCGGAGAGCGAAAAAAATCAAGTCCGAAAATATCTGATTCGATAAAAGAACACTCCTGCAAGAATGGCTGGAATACTGAGCATTTGGCCCATTGTCAGATAAGAGAAGCTCCCAAGAGCGCTTTGCTCGGTTTTCAAATATTCGATTAAAAAACGGGCGCCAAAGACAAGGATGAGGAAAAGTCCGATCAGCTTGCCTTCCCTAGCTAAATTTTCTTTTTTAAAACTCATTTTCCAAAGGAGGAAAAAGATCAGAAAATATACCATCGCTTCATAAAGGACTACTGGATGGCGGGGAATGGGGAAGGAGTGGTCTGCTGGGTGGCCAAAAACAACCCCCCATGGCCTATTGGTTGGGAGACCTAAAATTTCTTGATTGATAAAATTTCCGATACGGATAAAGCCTCCCCCCAAGGCGGCAGGGACGGCAATAAAATCGAGTAGCCGAATCCACGTTATACCACGCACGGCCTGATACTGGAGTTTTGAGCTGCACGAGAGCTCTCCAGAATCGACGAGCGCCAATCGGTTCATATTCCACGTTTCAGGCCATGCGTAGTATAAATCGGGGGCATTTTTACGCATGCGATAGCTGAACAAAAGAAGGCCTACGATAATACCGATGGCGCCACCGTGGCTTGCAAGGCCTCCTCCCCAAACTTGTAATAGCACCAGAGGATTGGAAAAATATTTTTCTGGCCTTTCGTAAAAAATAAAGTGACCTAACCGGGCCCCGATGATGGTTGCCAGAATCATGTATATCGTGAGCTTGTCAGTAATATGAATCGCTTTTGCTCTATGTTTTTGTCCCCAAAAACGGGTCAAAATCCCAACAAAAAGGGGGAAACCGATCGCGAAACTCAAGGCAAAAAAAACTCCGTACCAGAGGATCGGCCAGTCCAAAACAGGGATGCGGAACACTTCCGGATTGGAGTCCCAATAAATGGCTGCACATCGTATCATCGGTAAAGGTATAGAAAGAAACATGTTTAAAGTCAAAGTCGAGGTTATACCAAACGAGATTCAAGAAGAAAATAGATCTGCAGTTCTTGCTGCTTTAAAGTAAATCAGAGCTCCATTAATAAGAGCAGAGCCCACAGTCACATCCACCATCCCCCTAACAAGCATCGGAATCGGAAGATACTTGACCGCCATTCCTAACAGCACCATCATTCCGATGAGAGCCCAATAGCTAGGAGCGTAAGCATCTTTAATCTGAATGGTCCCCTCAAAAGTAAGAAGCCTCTTGATCACGCGCTTGACCGTTTTGACTAGAACAAAACGCCCCTTGAAAAACCCTGCCAGTAAACTCATCCCGATCAGAGCTGTCGCAGCTCGATCTTGCGATCCAAATACCTGGCTGAGCCGCGCACATGTTGAACCGCTCTCAAAGGCTGCACTTGTAATAAAAACTAACCCTTTGTATAGAAGAAAGGAACCGATAAAAAACCAGAGATACCCAGAGAAAACAATCCAACCACGATGACTCATTCTACAGGAATGGTAACAAAAACTCTTTTGCTCGTCGACAAAAATCGCTTGAATCCATACAATCACGTGGGTAGTCAGATCCTAAAATCAAGGACCGTTTTGAATTTAGCTCTTGCTTTTTCTCGCACATTTTTCATGATCCTCAGCATGTTCTTTATGACCCTTTACATGGTCACAGGCCCTTATGGATATTCATGGAAAAATATAAGCTGGGGACTTCTCTTGGGAGCTATGTTAGGTCTCACACTGATAGGCTTCGAACTTCTTTTTAGAAGGTTTAATTTGCGCTCTTTTAATGTCGCGATTTTGGGCCTTTTTATCGGCTATTTTATGGGGCTTGCTCTCGTATTAACCTTGGATGCCATCCTACAAATTAGCTCGGCAACGATTCACTTACCTCCCCAAGTTTTGGAAATCATCAAAATCTCCTTGTATCTCTTCGGTGTTTATCTCGGAACCCTTTTTACCATCCGCTCTGCCGACGAGCTTTATATCAGTATTCCTTTTGTGCGATTTACCCCAACAGCCCATAGAAAAAAAGATCTGGTTGTGGATTCCTCTGTTTTATCAGATGCCCGCATTCTCGACATGGCCTCTTCCGGGCTTATCGACCACTGCCTTATTGTGCCCCGTTTTGTCGCAAAAGAGCTCTACATCCTCACAGAATCTCAAGAAGAAATGGAAAGAGCCAAGGCAAAAAGAGCTCTCGAAATCTTCAAAAAGCTTGAGTCTATGCCCGATCTTCATATGCGCAGCAATGATACAGACTTTCCTGAAACAAAAGATATCATGGGAAAACTCATCCGCTTAGCCAGGCTGTTTGATGCCAATATTTTAACGGCTGATATTAGCCGTATTCAAATGGCAAACATAGAAGGAGTACGGATCATTAACCTACACAACCTCTCCAATGCGCTCAAACCTCTCATGCAGGCAGGCGAGCATATTAAGATTAAAATTCAGCGCTATGGCAAAGAACCGAGGCAAGGAGTTGGCTACTTAGAGGATGGAACCATGGTCGTAGTCAATGGCGGCGGAGAATATATTGGCGAAACCATCGACGCTATTGTTCTGTCTGTCAAACATACTTCCTCAGGCCGAATGATTTTTTGTAATGCTCCAGACGAAGAAGGGAGACTTCATTCAGAACATGACGAGCATTAAAGGAATCGGCAACGACATTCTGGAAATTGCCCGCATGCAAAAAAGCATCGAGCGCCAGGGCAAGCCGCTTCTGAATCGCCTGTTTACAGCAAAAGAACAGGCTTACTGCGCTAAATATAACCAAAAAGAAAAACGCTTCGCTGGCCGCTTTGCCGCTAAAGAAGCGATCGCCAAAGCGTTAGGAACCGGGATTGGAAAAAAACTCTCCTGGCATGACATAGAAATCCTTGCCGATACCCAAGGAAAACCGATCGTCCACTTTTCTGAAAAAGCCAAGAAGCAATTTCACAATCCCCTAATGCTTATCTCTATTAGCCACTCTGATGCTTATGCAACGGCCATAGCTATTTGGTTAGAATGAAAAGGGAAGTAGGTAACTGAAGATAAATGCATTGACTTCCGCCGGGCAAGATCTGGCAAGAACGCGTCGAAAATAGGTAAAGCGTAGCGTGCCGTACACTCCTAGTCGATAGCCATAGCGAAACCCTAGATCAATGGCCTTCTCGCGGATCTTCGCATACCCGTCAAAATCATCGATAAGAACCGCCCTTCTTCCTCCATAACCATTAATCCCTTCAGCAAGGAAGGCGAATTTGTGCCGATCATCATAGTTGGTCTCAACAGCAACAATTCCTCTAACCCAAGGAGACCCACGATTTGCGTGACCTACTGCGCCAAATCCCCAAACTCTCCAAGCCCAGCAGTCAGAAAGATCAAACTCTTTACCCATCGCAAGGCTCGCTTCAAAATCAAAATTCGCATGATAAGGACAACTGACATCCCGCAAGCTATCTGTGTTCGTAAAACGACCATTGACGCCTGTAACCAAACTGACTCGATCTCCCACAATATCATCTAGCCAAAGATAGCGCGCCTGAAAAGCAATGGTACGGAAGTTAAAATGCTGCTTCGTCGTATCGGCAAGCTGCATTTCTGTATCGACGCTCCATTCCGGTGTTGGAGAAAAATCGAGGCTCAAAGAACTCACATGAGATTGAAAAGAGCTTGTCAGTTGGGGACGTCCACCCTGTACGCGATCAAAAAAACTGTAAGAATAGCTACCTAAAAAATGAAACTCCAAACAGTCACCAAACCACGGCTGCACTTCTAGAGCTCCTAGCGGGAGAATGAGGAAGAGAATAGATTTACAAAACCTCATGCAATGCCCATTTCACCAAGCCACCTTTCCGCATCTAAAGCCGCCATACATCCCGTTCCCGCAGCCGTTACCGCCTGCCGATACGTTGGATCTTGAACATCCCCCGCCGCAAATACTCCCTCTATCGAGGTTCGCATCGAGCCCATGTGCACGCGAATGTACCCCGTTGCACTCGTATCGAGCTGCCCATTTAAAAATTGGGTGTTGGGCTGATGCCCAATCGCAAAAAAAACCCCGCCAGCCTCCGTTTCTTCTACTTGATTTTTGACAAGATTTTTGATGAGAACTTTTTGAACAATCTTATCCCCCAGGACCTTCTCAATAACGGAATTCCAGAGGATCTGAATTTTAGGGTGATGCTTTGCTCTGTCTGCCATAATTTTAGAAGCTCGAAGCTCCTCGCGGCGATGTACGATATACACTCGGCTGCCATATTTCGTCAGAAACACCGCCTCTTCCACTGCACTATCCCCTCCTCCAATCACAAAGAGGGGGCGATTTTTAAAAATAGGAGCAGCTCCGTCACACACTGCGCAAGCAGACACTCCTTTTTGCCAAAAACCGTCCTCTCCAGCCCCCTCAATATCAAGCCGCTTAGCTGTAGCTCCAGTAGCAATAATCAAAGCTTCCGTTTGGACGGAGGCGCTCGAGCCCTTTACCAAAAAGGGCCTTTTGGATAGATCGACCGACAAAACGTCTTCTGTAAGAATTTGGGTCCCGAATCGCTCCGATTGCTGACGAAAAAGATCCATGAGCTCCGGCCCCATAATCCCTTTTGGAAAGCCGGGGTAATTTTCCACATCAGTCGTCGTCATGAGCTGCCCTCCAGAAGGACCTGTGGTAAATCCTTCAAACAGCAAAGGCTCTAGATTGGCACGAGCAGCGTAAATAGCCGCAGTATGAGCTGCTGGCCCTGATCCGATAATTACCAGTTTTCTCTTTTCCATGACCTCTAAACTTTTCGCTCAAAAGATCCAACTAGTTCTACACCGAAGGAAGGTTTTACTCAAGAGGGAATTGGCTACGGATCTAAAGAAAGCTCTTTGGAACGCACCATTGCGGCGAGAAAAACCTCTGCTAATGCCTCTATAAGCTTCAGTTCTTTCATTTTTTTCAGCCCCACTTCCGTCACTCCTTGCGGAGTTGCGATGCGTGCCAGGAGCTTTTGAGGGGAATGGCCTTTCACAACCATTTTTGCAGCGCCAAGAAACGTTTGCGCAGTAAGTAGAAGAGATTGATCGGGAGATAGCCCTTGAGCTTCGCCCATTTGCGCCACACTTTCGATCAGCCGAAACACAAAGCCGGGGCCACTTCCAGCAATAGCACACGCTATATCCATGAGTTCTTCTCGAATCTCCAACACCTTCCCCATGGAGCCAAACAACCTTTTGACAAGTTCTTGAAACGCCAAGGTTACACCTTTTGGAAAAACGAGTGTCGTCATCCCCTCTGCTACACCTGCGGCTAGATTAGGTAAAGCTCGGCATAGCTGTCCTTTCCAGAGATGTTGGTAGTAGTCTAACTTCAGGCCAGCCAGCACCGTGATAAGCATTTTCGAAGGATCATATTCCTCCACTTTTGTCAATACCTCTTTCGCTTGATGGGGTCTCACCGCTAGGATCAATAGATCTGAATGTGTTACAAGATTTTTGAGACTCGTCGCCGTTATACCGTAGAGCATCTCATTTTTTTTCGCTCGGTCCGGGTCCCTTTGGTGGAATTGCACCTGAGAGCGGGGGAGCAACCGAGCGTTCTCCATGGCCTGAAAAAGGATTTGGGCCATATGTCCAAACCCAATAAATCCCAAGCGGCAATCTGAAATCTTCATTCAACAAAATCTAAGGAAAATTTCTTTTTTTGTCATGAGTTTGTTATAACGGTAAAATCACCCATCTATTACAATGACGATCAATTGATGTTTTTGAAGAAATTGTCTCGAGAAAACAGGGGGGGAGTTGTTAAAATTCTTTCAAAAAGCATTTGGTCTTTATTCCGGGGATTGGGCGCAAGCCCTGAGATTCACAAGGCTCGCCGCCCTTTGGGCTTTCGGTAGCTCATGCCTCGACACTCTCTCTGACGGCCTTTTTCTAGAACAAGTGGGGGCTGGGTCTCTTCCAAACGTCTATCTTTCTATTGCTTGCGGGACTATTTTTGTGTCCACCCTCGTCCTTTATAGCTTAAGGCACACGAGCCCCTATCGAATTTTAACGACAGCAATGGTTCTCGGAGGATCGATCTGTATCAGTGCCGCGATCTTTCTCGAAACCTCTCCGCCGGTTTGGTTTTGGTATGCGATTAAGATCGCGGCAAGAATGTTTTTTGCCGTTATGATCGCCTGTTCTTGGACCTTTACAGATCAGTATCACGACCTTCAGGATGCCAAAAGGGTCTATTCCATCTACAGTGCGGCCTACTTTTTTGGAACGATCATTGCAGGTACTGCGATCAATTTATTTCTTGCATCCATCGGAGTTCGGGGGCTGTTACTCTTGGCTGCTGGGTCCATTTCGCTGGCTCTTATAGAAGCTCGGAATATTGCCCACAAAACCAAGGCTGTCCATGATGACACAATAGAAGGGATTTTTTCTGGGAGCCGCGATACCTTTACTTCTCTTATCAAGTTGATCACCCGATCTCGTTTTGCCATCGTCCTTCTTCTTTTGAGCCTCTTTTTACAGCTGATGGTTACGGTAACCGAATTTAACTACATGGAAACCTTTGGGAATTACTTCGCATCGACCTCAGGAGAGCTCAGCGAGGGTTCTATCGCGATCTTTTTAGGGAAATGTCGAGCCATTATTTCTGCCTGTAATATCATTATTGGCATTTTCTTCTATGGTAGATTCGTCCGGAAAATGGGGCTAAATAACATCATTTTGGTCACTCCGCTTTTCTTTTTTGGCGTCTACTCAGGCTGGATTTTGCAAAATGCCATGTGGCTTGCGGTGCTTGGGCTCATCGCCGTGGATGGGGTTCTTTTTACCATCGAGGACAACTGTTTTAATCTTCTTTCCAACGCGGTTCCCTCGAAGCTTAAATCCAAAGTGAGAATCATCAACGACTTTTTCTTCGAACCTATTGGCATGCTCCTGAGCGCTCTTCTTCTTTTTGCTCTTTCAGATGGCAGCCGCTGGCTGGGGATGGTATTAACGGTCATCACCTTAACTTTAGCCCTAATTATTAAATCGATCTATTCCAAAGCTATCATGCAAAATTTGAAAGAAAATGCGCTGCACTTTGAAAAAAAAGTCCAAAGCTGGCTTTATTCGATGACCCGAAGAGAACAAAGGGAAAGCAAAAAAGATATTTTAGCGGCGCTTCGTTCTCCTTCTGAAGAGACGCAGCTTCTGGCCATCGAGTCTCTTCTCGACCTTTCTCTCACTCCGCCTCAAATCCTTAACGCGGCACGAAGGTTTAGCACAGCTGCAAAAATCCAATTTTTGCGGCTCATCGATCAAACTCCTTTTGGCAATGACTCGAGAATTCTTGAAATGATCGATACTTGGACAGATGAAAGCGAATCCAAGGAACTCGGCCGACGGGCGTATCTGTACTTAGCAAAAAGGGGTCTTTTAAACCCCGAAAAAGTGGAAGATGACCTGGGCCACCCCGACCTTTTCCTAAGGGGCGCTGCGATTTTAACTATGAAAAAATCGCTTGCACAGCAATCTTTTGACACAGCAGCACTCAACCGGACGATAGCATCAAAAAAGCTCGATCTCATGCTCAAATCCTCGCACATCGATGAGATCAGCATGGGACTCGATATCCTTGCGGAAGAGCCATCGTTAGAAACGGCAGAAAAAGCCCTTCCCTTTTTGTCTCACGAAGCTCTTGTGGTCAAGCGGGCGGCAGCTCGCTGTCTTGCCCGTCTTTCTGACAAACGACTCTCCCGCCATGCCTTCAGGCTACTCGAAGTTCTCGAAGAGGCAAAAGATAACACCTTACGCCTTTCTCTTTTAGAAACCCTTGGGAACATTTCTGATTCGACAACGACCAAAGAAATCCTTCTTGCTAGCGTCTATTTGAGACCCAACGAACGAAGAAAAGCAGAAAAAATTTTAGTAAAAATGGGTCTTAAAATCGTCCCTCTTCTCATTAGTTTCACAAAAGATATAGGCCTTCCAGAAAGGGCAAGAGTTTTAGCTGGTAAAATTTTAGGCCAGCTCGCTTTACCCCAGCTACAAGCGAATCTCCCAGACATCCTAGACATTGAAATAGAGCGTGCCTATTTTTACTTTTACTTTGGCCACACGATCCAAAAAAAATACCCTCTCTATGATCTAAATATGCTCGAAAGCGCCCTTTTAACCGGCTACCAGTCGGTGATCGACTTCATTATCCATCTCCTCGGTGCCGCAGGCTCCTCTGAAGATCCTGAGCTAATCGTTCGGGGTTTACATAGCCGTAATGAGAAAACCCATTCCCATGCAGTGGAAAGTTTGGAAAAAACGTGCGATGTGCGTATTTTTAAGCTGATCGCACCCCTTTTGGATGACCTTCCTTTGGAAGATAAAATGGCGGCCTGTCTCAAATGGCAAGGAGACTATCCTGAGCTCAGCCTCTCTGAACTCCTTTCCAAACTCGAACAATCCCCTTCCCTTTTTGACCGAGTGGTAGCCGTTCGCCTCAAGGCACAATTAAAAATGCCGAACTGGCGTGAAGAACTCCGCGAACAGATGAAACACTCTGATGAAAATTTCCACCAATTTGCATATGAGCTATTAGAGTTATGAAAAGTTTAATTGAACGAGCTTTTTTTCTTAAAAAAACGCGCCTTTTTTCTCAGCTAGACCTCGAGATTCTGCTCGCTATTGCGGAAAAACTGCATGAAGATGACTACGACAAGGACGAAAAAGTATTTACTCCAGGCCAAGTGGCCAACCGAGTATACATGATCGCATCTGGAGCCGTAGCCATCTTCTCTCACAACTCTATAAAAGAGCTTGCTGTGGGAGATTTTTTTGGGGATGAATCGCTCTTCAATGATCAGCCAAGGGAGTATACGGCCATCTGTGCTAGTGACACTATTCTCCTAACGCTTTCAAGAAGTCATCTTCTTTCCATTATTTCAGAATGCCCCAGCGTAGCGGTGCAGCTCTTGCAATACTACTCGCAAAAACTTCCCTGCCGCCATATTGAAAAATCGATGGAGATCGAATCATGAAAATCCGCACCCGGCTTCTACTCTTTCTCCTCCCGACACTCGTTTGCAGTATTGCACTGGTTTCGATTCTTTTGTCCTATAACTGGTATCGAGAAATTGTGGAAGGATTTCAAACGCGACTCAAGGCCGCCGTTATTACCACAGCCATGCTACAACCTTCGGAGGAGACTTTAAAGATCATTCGAGATCGGTTGGAAGTCACAGACCTTTACCACGTTCCTCTCAATACACCTAATATTGATACAATTCCCAAACAGCTACATATTACTCCGATTTATAAAGCAAAAGACGGCAATAAAGTCATGACGGGATTTGCTCCCATCCATGACTCGAACGGACACATCTCTGGGCTCATGGCAGCCGATATCAACGTGAGTCTGATCGACAACAAGTTTCACGAAAGCCTCTATCTCATTCTCATTTGCGCAGGGGTTACAATTCTCATCGTCGTCGCAACGCTTTTTGTCATCGCTAATAAAATCTCCATCCCTGTGGCAAGACTGAATAACTCAGCTCTTGCGATTGCAGCAGGCCAATATGGAGAATCCATCCCCGTTCGGGGCCCAAAAGAAATTGTTGAGCTCGCTAACACTCTCAATACGATGAGTGAATGCCTCCATGAAAACATCAACCGCTTGAAAGATAACTCCTTTCTACGAGAGAGAATGTATGGAGAATATGAGTCGGCGATGCTGCTACAGCATATGATGCTTCAAAAAAATATCGATGATTGTAGATCGGATGCTGTCGCCGTCAAATCGATTACCTTTTTTTCTGAAAGCCCGAGGGGACTGCTTCTTGACTTCCCCAAACAAAAAGACTCCCATCGCTTCCTGATCCATATGGCGGAAGCTGAGGAAGACGGCTTTGAAGGCATGTACCAGCTTTTGACCAAATACAAGCTGTTTCAAGAGGGGGCCTATGAAAGTACAATATTGGGACAAAACACCACCCTTCTTCTCGACCGTTCGACCTCCACGCTGAAGATTCAGGGCTCCCACGAGCCGTTCATCTGGTCCCTCTCGCAAAAACAATTCTACTCCCCATCTGAAAATGGGATAGTCATTGAATCAGGAGATTACCTCTTTCTTTTCAACCGAGGGCTCATCACCCTCTATCAAGATCCTCTTAGACTCAAAGAGCTCTTATCCAAGGTTTTAAAAGTGTTTGCTGCAGAAGGATTAGAAACGACTGCAGCGATGCTCCACAAGGAGCTTTCCTTTGCCACTCGGAGGAAAGAGCTAGAAGAGGACATCCATCTTCTTTCTTTTCAAATACTAAACGCCTAAGTGACTGTAAAACAATCAATGTTTTAAATAACATTATTTAATATTTATTTTACTTTGTTTTTATTAGAATATAAATTATAATTTATATTCGTAAAAACTATAATAAGGAATACAATTTATGACACCCGAACTCTCAATACTTAACGGTTCCGCTGGATCCCAATATTTAGAAGATATTATGACAAATCTTTCGAAAGGAGGGAAACTAGATATTCCAGCATACTTCAATGGCTTCAATCCATCCACCCAGCTACTACAATACGACGCTCTTGAAAAGGTAGTTAGGGGCTTTAGAGATTCGCTTCAAGGAAGGATAACATCTCTTGAAATTACACGGCAGGAAGGAGAACAGCAAGTTGTTCAGGCAGCCAGAGTAATACACCCCTTTGCAACACAACCGCAAAACACAAACGCGGAGAACTTGCTTTTCCAAGGATTAGAAGAGCTAAAGAAGAACATCGCGAATCTAACGCCACAAATCAAAGAAACTCAAACGGTATTGGAGGCAGCAAAAAAGTTGCTAAAGGCAATCGAAGCTGCGAAGCCCCCAACACCATCACGCACTTACTTGAAAACGGCCACGGCTGTGCTAGGCCTTGCGATCCCAGTGCTTGCATATTTCTTGAGCGGTTATCTCCAAGCCCAAGTTTTCCCCGAGTAGGGAGAAAAGTCTGGCGCTGGCATTGTTTCTTTGAAAGAGCGCACAAGATAAGGATTCCTTAATGTGC
>MGMD01000025.1 GCA_001796285.1 Chlamydiae bacterium RIFCSPLOWO2_12_FULL_45_20
TTGGCGAATCCATTGCCTGTTCATGATACCTGCTCCGTGTAAAAAACGAAACAGCATACTAAATTTTAGACTTATGGGTAACGATCAGGTCCAATGAAGAGTCAGGACACCTGCAAAGTCGCCTCATGAACCCCTCATCAGCGCTAGAGTCCGCTTAGGCCTGCTCAGCAATTGAGCGCTCCATGAGCGTTATATGGAAATTCAAATTTTTATGCGACTTTGCAGGTGTCCTGAATGAAGAGTGAGATCGAATAAAGCTGCTAATCAAGGCCGATGCTAGTACATTAATTGTTTTTTAAATTTCTTGTGTTATATATGTAATTTTCATACACTATTATAAACTCACATTACCAACCTAAAATTTGATGAAAGCAACAGGTAAAAAAACTCTTTTTCTTGATGGAAGCTCGTTGACAACACTAGGAATAGCCCGCGTTGTGGATGATTACGAAGTGAAAGTTTTCATTTCTGAAGAAACCAAAGAAAAAATTGTCGCTTCGCACGAACTGCTTAAAAAATTTATTGATGATAATCGAGTGATTTATGGCGTCAATACAGGCTTAGGTGGATTTGTCAACTGGCTAGTACCGCTATGCAATGCTCAAGAACTGCAAGAAAATTTGATTTCTTCTGTTGCTACAAACGTAGGGCTTTGTTTTGAAGATCGAATTGTACGAGCTTCCATGTTAGTGCGTTTAAACTCCTTAGCTCGTGGCACATCAGCTATTTCTATTGAAAATTTCAATAAGTTACTACAAATCTATAACGCAGGTATTGTTCCGCTTGTGCCTTCCAAGGGGTCTTTGGGGGCTAGTGGTGATTTAGGTCCTTTAGGCGCCATAGCACTTGTGGCTATTGGTAAAGGCAAAGCTAAATATCATGGGACAGTTGTTTCGGGAAAACTAGCGCTCAAAAGTGCAGGTATAGAACCGATTAAACTGTCCTTCAAAGAGGGCCTTAGTCTCATTAATGGCACTTCAGTGATGACAGCCCTAGGAGCGTTACTGATTGAACAAGTCATCGTGCTTGTGAAAAGTTATGACATTATCTCCTGCTTATCTTTCGAAGGTTTAATGGCCAAAAAACAGCCTTTTAATCCTATTGTTCATCGTCAGAAACCACATCGAGGGCAACTTCAAACAGCAGAAAATATTTGGACCTTGCTTCGTGACAGCAAAATGATTGTTGATGAAAGGCGGGTGGAAGAACAATTACAACTTCACCTAAACCAATCTGAGCCATTTTTTTCGCCGATAGCAATAGAAGATGCGTACTCTATTAGATGTACTCCGCAAATATTAGGCCCTATACGAGACGCTCTTTTGGTAATAAAAAATGTGATTACTAATGAAATTAATTCCAGCAATGATAATCCTTTGGTGCTGCCTGATCAAAAGGATGTATTTCATAACGGGCATTTTCACGGACAGTACATTTCTATGGCGATGGATCAGTTGAGTGTCTGCCTTACGACACTATCAAATTTGTCTGATCGACGGATTGATAGGTTTATGGATAAGAACCATAGTAATCAACTTCCACCTTTTCTCTGTAAGGAATCCCCCGGACTAAGATTAGGGCTTATGGGAGGCCAATTTATGGCAACCTCTTTAACAGCTGAAAACCGTTCTTTATGTCATCCCGTTTCGATACAGTCTCTTACTTCGACTGGAGATTTTCAAGACCATGTATCTATGGGTTTAGTTGCAGCAAGGAGAGCCGAAGAAATTTACCATAATACTGCGTATATCCTAGCCTTTGAGCTCCTGTGTGGAGCTCAGTCTGCTGATATTCGTAATCCTAAGCTTCTAAGCTCGGCGACGAGCCAGGTATATAATTTAGTTAGAAAGGAAGTGCCTTATTTATCTTCGGATGTTTCCTTGACCGAATATTTGGAAATTTTAGCAAAGTTAATAAAGTCTGGTGCATTGGTAAAGCTGGTAGAGCCGCTGTCTGGAGAGATTTATATTTAAACTCGTAATTTTTTGAAATAGATAGAGAAAAAAGTGTCTTTGAATGCGAATACAGTTTTAGATTTTTTTGACGACACTGTAAGAAAATATTCTGGTAATAATGCAATCACATTTAATAGTGATATAATCACATACTCAGAGTTAGACGAGTTGTCTGACAGATTTGCTAGTGGGATCATTAGCAAATGTGTACCAGTAGGTAGTATAATCGCTTTGGGACTTTATAATGACATAGATCTTATACCTGCTGTACTAGCCATTTGGAAGGCAAATTGCATCTATCTTCCTATTGATCCGAATTACCCGTTGGATCGAATAGAAATGATGCTGAAAGAGGCATGCCCAGGGTTATTAATTACTAAGACAGAATTGCAATCTAAATTTTCTTTCTTTAAAGGTCCAACCTATTGCATTGATGAAAAAAACAGAGTCCCAAACATTGAGCTAAGACAGCCCAAGCCGGGTGACTTTGCCTATTTGATGTATACATCTGGATCTACAGGGGAGCCAAAGGGAATTATTGTCGAGCATGCTGCTTTGAAGCATGCTGCAGTAGCATATAACGAGCTCCATCATGAGAGGCATATCGCATTAGTTTCTGGAAGTATCAGTTTTGATCCGCATCTTTTGGTCGTCGTTTCTTCTTTAGCAAAAGGAGGGACGCTTTGCTTGTATGATAACAGAGATGGAATTGACACAACTAGAGCTCAAGAAATTGTAGGTTTGATAAAAAAAAATTCCGTCAGCTTTATTCTGTCTACGCCGTCTTTTTACTCAAGGTTGATGCAACAGGATGAGACCCTTGTTTCTCTTAGAAACGTTGATCTTTGTGGCGAAGATATTTCGAGAGGCTTAATTGATTTACATGCAAAATTTTCACCAAATGCGACTTTATATAACGCTTATGGTCCTACCGAATACGCAATAGGAGTTACAGCAGGAATTGTCTACCATCCAAAAGAAAAAAAAATGTCTAGAGTGACTATAGGACAACCATTGTTGTGCAATAAAGTTTATATTCTCGATGCCCATTTGCGTCGGGTAAAATCTGGAGAGCAAGGGGAAATTTATGTGGGGGGACCTGGACTGGCTGTAGGGTACTTTAAGAAAGCGAAACTTACAGAAGAAAAATTTCCTCTAGTCGAAGATCTTGAGGATCATCCCATAAGGCTTTACCGTACTGGTGATATTGGGTGTTTTTTGCCCACTGGAGAAATTGTATTTATAGGTAGAGCAGACTTACAGGTGAAAATTAATGGTCATAGAGTTGAGCTGGAAGAAGTTGAGGGATTCATTGGTAGGTACCCACAAATTGAAAAAGTGGTCGTCTTGGTTGTTCAGGAAGAAAAAAGTCGCCTGGTCGCTTTTTTTTCTGGGGGAAGACAGGTAACAGACAATGCATTGCGGGAATTTCTTTCTCTCGGGCTGCCCTCCTATATGATTCCATCTACGTTTATTCAGATTGATGATTGGCCGCTCACGAATAATGGAAAAATCGATAAAAAGGCTTTGGAAAAAAGTGTGTTATAGATTCCGGTTCACCTTAGATGCTTTGATCGAAATCGTTTTGTGAGGGATTGCTATATGCGAAGAGCCGTCTTTTTTTCGAAATTTTTTGCTCTCTTCGGTCAGCTTAATTAAGAAAATCTCTTGTTGATGGGGATTCAAAGGAGCATAGCATGATAACCATCCTAAAACATAATTTTTAAAGTCGAGTGTGTTTTGATACTCAAAAACCACATCTTCAATTTTGAAAACTTCTAATAACAGGTGGTTTTGGGTTAAAATTTCTGAGTACTGGTCTGTAGACAGCATGGTGTTTACGGCAGAATTTTTATGTAATTCGGGAAAATTTTCTTTTAACACTTTTTCAAAGAGTTGGACATATGGTGTTTCTTTCGAGTAGCTAAATAAAATAAAATGGCCGCTTGGTTTCAGGAATCGCGAAATGAGTCCCAAGGCTTTGATAGGGTCTCTAATCCACATGAATGCATTTGTACAAAGAATAAGGTCGAAGGTTTCAGGGTGGAACTTCATGTTTTCAGCTTTCAATTGATGAAACTCTAGGTTATGTAATTCTCTCCCAAGAAACGTTTCGGAGGCTAAAGCAATCATATTTGGGGATGGGTCAATTCCGACAGACTTCCCAAAAGGAGCTAGTCTGGCAAGTTCTCCAATGATAGTCCCGTGCCCGCAGCCTATATCTAAAATCGATGCTGCAGGAGATATGTTTACGCTTTCTAGTAAGTGATAAGCTTGCAAATATTGCGATTTAGAGTTGTTCTTATAATGACTGGCGTCCAGGTCTATAGTTAGTGTCATTAAAAAATTGTTTTCCTGTATTTTTTGCTATAAGCATACTAAGCGTTTTCATTTGATTTGTAAATGTTTTTTGTCTAGCGTCCTAATTATCGGCAAGTATATCCAGGAGATCGAAAATGAAATTAAAGAAAATACGACTAAAGCGGAGACAGACCATTGATAATCTGTATAAATCATGACAAAGATGGAGGCTACTAGGAACGCAGTTGTATCAGCAGATTCGACCAATCCTAAAATTTTTCCTTGATCATGGGTCGATCTTCTTTTTGCCAGAATCGAAAGGAGCGTAGGTGATAGGAATGCATTTCCTATGGCATGCAGGGCATAACATATTCCTATTAGCCAGAGTTCTGAATGAATAAATGGCGCAAGAAAAAAGTAAGGTAGGAGTGAAAAGAAAGAAAAGCAGTAGCCAATAACTATCATGTGTCTATCTCTGATCTTATGGCACGGTCGAATTTGTAGTATGCATATACCCATGAGATAACCAATCATCATTGCCAGGGTAATGTTTTGGGAAGGGCCTGGGTTGAGGTCTATTTGAGAAATGATGATGCTATACATTGAAATTTCCCAAAAGAGATATGCAGCCAGCCCATACTTTGTTAGCGGTCTTCTTAGCTCTTGCATCAGTAAGCCGATTTCTCGGGTTCCTAGTCTCCAAAATTTTGAAAAAATGTGCTGAGAGCTCTCTGAGTAGTGAGTGCGCGCAGTATAGTAAGGCAGGTGCGCAGATTTATCAGAAGAATCTTGAAACGTATGTATGCACAAAAATAAAGATATGAATAAAATAATTGAAGAAATTGATATATACAATACGTTGTTTGATGAAAATAAATGAATTAATATTAAAGTGGTAAAAGCTAGGGAATAAGTGCTAGATGCTAACGCAAAAGATTTTCTGTAATTTTTCCCCTGGGTATCAGCGATCGCTGCAAAGGAAATTGGGATTGTATTTCCCCACAGTGCTTTGCCTGCTAGCGAGAAAATTAAGAACAATCCGGATAAAAAGTAGTAATGAGTATAGAGAAAGGCGCACAAAAGACAGAATAATGACACGGAGAATGAAAGAATCAAGCTTTTTTTTCTGCCAAGAAAGTCAGAAAGACCTGATTGAATAGAAGAAAAAAAGACCTGGAGAGCCAAAAATCCAAATAAGAAAGTGGTGGCGATGATACGAGATTGTTGGTCGTTAACGATGACTAAGATATTTTCACAGATGATATCAGCATAAATAAAAAAACTGACAATCAAAAGTGTGCTGAATCGCGATCTTTTGGTAATAACCATGCTTGTCCTAAACAAAACCGAATTTGTGGGTCATACTTCGTTCAAGTCTAGCTAGATGTTTTTTTCACAGCATCTGTATTAGTGCTTTGTTATAGCAAACCCTTTCGTTGGGAGCTTTCATGTCCTTACACGCCCGTACTTGATTATCCAGATCTGTCCGCAACTCGTCAATACCGCAATGCTTCTCTCAGTGGTTGCCGTAAATTATGGCGTTGCTCGAGCGGCGGTTAAAGAATTGGCGGAAAACGCCCTTTCAACGTACACTGCTTACCATGGATTATCAACAGTGGATCAAGGACATCGCATTCTTGACAAAACCAAAGTTCATTCACATTTGCGATGGATCTGACAAAGAGTTCTTCTCCATTGCTCAAGAAATGGTCCAAAAAGGCTCCCTCTTCCCTTTGAAAAAACGCCCCAATAGTTTCTGGTGCCACTCCCACTCAGACGATGTCGCTCGCGTCGAAGAGCATACTTTCATTTGCTCAAAAAATAGAACCGATGCTGGCCCAACCAATAACTGGCGAGATCCAAATGAAATGCACGCTCTGCTTCAAAATCTCTTCAATGGTTGCATGGAAGGTCGCACCATGTACGTCATCCCATACTGCATGGGCCCTCTCGGCTCCAAGCATTCCAAAATTGGTTTCGAAATTACAGACTCTCCCTACGTGGTCCTAAACATGAAACTCATGACCCGTATGGGTCAGCAGGTTCTACCCTTCCTCAAGGATGAGTTTGTCCCAGGAGTCCACTCCGTAGGCATGCCCCTCAAGGCTGGCGAAAAAGACGTCCGGTGGCCCTGCAATCTGGAAAATCGCTATATCGCCCATTTTCCTGAAGAACGCTCCATCTGGTCTTACGGAAGCGGGTATGGAGGCAATGCCTTACTCGGCAAAAAATGCCTGGCTCTTCGCATCGCAAGCGTCATGGCCCGCGATGAAATGTGGCTTGCTGAACACATGCTCATCATGGCTTTAACAAACCCAGAAGGAGAAAAAAAATATATCGCCGCCGCCTTCCCAAGCGCTTGCGGAAAAACAAATCTCGCCATGTTAACCCCCACCCTCCCAGGCTGGAAAGTCGAATGCGTCGGCGACGATATCGCCTGGATAAGACCAGGAACCGATGGAAGGCTCTATGCAGTCAACCCCGAAGCAGGCTATTTCGGCGTCGCCCCAGGAACCTCTTACAAAACCAATCCAAATGCCATGAACACCATCAGCCACGATACTCTGTTTACCAATGTCGCTTTGACAGATGATGGAGACGTATGGTGGGAAGGTCTCAGCCCAGAACCGCCACAGCCCCTCACTTCTTGGCTCGGCACACCGTGGCACCCAGATGATGGACAACCCGCTGCCCACCCCAACGCACGGTTCACTGTCTCAGCAAAACAGTGCCCCATTTATGCATCAGAGGCCGATGACCCAAAGGGTGTCCCCATTTCTGCTATCATCTTCGGCGGACGTCGTAATCAAGATGTCCCTCTTATCTTCGAATCATTCAGCTGGCAGCATGGAGTCTTCTTGGGAGCTAGTATCTCTTCAGAGACCACCGCCGCCGCTAAAGGATCAGTTGGCCAGCTCCGCCATGACCCCTTTGCCATGCTCCCCTTCTGCGGCTATCACATGGGAGACTATTTCAACCATTGGCTAGAAATGGCAAAACATTGTTTACACCTCCCCAAAATCTACTACGTCAATTGGTTCCGCAAGGAAAACAATAACTACCTCTGGCCAGGTTTCGGAGAAAATTGCCGCGTTCTCAAATGGATCTTCGAGCGCACTTCTGGTCGTGCACAAGCGCAATCCTCCCCACTCGGCTACATACCAACGGATCTCGATCTCACAGGCCTCACTGTCGAGCTCAACAAACTCTTCGCAATCAACCCCAACGTCTGGCTCCAAGAAGTAGCAAAACTCCGAGACTACTTTAAAACATTCGGCGACCCTTTGCCAAAGGGGATCATTGAGGAACTCAATCAGCTGCAAAATAGGCTGGAATCAACGATTCTTGGTACTTTGTAAGATGGACTCCCATCGTTTCCTGAGTAGAAAATTTTAAGCGACTATAACTCGACTTTGTACAAAGCCGAGTTGCAAGCGGAATGTGGTATATATAAGCCTTTTTCTGTAAATAATCGATGCAAACCACTCTCTCTTTAAAGAAATCTACGCCTAAAATTCCATCGATACCAGAAAAAAGCGGCGAAATATAACAAGAGGTAAAACAACAGCTGCCTAAGTGGAAATTTTCTAAAAACAAATCAGATTTTGTTTCTTCTTCATCGAGAAGGCTTTTTTGCTGGATCAATGAACGTGTTGACCCAGTATCCAGAAGAAATGCTTTAGAACCCCATTTTGTCTCCATTTTTACGATAGGGCCGAATGGAGCTACCTCAATGGAGGTGCTTATAAATGGCTCCAGAGAATATCCCCCCTCTTTCATAAGACTCCCTAAATCCTTCGCTATGCAAAAAGTTTCATCGGGAAAATCAAAATAACAGACAAAGTTTTTAAAAAATCCGTTTCCAATTTTGCCATGACTCATCCAAGAATCAATTTTGCCCCAAACCCATGAAGATAGACTGGGTTCTTTATTCCAATTATTCGCTTTTCTTATAGCTTCATCATGATCCGTACTAATTTTTGTTTTGTAAGAAATTAAAGATTCTCCGATTTTAAATGTTTCTATTTCGTATATTTCTGAATTATATTTTATTCCTTTGAAGTTATAGTTTGTTGAATTGCCTATGAAATGTTTATTTTGAATTTTCTGTATCGCTTTACTTTGGAATGAAAGTTGCGTGTCTGATCCGCTGTCGATCAAAAAATAAAACTTTTGTTTTTCAATTTCTACCTCGATATGAGGTCCTTTCAGGATAGACAGATAGCGGATTGGAATTTTTATAAAATGCTTTTTCGTCAATGACCGTCTTGATGTTTCATAAAATGAGTAAATAAAAACACCTAGAGATCCGATAGTAACGATGCATCCTAAGGAAAGAGCTTTTATCATCACTGCGGCTTATTCTTTGAGTCTGCATCCTGACAAGATCTATCAGAATCTCCCTGATTTTCCGAAGGGGGTTCCTTTGATTCATCTTTTGATTCCCAAACCCAAGTTATGGTTCCTTCTATTTTTTTTCCTCTTTCCTCGTCCCAAGATCCAGTGATTTTCCCTTCAGTTCTGTCGGGTTTTGACATCATAGGCTTTAAAAGAATGTGAGAATAGGGATTGCACGTTAAGTTTTTAAGTTCTCTCCCCATCGGGTCATATCCTATCGGATCTTTTCCGTTATTGTCGTACGCAGAAAAACTGTCTGAACTATCTAGAGCATAAATATCCATCTTAAACTCTCATTGGGTTTGCTAAAATTTCAGTTTGAGATGGGCGGATTATGGGTTTTTTTATGAAAAAAATCAAAAATTTTCTTTTTTGACGAACATAAAATAAAAAAAAGATTTAACAAAAATTTCTCCATCATGTATCATCCATTGCCCAAAAGGAGGGTGTAATGCTTCCATTACAGCCGGTAGGGCAAACGTCACTTCCTGGAGGAGCTTGTCTTTCAGAGAATCCACAGGATCAACGGGTTTCTCTCACAGCAAGGAACATTTTCGAAAGTCTCAAGCAAAATCTTCTCTGGTTTTGGAGAGCCTTCGTAATGGGTATCCAAGCTACAACAGGAAAAATAGGAATAGTCTTTTTCAACGCGCTCTTCTGGATCCATCCAACACTGGGCCATTACGCAGAAACCATCACTTTACGCATTTGTAATATCTGGCAAGAAATGCAAAGAGTCTGGAGGGAAGAAGAGGTACAAAAAACTGTACAAAGACTTCAGCAAGAAAATGAGACACTGAAAAGTGTCGCTGTCGATCTAACTCGCGAGCTGCAAGAAAAAGCTCCTCTGGCCGCCCAGCACACCATGCTCACAGGTAAAGTGCAGTTTTTAGAAGATCAACTTCAGAATACGGATCAGCAACGAGAACAGGCCAACCTTGCTCGAATTGCAGCGAATCAATCTCTGCTGGCCAGTATTCAGCACAATAAACATCTGGTTCAGGAAAATACAACTCTCAAGACTCAACTAAGTACGACAAAGGAGCTTGTCATTTCTCTTGATACGGATAGGGAACATTGGAAAGCTAGGCGAAAGTTCGAAGAAGAAGGGCTTACTGCCGCTCGAGAGCTGGTAACAGGGACTGAGCATCTCCAGCAGCAAATTCATGAATTGAACGGGCTAGGCACCGTTCCTGAGAGTAACAGAACAGGATTGGATCAGCGTCTCGAAGCACTGGTTCCCTCTTTGCTTCAGAATATCCAGTGCACTCTAGGGACTCTTGAGAAAGCACAAACCAGGCTTCCGGTTAATTCTACAGGATATTTTGCTCTGCAATCAGCCAAAGGGGCTCTCACGAGTATTACACAAGTAACTGATCAGGTGCTGAACCTTTTGAAATTTCATTCAGATTGGAACCCTTTGACCCATCAGACCGAGGGAGAAACACCATGAATCCTACCAGTTCAAACAGTGAGCGAATCTTGTGGAAACGATTGCAACGTGCTGATCAAGAGGTCGTAGAATTACAGCTCGCAGCCGCAAGGATACAAGGGCAATGTGATGTTAGAATATGCCAAGAAATTAACCTTAGAGAGGAGACAGAGGGCAAGCTGACGCACGTCCAGACAGAAATTGTCAGCCTGCAGAACCAACTAGCAGACAAGAGTCGTAGAATTCAAGAGCTGACCGAGGCAGGCCGTCGAGATCAAGAAAGTATTCATTTAAAAGGGCAAGAAATAGCGGCGCTTGAACAACAGTTAGAATTGCTCAGACAACAGTTGGCAGTTAGTTTACAGCGTATTAACACGCTAGAAGTCGCGCTCAGGGATATGGCTGAAACAACAAGAAAAAATCAGGAGGTTATTCTCAAAAAACTCAGCGGTATTGCTCCTGAAAACACAGGGGACAGTACGCTTATCTATAAGTTATGGGATGCGTTCGGGGCAGTCTTTGGTCCCGGTGGAATCCGGCAGCTCTGGAATCAATCACAATAAAAATGGCTCTTTTTAGGTAAGGAAGCGGAAGAATCAATGGGTCGCTTCGATCCCATCGTGTGTTGGGACAATCCTTGTTTTGAAAAGAACCCGCCCTTCAGATAGATTGAATGGATGGAATCAAAAAAAGCGCAAAAAAGACAATTTTTTGTCGTATTGATGATCGTCTTCTTAGGTTTTTTGGGGATTTCTATGCCCTATCTGATCTTCCCCGCTCTTTTTCTTAACCCAGTGTATTCTATCTTATCTCCAGAAACAAGCTCGCTCACTAGGTCTTTATTGTTAGGGGTCACGTTGGCTGCTTACCCACTGGGCCAATTCATCGGTTCTCCTATTCTGGGCGCCCTTTCAGATGATTATGGCCGCAAGGGAATCATGTTCACGAGTCTACTGGTGACGTCGCTAGCTAGTCTCTTTTCTGGTTTTGCCATCCGTTTCGAACACTTGAGTCTCTTGATTTTCAGTAGATTCATAGCAGGTCTTATGGAAGGCAATATTGCTATTGCAAGGGCCATTGCTGCAGACTTAAAAGGACTGCCTAAACATCAAACATTTGGAAAAATCAATGCCACGACGGCAACAGCCTATCTCATCGGCCCCCTGATCGGCGGTCTTTTGACAGACCGGGCCGTCTTCAAAGAACTGACTGTGGCCACGCCGTTTTATGTGGTCGCCGTTCTGTTTTTTTGTATTGCAATCCTTTCCTCGCTTGTCCTTCACAAGTCTCTTCCTTCTAAAAAAAAAGAACGTACTTTCAAAGAGCGCGTACATTTCCCTCGTAGAATGAAAGGGCTGTTCGCAAATCCCCAGCTCAAATCTTTAATACTCACTTCTACTTTCTTCACCCTCGCGGTCGATATTTTTTATGAATTTGGTCCTGTCTTTCTCACTGTCCAGTGGATGTATGCTCCATCTCAGCTGATTTTTTATAGCGCCATTCTTTGTTTAGGACTCATGGCCGGGAATGGATGGCTGCCCACCTTTGTCTCACAACGCACCGTTCAAAGATGGCCGATTTTCGGGGCCATGTTTGCCTTCGCTCTTCTTGTAGCAGGTATTGTGGGCATTGCTATTCCTTCTGCTATCATTTTGCTTTTTTTCTTAAGCGGGCTTGTCATCGGTTTGGCCGTGACATTACTCACTGTAAAAATTTCCGATGCCGCCTCCGATCGGATCCAAGGAGAAGTGATGGGAGTGCAGGTCTCTCTTCGCGTCCTCGGCGATGCCATCATTTGTCTATTTGGCGGGGTTCTTTTGATCCTCTCTTCGCAATTGATTCTCCTTTTCGCAAGTCTTCTCTCTCTTTTTGCTCTCGTCTATTACTTCCTAAAAGGTCCAAGCCAATGAACAGAAAAGCCTGCTTGGCACAAAGCGATCTCATCCACGTCATGCCGGAGCTGCTTTCCCAATGGAATAGTTCAGTTCCCCGATATACGAGCTATCCAACAGCTCCTCAATTTCATGAAATAAGCACCTCTTTATATCAAGAAAAGCTCCGCGCATTTGACCAGTCTGAAAAACCGCTCTCTCTATACGTTCACATCCCTTTTTGCCGCTCCATGTGTCTATTTTGCGGCTGCTCTGTCGTGCTCAACCGCAGGGCAGATCGGGCTCAACAATACTTGGACCATCTGCTTAAAGAAGTGGAGCTTGTCGCATCAAATTTTTGTAAAAAAAGAAAGGTAGCCCAACTCCACTTAGGAGGAGGCACTCCGACGACGCTATCGGAAAAGCAGTTTGAGATCTTGTTTGCTACAATACAGGAACATTTCACCATGCTCCCAGAAGCGGAAATTTCTATTGAAATCGACCCTCGCACAGTGCTTACCGATGACGGAAAAAAACTCTTGTCCTTGAAAAGGCTTGGGTTTAATCGAGTCAGTTTTGGCGTACAGGATCTCGATCCCCAAGTACAAGAGGCAGTCAGGCGTCGCCAAAGCGAAGAAATGACAGTCTCTACCTTCCTAAAGGCTCGTGATCTGGGTTTTCACAGCATCAACATAGATCTCATCTATGGACTCCCTTTCCAAACAGTCGATCGCTTTTCAAAAACTGTGGAGAAAATCCTCGAACTCAAACCGGATCGGATTGCATTGTTCTCCTATGCAAAAATCCCCTGGCTGAAAAAACATCAAATGGCTATTCCCGACAAAACCCTGCCCTCTACAGAAGAAAAATTCCGTATTTACGTCGACGCAAGGGCTCGCTTCATGACAGGAGGGTACACCGCGATAGGCATGGACCATTTTTGTTTGGCCTCCGATCCCCTGTCAACAGCCTACTTTCAAAAAAAATTAACCCGAAATTTTCAAGGCTATACCGTAGAACTCGCAGAAGACATGATCGGTTTCGGTCTCACCTCGATTGGATTTATTGAAAATGCCTACTTTCAAAATAGAAAAGATTTAGAAAGCTATCAAAAAGCTGTGGCCAAGGGCGACGTTTCAGCAGCTAAAGGTTATGTCTTGACCGAAGAAGATATTCGTAGACGAAAGATTATCTTAAGTCTCATGTGCCATTTTGAGGTGGAAAAAAGAGGTCTCCCAGAAGTAGATTTAACCCAGCTAAAAGAAGAGGGGCTTCTTTTTGAAACCCAAGAGGCGCTCATCGCCACTCCCCTTGGACGCTTGTTTATTCGACGGATTGCAGCAAAATTCGACGCATACACTGCGCAAGGGAATTTTTCAAGAGTCGTGTGAAGCATAAACAAAGTCCAGCCAAAATTATCGTTGTTGGAGGCGGCATCACAGGCCTCAGCGCTGCTTGGGTTGCAAAAAAAGCCTACCCCAATAGCGACCTTACTCTATATGAAAAACAAGATCGTTTAGGGGGCTGGATCCAAACCAGTTTCGAAGGAGGGTTTCTTTTCGAAAAAGGGCCCAGAACCTTTCAGGCATCGAGAAGCCCCCACCTTCTCGCGCTGATCCAAGAACTGGGCCTCCCCATTCTCAGATCTGTCCCATCCGCATCCAAAAGATTCCTCCTCCATCAAGGAAAACTCAGGAGTTTGGGTTCTTTACTCCCCAGTTTTCTTCCCCATCTCATTCGAGAATGCTTCATCCCACCAAAAACTAGTGAAGAGGAATCGATCTACGACTTTGCCTCCCGAAGATTTGGTCCAAAGCTCGCCGAACAGTTTTTTGACCCACTCACTTTAGGGGTGTATGCGGGAGACATGAGAAAACTATCCATTCAAGCATGCTTTCCCGCTTTTCATCAGATGGAACAAGAGCACGGTTCCATCGTAAAAGCTTTTTTCTACCAACAAACATCTGGCCAAAAAGGACTTTTCACCCTTCCAGGAGGGATGCAAACTCTGATCGATACCCTTCGTGAAAAATTAGACTGTACGTTCGTCCTTAACACTTTGGTTGAAAAAATGGATAGCCACTCCATTCATATTCAGGGTCAGAGAATCGAGGCAGATCTCGTGATCAACGCTCTTCCTCCAGAAGTCCCCAAACAGTCTCTTTGGGTAGTCCATGTCGCTTATCTAGGCGATGTACTCAAAAAAAAGGGATTCGGCTATCTCATCCCCACGCAAGAGAAAGAAAATGTCCTCGGAGTGATCTTCGACTCCGCTATATTCCCACAGCAAAATCAGAGGGATGAGACCCGCCTTACAGCCATGGTAAGAGCCCAAGAAAAAAACCCTTTAGAAGCAACAAGAGACGCCTTCAAACGACATCTAGGGTTGAACCAAACGCCCGCGTTCTCCTCCCTATTTTTCGCGCAAGACGCTATCCCTCAATTTTTTGTCGGCTGTAAACAATTTGTTGGCATTTCTGTTGACGCTTGTATTCAAAGAGGTAAAATAATTTTTGACAATTGAATTATAATGCTAATTATAGTAGTATAAATGTAGGTGGCTATTGTCCATCTAATGCTTCTAATAATTTAATAATATAAAAGGTTGGAGTGAAAAATGTATATTAATCCAATAAAAGCGAAAGGGGTAACTTCGCAGCCGAAAGTTGCCACTCCGTTCGTTGCAAGCGCTGCAAAGGTCGCGAAGGGGATCCACATTCCAAAAGGCGCTAGTAAAGGGGAGTTTAAGGGGAGAATGTGGACGCCTTTAACTCAGGCAAAAAAACTGGCGCAAGAGATCCAAAAGCATTGGAATCAGTGGGATTTAGAGCACACTGCAAGCCAGATTATCGAGCTTGAGGATAGGGTTTTAGCAATACAGGGAACTTCCTCTCAAATAGAAAAAATCAAAAAGATTCAGCAAAGGTTGCACTTTCAGTTTGTGCATCCGGGAGCTACAGAGCTTTTTGACAATGACCGAGAGGAAACGATGCCTCCCTCATTTTTGCAGACGATCCAGGATATTATGCAAAGAGT
Organism: Chlamydiae bacterium RIFCSPLOWO2_12_FULL_45_20; assembly: GCA_001796285.1. Classification (GTDB taxonomy): domain Bacteria; phylum Chlamydiota; class Chlamydiia; order Chlamydiales; family SM23-39; genus REEB52. Next base: position 14,994 of record MGMD01000025.1, read on the forward strand.
CCTTCGATCCCATTCACTGGCTCCTTTTCAGGAGTTAACTTTGAATCAGCAAAGAGAAGTTTTCCGCATTGTTGAGGAGGGTAAATGAGTCCAGAAGGGTTAGCTCATGCTTTAGAAGGATATGTTGAGGCGCTGAGACATCAGGTAGCCGTTGCGGAAGCCTTTTTCTTCGGGAGGCTTACCGAGGGGATGGAAGGATTGATGTATTTGCCTGAAGATATCAGATTGCGGATTGACCAAATCATTTGGCAAACTTCCGGTGGCCAGGCGATCGATCCGACAGAAAAAGAGTCTCAGTCGCTGATTGCGGCGGCTATTATGAAAAGTGTAGACGAGCGTATGGACTTATAATCTCAACATCTGATACTTGTCAGATTATGCACGAAAAAAAGAGCAGCTTCCTCGCTGCTCTCTTCATTAGTTTTTTAGATAATTTTGGCTATAGCATTGTTTTTATCCTGTTTGCACCTGTGGTTCTCAACCCAGACTATGGTTTTTTCTCCCAAGAAACTTCTCTAGGCACTAAAAACATATACTTAGGGATTCTTGTGGGGATTTTTCCCTTAGCCCTTTTTTTTGGCGCTCCTTTTTGGGGGGATGTAGGGGATTTTTGGGGACGAAGACGGGCCCTTCTCTGGACGATTTTAGGTACGGTATTCGGTCACGTTATGACAGCGTTGGCGATGGTAGTCAAAAGTTTCGCCTTTCTACTGATCGCAAGGGCCGTTGCCGGATTGTTTGCAGGCAATGTCAGCATTGCCTTGGCAACTATTTCTGATATTAGCAAAGAGCCCAAGCTGAAGGCGCGAAATTTTGGCCTCTTGACGGTGGCTCTCGGTTCCGGCTGGATTTTGGCCATGCTTCTCGGCGGGTATCTCTCCGATCCTACGATTAGCTCCTACTTTAGCCCAGAACTTCCCTTTTATGTGGTTGCAGCACTCACCTTTGTAGGCTTTTTAGTGGTGAAGTACTTTTTCATAGAGACGCATAAAAACTATCCAACCGTTTCTTTCGATGTACTCAAATCGTTTCATGAAATTAAAGAAGCTTTAAAAATCAAGGAAATGCGCCCGATTCTTTATGTCCTTTTCTTCTGGAGCATGGGATGGTTTTATGACTTTCAATGGTTTACTCCGATTAGCTTAGAAAGTTACCATGTGACGCAAGAGAAAATCTCTTCTTATCTGTTAGTTCTTGGAATCAGCTGGATTCTCGGGGGGGTGTTTTTAAATCCGTTCCTTGTCCAAAGATTCTCAAGCAGGTGTCTCTCCATTTATACTGTACTTCTCACGGCGGTTTTGATCTTCCTTTCTCTTGTAAGTAAACAATACTTCTTTTTTGGTTTTTGGTTTTGGATGTCCGCTCTTTTAGCAGCTGTTACCTTAAGCAATCTGTTTAACCTTGTGGCTCTTTCTGCTCCAAGCAGAGTACAAGGAAAGGCCATGGGATTTTCTCAGAGCTTTCAAGCCCTAGCGGGGTTCGTCGTGCCGTTTCTAGGTGGCGCTATCGCAAACGTATCGATTAGTTGGATTTACCCCTTAAGTTTCGTTCTACTTCTTTTTTCTTTTTTTCTATTATTACGAAATTAACGGATGCGTTTGGCTTTTTAACAGATCCCCAAATGAATAGTGAAAAGCTTTTAAGTAATGGGTGTTAGGGTCCTGCTTATTTTCAATATAGACGCTATGGGTGAGGCCAAATACGAGAAAAAAGACCTTCGACGAAGTGTGTTCCCAATCGAGGATAAGTCTAGGGTCGAAAAAAAGCGCGTGTTTTGCCTCGGACGGAAAGGGGAGAATCCCGAGGGGAAACCGCTTTACTGGCATTTTGGGATCAGGAGAGAAAGCAATCACAATTTGAGCTCCTTGAATACTGATCATTTCTTTCAGCAGGCAGTTTTTGTGGGGCGGTTGTATCCAAAAACTCAAAATAAGCCTGAGTTGCTTTTTTCCAGAAAGTTCTAGCGCGAGAGGGGCTAGTTCTTTTTTGATAAAGGCAAGAAGATGCGCGTCCTCTCTCCACTGATCCCTTTTCTCTGAAAAGGGGATGTCGCTGCCGATTTCCAGTTCGATCGAGCCATTTTTTGTGTAAAAAGAGAGCTGCTGGGCGGCTAATATTTTTCTCATGCTAGGGCTTTAAATCGAGAGAGGGTTTGTTCGATTGCATCCCGTTCCGCAAAGGCAGAAAATCGGATAAAGCTATCGCCAGAACAGCCAAACCCGAAGCCTGGGACTGTGACCACATGGGCGTTTTCCAAGACAAAATCAAAAAACTCCCAAGAGCGGATTTTAGGGGGTGTTTTGCACCAAAGATATGGCGAATCGAGGCCTCCATAGACAGAATAACCAATCTTCCTAAGCCCCTCTAAAAGAATTTTTGCCCGTTGGCTGTAGCTTTCGATCGTTTCTTGGAGGGCCCGTTTGCCAGTTTGGGTATAGAGGGCTTCTGCAGCCTTTTGGATAGGGTAGGATACGCCGTTAGATTTCGTGTCCAGGCGGCGCTTCCAGAGCTGGTTTAGGGACTGAATTTTGCCTGCATCACGCACCTTTAGAGCGTGCGGGATTACAGTATAAGAGCAACGAAGGCCTGTGAACCCTGCAGATTTCGAAAAGCTTCGAAACTCGACGGCCACTTCCTTAGCGCCATCAATTTCATAAATCGAGCGCGGAGCGTCAGAGGTGATAAACGCTTCATAGGCGGCATCGAATAGAATGATCGCTTGATGTTCTCTAGCGTAGCGAACCCATTTTGTGAGATTTTCCCGCCCCATCGTCACTCCCGTCGGATTATTCGGAGAACAAAGGAAGATGAGATCCACGTGGGCGTTCGGAACTTCGGGCTGAAATCCGTTTCCTTCTGAGCAAGGAAAATAGGTAATCCCTCCATAGCCGCCAGTCTTTAGGAGAGGTTTTGTTCTCCCCGCCATTACAGTCACATCCACATACACCGGGTAGGCAGGATCCATAATCCCTACTCGATTTTCTATTGAAAAAATTTCTTGGATGTTTGAGATATCTGTGTTAATTCCATCGGATATAAAAATTTCATCTAAAGCGATACCAGAGTAGTCGTTTTGAGCGATCGCTTGTTTCAAAAAATCATAGCCATCAGAAGGACCGTAGCCTCGGAACGTTTGGATATCCCCCATTTCATAGGAAGCCTTGACCAGGGCCTCCACCACGTTCGGAAATAATGGATGCGTGACATCTCCAATACCGAGGTTGAGCAGGCATGCCTGAGGGTACTTTTTTTGATGAGCACTGACTCGCTTTTCAATTTCAGAGAAAAGATAGCCGTCTCTAAGTTTTTGAAAGTGGTGGTTTAATTTTGTCATGGCCGGTAGAATAAACTGCTTGTCCTTAATACTCAAGTGAAACAAAATGTAGTGAGTATGAGTTCTCTAAGGAATTTACGAGAAAATCTCCCGTATATTGAAGATAAGATTGGGTACTCGTTTGAGAGGAAGGATCTTCTGGTTCTGGCTTTTGTTCATCGTTCGTTTATCAATGAATTTCGAGGCGGGCGATTAGAGCACAATGAGCGGCTGGAATTTTTGGGGGATTCTGTATTGGGGCTAGCAGTCGCCGATTTTTTGTATCATCGATTGCCCGATTATCCAGAGGGGCAGCTTTCCCAGATTCGCTCTCGGCTTGTTGACACGGGCGCCTGTTCGCAGTATCTATTGAAGCTGCAGTTAGCAGAGTATATTTTGCTTGGAAGAGGCGAGGCGATGAGCGAGGGAAGAGCTAAGCAGTCGATTCTCGCAGATGTGTTTGAGGCGCTCTTGGGAGCCATTTATGTAGATGGGCATATGAATCGAGCAAGGTCTTTTCTTCTCATGCACTTTGAAAGAGATTTTGAGTCGGCGATTGGGACGCCTTCGAGAAACTATAAAGCGGAGCTTCAGGATTATAGCCAGAAACAATTTCAAAAACCGCCGATTTACAAAGTGATGGATGAGGTAGGGCCTGATCATGCGAAAGTATTTCATGTTATGGTCTATGTGAACGAGCAAGAGGCTGGGCTGGGGATTGGAAGTTCGAAAAAAGAGGCAGAGCAACAAGCGGCTTTTGTCGCGCTTGTAAAGGCGGGGTTATGAAAGTGTCATGGGCTTGTCAGGAGTGCGGGCATACGCAGTCCCGTTGGACAGGAAGCTGTCCTATTTGCAACAAATGGAATACCCTTCTTGAGGAAAAAATCGTCAAAGAAGATAGGCGCTTTGAGTCGAAGCTGCACCAAGCAGCCAAAGCCATTCCCATCTCTGATGTAAATGCCAACGAATACAAAAGAGTAACGACTCAGATGGGCGAATTAGATCGGCTCATGGGAGGGGGACTTGTCGAGGGTTCTTTGACCTTAGTAGGAGGGGAGCCTGGTGTTGGCAAATCAACCCTTATGCTGCAGATTGCCAGTACCCTAGCATCACAAGGTTTGTTAGTGTTGTATATTTGCGGCGAAGAGTCTGCGGAGCAGACATCTTTAAGGGCTAAAAGGCTCGGCATTAATCACCAAAATCTCTACCTTCTTTCAGAGACCAATTTCACTGCAATCAAAACACAAATCGATGCCTTAAACCCTGATATTGCGATTGTGGATTCTATCCAGATTCTTTATAAAGCTGAATTGCAATCTGCGCCAGGCTCGGTTGTTCAGGTCAGGGAAATTGCAACTGAATTTATGCACCTTTCTAAGGGGCAGGGGATCACAACCTTTTTAGTGGGGCATGTCACAAAATCGGGAGAGCTTGCCGGCCCGCGTATCCTCGAACATCTTGTGGACACGGTGCTTGAGTTTGAAGGGGACAAGCAGCATGGATTTAGACTTCTTCGCTCGGTTAAAAATCGCTTTGGCTCAACAGATGAGATCGCCATTTTTCAAATGAAGGAAAATGGGCTTGATGAAGTTCCCAACCCATCCCAAGCTTTTTTAGAAGAGCGAATGAAAGAAATCGCAGGTTCTGCCATCGTTCCTGGATTAGAGGGCGCAAGATCCTTTCTTTTAGAAATCCAAGCGCTTGTTACCTCAACAGCGTTTCCCAATCCATCGAGGCGCTGCGCAGGACTCGATGCGAACCGGCTGGGACTTCTTTTAGCGGTGCTTGATAAGCGTTGTGGTTACCGTTTACACCAATGCGATGTGTTTGTCGCTCTTGCTGGTGGCTTAAAAATTGTCGAACCGGCGATCGATTTAGGGATTTTGCTCGCCGTTGCTTCTTCTTTTATGAATCGGGCGATTCCATCAGACTGTATTGTCTTGGGAGAAGTGGGTCTTGGTGGAGAAGTTCGAGGAGTCAGCCGCGTGGAAACGCGTCTTAAGGAGGCGGTTCATATGGGTTTTAAAAAATGTATTCTTCCCAAAAAAAATCTCAAGGGATTGTCGAATAAAAAGATGGAGCTTGTAGGGGTGGAGCTTGTAGATGAAGCCATTCGACACTTATTGTCATGAGAAAGTTGGTGTTTGGTGCGAGAAGCTCGATTTTGTCAAGGGCGCAAGTAGACGAGATTAAGCGAGAATTGCAATGTGATTTTGAGGTCGTGTGGGTCGAGACTACAGGTGATTTAGACCAAAAGACATCGCTAAGAGATTTGAGGAAAACAGACTTTTTTACTCGAGAGCTCGATACGATGGTCCTCAATGGAATCCTAGATGCTGCAGTGCACTCTGCAAAGGATTTGCCCGAGCCCATTCCGCGAGGGCTTCGGCTTGCTTACCTTAGCCAAGGGTTAGATCCCCGGGATAGTTTAGTGATCAAGAAGGAACCAGTGCGTATCGTTGCCACTTCTAGTGAAAGAAGAGAGGTGGCTGTCAAAGCCCTCTACCCGCATTGTTCTTTTGTGGATCTAAGGGGAACAATCGAGGAGAGGTTGGCGAAGGATGTAGATGGGGTGGTCATTGCAGAGGCGGCGCTCATTCGATTAAAACTTACGCATTTAACACGGGTTCTCCTTTCTGGAAAAACCTGTCCCATGCAAGGTAAACTCGCCCTTTTATGCAAAGAGAATGAAGACATTATATTTAGGCTTACGCCCACCAAAAGGGGTGTTCCATTATCCAGTCATTCGAACGGAAAAGACGGCAAGCATTGAGCCAGTATTACAACGCTGGCAAGAGTTTACCCACATCATTTTCACTTCTCGGACGGCTGTGGAATATTGGCCAGGGCCTTGGGATAAGGAACTCATTGCCATTGGCTCTCAAACGGCAAAAGTTCTGCCTCAACAAGCTCTGATTGCTAGAGAGGCAACGCAAGAAGGGGTGGCCCAGCTCCTGCAAAGGATCGATGGAACCTTCTTGTATCTGCGATCAGCACGAGCGCGCCCCTTTTTGGTGGAGTTTATGAAGGGGCGCGGCATCCCTTATTTTGCTTTCGATCTTTACAAGACGAAGTTTCAGAAGCCTGAACCCGTACCCAATCTAGAGGATTTTTCTGAAGTTGTCTTCACCAGTCCTTCTACTGTCGAGGGGTTTTTGAGAATTTATGGGGAGCTTCCCAAAGGCAAAAAGCTGATCGCAATCGGGCCAGTTACGGAGGCTCAAATTCAATTATTTATGCGAAATGAGTCGAAGAATATGGAGCAACATTGAGTTTAAAGGAAACATTATAGAAGAGCGTTTTCGAGCGCTGACCAAACCCACCCAATCCTTAGCGATCGCTAAGCCGAAGAGGGTGTAGAATACAGGACGCACGATTTTACGAAGAGCATCTTCCTCGCCTAGAGCCTTTTGACCCACGATTGTAAACGTATGTTGGATAGCAAGACACAGTACAGAAGGATTGAACAAGCTAGGAGTGATCCAGTAATTGGGCATGATGTGTTGCAAAACACCCGCTTGTTGACTTGGAAGCCACCTGGTATCTGGAAGCATCCATAAATACCCAAAGAGAAATCCACCTAAAGTTGCACTCAAATCCTGATTGACATCGTTCTCTTTCGATGCCGCAAGCTTTAGACAGGTGAATATAGTGGCTGCAGATGGTGGAAAGAGCGCTAGAAAAGCCCGCCAAATTTTCCATCGGCCTGTATCTAAATAGTCGGTTTCCTGAAATTGAGGGACACGAGGGAGCTGTATACCTCCCATTTCTGCTTGTAATGCCTGATTTGAATACCCATCACACAGGCCGAGACAAGCGGAGCTAACAGCTGAGACTGTGGCGTTTGTAGCGAGCGCAAAGGGAAATGTTGCCATAAAACCGAAATGACTGAGTCCACGCATGGACTTCCACAAAAGAGAAAAACGTTCCGGTGTAAACAGTGCATGGCATCGGGCGGCCAAAGGAGCCAGATAGGAGCCTGTTACTTGACACAACCAATAGTTTGCTAGAAAACCAGCTAATGGACGTAAAGCCGTGTCTTCGGGATTTGCGGCCTTGAAAAAAGAGGACAAGAGAATCGACAAGGATAAGGCCAACTTCATGCGCGAGACGTGCACTTTTTGTGAAAAGCTCACTGTGTGAAAACAAGGTGGTTCGTTAGGCTGGCTCCGCGGAACGCTTCCCTCTTTCCACAAAACTTTGAGATAATAGGCGACGAGTGTTCCCAAAGAAAAATCTGCAAGGATGGCAGGGATGCCTTGCTGTGTATCCCTTGGGACAAAATGGGGCCCATAGGTTAAAAAGGTCAGTAGAGGAAGAGCTACGCGCAAAATCTTATCGTTCATGTCGTTCATGGGAGATAAAGCCCCCAGGTAGACACCTAGCGAGAGCGGTAGAAAACGAGGCGCTGGTATCGATTGCACGATAGCAGCGGTGGTTTGCCCTGCAAACGTTCCTAGTGTTCGGACGGCCTGTAAGATATTCATTCACCAGGTCCTTATTTTTTTCGCACGGAATGCTACCATCTTCGTTCTTTAAGTCAATGGTTTTTTGTGGATTGATGACGAGACATGGACAAAGGTCAGGGAAAATGCTACACTGCCTGCTAACTTTTGAAGCATAGGAGCAGTGTTTTATGGCGCAACAAATCAATTATCAACTTCCTGATCTTCCTTACGATTTTCAGGCGCTAGAACCAGTCATTAGCGCAGAAATCATGGAACTTCATTATTCAAAACACCACAAAGCATATGTAACCAATCTCAATACAGCGCTCGAAAAATATCATGAAGCGGAGTCGAAACAGGATGTCGCTCAAATGATCGCCCTCCAAAGCGCTATCAAATTTAATGGGGGTGGCCATATCAATCACAGCATTTTCTGGACGATTTTAACGTCTCCAGGAAAAGGGGGCGCTCCCGGTGGAGAGCTTGCGAAAATGATCAATCGGGATTTTGGGTCCTTCACCCATTTTCAAGAAATATTGAATACATCCACTGTAGGCATCCAAGGATCGGGCTGGGGATGGCTCGGCTATTGCAAAATCGAGGGCAAACTCCGTATCGCCCTGTGCCCCAATCAAGACCCCCTAAGCGCCCAAGGTCTTATCCCCTTACTGGGAATAGATGTGTGGGAGCATGCTTATTACCTTCAGTATAAGAATGTTAGGGCGGATTATGTCAAGGCAATATGGAATATTTTTAATTGGAAAGCGATTGAAGAGCGTTTGCCTAAGGCCAAATCTTGATTTTTTACTGAGGGGCTTGATCAATTGCTGGGTTTTACCTATTATGGTGCGACTTAATTAGGGTACGTAATGGGTTTTTTTTCCCGCAGTAAACCAAAAATTAAAATACAATCTACAAAAAAAGATGGCTTTAGCGGGTGGGTGAAATGTAGCGGTTGCAGTGAGCTCATCCATGTCAGTGAACTGGCTCAAAATTTGAATTGTTGCCCAAAGTGCGACTACCATTATCGCTTATCTTTAAAACAACGCTTGGAACTTCTTGCGGATACCGGCACTTTTGAAGAAAAGTTTATCCATATCACCCCTGTCGATGCGCTTCACTTTGTCGATACAGAAAGTTATGCTGAACGGATTCGGGTGGCTAAAGAAAAGTCAGGACGCGATGAAGCTGTTTGTACGGGCGTCTGTCAGATTCATGGTAAAATTGTTTGTTTAGCTGTGCTCGACTTTTCCTACATGGGAGGGTCCATGGGATCTGTTGTGGGAGAAAGACTCACTTTGCTCATTGAACATGCGATGGACATCAAACAGCCCTTGATTATTGTGTCAGCATCGGGCGGGGCTCGGATGCAAGAGTCCATCTTGTCGTTAATGCAGATGGCTAAAACATCGGCTGCCCTTTCGAGGCTCCATGGATTAGGTGTGCCGTATCTCTCCATTCTTACAAACCCCACAACGGGGGGAGTCACAGCCTCTTTTGCAACTCTTGGGGATGTAATCATTGCGGAACCCGATGCGCTCATTGCCTTTGCAGGACCTCGCGTAGTCGAGCAGACGATTGGGCAAAAACTGCCACCAAAGGCACAAAAATCTGAATTTCTCTTGGAAAAAGGAATGGTCGATTGCATCGTTAAAAGAGCGGATCTCAAAGATAAAATTGCTTTTTTTATTGACTTTTTAACAGGCAACGAACGGACCTTTGAAAAAGATGAGCTTGCTAAAAAAATACCTAGCGCGTTAAAAGAGCTGTTGAGGTTGGCGGAGCGCTCATGACAAAGAAAATACCAGTGCCCATCTATGTAGTGGATGAGGAATATATTCCTTATTATGCAACGGAGTGCGCTTCCGGATGCGATGCGAGAGCGGCCATTGAAGCGCCTCTAGTCGTGGAACCTAATACGTCGGCGATTGTCCCTACGGGTATTCGCGTAGAATTACCAGTAGGATTTGAAATTCAGGTGCGTCCCAGAAGTGGCTTTGCAGCGAAAAATCAGGTGACGGTGCTCAATTCCCCGGGAACCATCGATTGTGATTTTCGGGGGGAAATCTCCGTTATTTTAATCAACCATGGAAAAAATCCGTTTGTTGTGACGCCCAAAATGCGGATTGCCCAATTGGTGCTAGCGCCCATTGTGCAAGCAGAATTTGTTCAGCAGGCGTCGATTGCAACAACGCAACGGGGAGAGGGAAAGTTTGGCCATACTGGCGCGAATTAATCCTTTTAAAAAAAAGGAATCCATTAGGATCTCTGACTATTTGGACTCTCGTTTGATCTCATTTCTCGATGTAGATACTCGGGATGATGCCATCAATGGGCTCATCACTCTTGTGGAAACAGAAATCGGTCTCTCGAATAAAAAAGAATTCAGTAAAGCAGTGTTCTATAGAGAACAACTCGTCTCTACGGGCATTGGCATGGGCGTCGCAGTGCCGCATGCCAAGCTTACTAGCTTTACAGATTTTTTTATTGTCATTGGAGTGCAACAAAAAAAAGGACTCGAATGGTACGCGCTGGACAAAGCGCCTGTTCGCCTCATCTTTTTAATAGGTGGACCCGAAGACAGACAGACAGAATATCTGCAACTTTTGTCCCTTTTGACTTCTGCCATTCGGGATATTGACTTAAGAAAACACCTGCTCAATGCTCGTACAAAAGAACAAATCCTTGAACTTTTTTCCCAATTTTAATATTTTTTTGATTTGCTCGGCTTCGTCCAAAAAATGTACAAAGCTGAAAATTTACTGGGGATTATAGGTATGGATTTAAAGCTTAGAGATGTGGCAGACCTTTTAACGGTCTCAGAGGCGACCATTCGGCGTTGGATTGCGGACGGAAAAATTCCTTATTATAAGCTCCATAACCAGTATCGTTTTAGTCGCAGCGAGATTGAAAATTGGGTGTTGAGTTCTAAACAAGAAGGAGATTTTTATCTTTTTGAAAAAGAAGAACACATCGAAACTTTAGGTACACAGCAATTTGGCTTATTTCGGGCGGTTCACAAAGGGGGCGTTTATAACGATATTGAAGGAGAAACGAAAGAAGAGCTCATCCGCAATGCCATGGAGCTAATTGCCAAGGACCTCAATCTCGATGCGGAGGTCATTACAGAGCTTCTTCTCGATAGAGAAAATTTAATGCCCACAGCTCTTTCGAATGGGATTGCTGTTCCACATACACGCGATTTTCTTCTCCAAGAGGCCTATGATGTAATCTCCGTAGTCTTCCCCAAAAATCCAGTTGAATATGGCGCGCTGGATGGAAAACCTGTCCACACACTTTTTTTCCTTTTTGCTTGCGACGATAAACGCCATCTGCACCTCCTCGCTAAGCTGGCTCACCTCTCGAGTAGACCGGAGCATCTCGCGTTTTTACAAAACAGTCCAACAAAGGCAGAACTTCTCGAGTTTATCAAGCAGTGGGAAGCCAAAATCAAGCCACGTGAGGCTACGACTATAGTCCCTTAGCGAGCGCCTTTTCCTTATCTTCCTTTTTCTCGACCTGTTCGTCGATAAATTCGATCCGCCCTTCTTTAGCTGAGATGAGATAACGCCTTTTTTGACCGGGGTGTTGAAGCAGTTTTTCAGAAAGAGGGTCTTCCAAAAACTGCTCGATCACGCGACGAAGGGGGCGAGCTCCCATTTCTGGAACGTACCCTTTTTCAACAAGCAAGTCACGCGCTTGATCATCCAGGCGCACAAAGATCTGTTTTTTCTCAAGTCTTGCTTTAAGTTTACTAAATTCAAGGTCGACTACAAGTCGGAGAGATTCTCGATCGAGGGCCGAGAAGATCACGAGATCATCCAGGCGATTGAGGAATTCTGGCTTAAAGTGCTTCCGCACTGCCTCTTTGATTTTTCCCTCCATCGTCTTATAGTCCATCAGATTATCTTTGACGCCAAACCCGACTTCCGTAGATTTGCGAATCAGGTCGGCGCCCAGATTCGAGGTCATGATGATGATCGTATTTCTAAAATCAATCTTACGGCCCACAGAGTCCGTGAGTCTTCCCTCTTCAAGGATCTGTAGGAGAAGGTTCATGACATCGGGATGAGCCTTTTCCACCTCGTCGAATAGGATGACAGAATAAGGGCGTCTTCGGACTTGTTCTGTGAGTTGGCCGCCTTCCTCATATCCCACATAGCCTGGAGGAGATCCCGTCATCCGGCTGATGGCAAATTTCTCCATGTACTCAGACATGTCGACTTGGATGAGAGCCTCTTCACCGCCAAACATATGGGAGGCAAGAAGCCGCGCCATATGTGTTTTTCCAACACCTGTCGGCCCCAAAAATAAAAAGGCACCAATCGGGCGGTTGGGGTCTTTGATATCCGCTTTCGATCTTCGAATGGCGCGGCAAACAGTGCTCAGTGCGGCATTTTGCCCAATGATCTTGGTTCGTAAAGCCTCTTCCATTTTAAGAACTTTTTCAGACTCACCTTCCGTTAGGCGAGTGACAGGAATTCCCGTTTGCTTTGCGACAATTCTTGCAATATCCTCTTCATCGACCACAGGCTGGTGCTCCTCTTTACGTGCCTCCCAGCTAGTGCGGTCTTTTTGTAGTTTTTCTCTTAAATTTTTCTCGTTATCGCGAAGTTTTGCTGCTTTTTCATATTCTTGACGGCCAATGGCCTCTTCTTTTGCCACGCGGGCCTCTTCAATAGTCGCTTCGAGGTCTGTTAACTCCTGGGGCTGATGCATTGTGGCAATACGCGCCTTAGCCCCTGCTTCATCGAGTAGATCAATGGCCTTATCAGGAAGAAACCGCCCCATGACATATCGCTCCGATTGATAGACCGCTGCATGGATCGCCGCATTGGTGTAGCTACATTTATGGTGCTCTTCATATTTTGGTTTTAAGCCGTTCAAAATAAGAATGCTCTCTTCGACTGAAGGAGGTTGCACGATAATCTTTTGGAAGCGGCGCTCGAGCGCAGGATCTTTTTCAATGTGCTTTCGGTATTCATCTAAAGTTGTCGCGCCAATGCACTGAATCTCTCCACGAGACAGCGCAGGCTTTAAGATGTTGGACGCATCGATCGCTCCTTCCGCAGCTCCCGCTCCAACAATCGTATGGATCTCATCAATGAACAATAGGACATTGCCGTTTTTTTTAATTTCATCCATGACAGCCTTGATCCGTTCCTCAAACTGGCCGCGATATTTTGTTCCAGCAATCATGAGAGTGAGATCTAAAGAGATGAGCTTTTTTTTCCTGAGATTGTCCGGAACATCCCCTTTGATAATCGCGTGCGCAAGGCCTTCCACAATAGCGGTTTTGCCTACCCCCGCTTCCCCGATGAGTACCGGATTGTTCTTACGGCGGCGGCACAAGATGAGCACTAACCTTTCTACTTCGTCTTTCCTCCCAATCACCGGATCCATTTTCCCCTCACGGCAAAGGTCTGTTAGATCGTGACCATAGGCGCGAAGGGCTGGCATTTTGTCTGTAACGGGAGGCGCTTGAGGAGATATCCGGTCTGACCCAGGTTGTCTCGGCGGCGGTGCCCCTGGAGAGGGATTGGCTCCCATTGGAGGCAGTTGAAGGTTAAACGTCTCCAGCTCTTTTAAAACTTCTTTTCGAACCTCTTTAAGATTGATGTTGAGATTTTCCAGTACTTGCGCCGCAACACCATCGGTTTGTCTCAAAAGAGCTAGAAGAAGATGTTCTGTACCTACATAATTATGGTTGAGATTCGCCGCCTCTTCATTCGCAAACTCAAAAACTTTTTTCACCTTGCCAGTGAGGGCAGGGTCGCCATATACTTGAATCTCCGGGCCAAAGCCCACTATGCGCTCTACTTCCGCGCGAATGGCCTCATAGTCCAAGTTCATGTTTCTCAGAACGTTGACCGCAATGCCTTGGCCTAATTTCAAAAGCCCCAAAAGGACGTGTTCTGTCCCCAAGTAATTGTGATTTAGACGCTGCGCCTCTTTTTTGGCCAGCTTGATGACTTGTTTTGCGCGATTAGTAAACTTATCAAACATGGACTACCCTTCTTTTATTATAAGCCTTTTGAGTTTTTTTCTCGACTCTCGTGGTCAAAAGTTGATACCATTAAAGATCTTTCTAATAAGGGCTGTTTAATTCTTTGGGAAGTGAAATTTTTATGATACAAATTTTAGATACAGGAATTTCTACAGCCGAAGAAAATATGCGCTTCGACGAAAAGCTTTTAGAACATTTGGCCTCACACAAAGATCCCATCCTTCATTTATACCAGTGGAAGCGTCCTTCTGCAACATATGGCTATTTTATTCGACCAGAAAACCACCTGGATTTCGAACATGTAGCCCGGTATGACATCGACTTGGCGCGTAGACCCACGGGGGGAGGGATTGTGTTTCACATTTGGGATCTCGCCTTTTCATTTTTCATGCCTTCTGAGCACCCTGCTTTTTTTTTCAATACATTGGGAAATTATGAGTTTGTAAACCAGGCAGTTTTAAAAACCGTACAAGACTATTTTTCTTTGGAACCTGAATTGGTTCAGGAAGACGCCCCCTCCCTTGTGCCCGACTCTCGTAATTTTTGCATGGCTCAGCCGTCCCAATATGATGTTATCTACAAGGGGATGAAAGTAGCTGGGGCCGCACAGAGAAGACAGAAGGCAGGATACCTCCACCAAGGAACTATTTCTTTGTTCAAGCCAGACGTCCAGCTTCTTGAGGAGGTTCTTCTTTCCCCAGAGATCGTCAAGGCGATGACTGCTTATACCTTTGCCCCTGTTCAAGACCCTCAGGGGCTACAACAAGTGCGTGAGGACCTTCAAAAACTCCTTGCTGACAATCTGGAAAGGTCTTTAAAATCCACGGCTCATGCATAAGAAAAAAGCTCGAACCGCCATTACTCCGACTAGAGAAGAGGATTATCCTGAGTGGTACCAGTCTGTGTTACAGGCGGCTGATCTTGCGGAACACTCTGCGGTCAGAGGCTGCATGGTGATTAAACCTTGGGGATATGCGATTTGGGAGAATATCCAGAAGGTGTTGGACCGGATGTTCAAGGCAACTGGACATCAAAATGCCTATTTTCCGCTCTTCATTCCTTTAAGTTATATGGAAAAAGAGGCGGAACATATAGAGGGCTTTGCCAAGGAATGTGCGGTGGTTACCCATCACCGCTTAGAAAAAGGAAAGGATGGGAAGCTTGTTCCAGGAGGGAAGCTCGAGGAACCCCTGGTAGTTCGGCCTACTTCCGAGATGATCATTGGACACACTTTTGCGAAATGGGTGGAGTCTTATCGAGACCTTCCTCTACTCATTAATCAATGGGCCAATATCGTTCGGTGGGAAATGCGAACGCGCATGTTCTTAAGAACAACGGAAATTCTTTGGCAAGAAGGACATACTGTGCATGCGACAGCAGAAGAGGCGGTGATTGAAACGCAGCGCATGCTGGAGGTGTACTCTGACTTTTGCCATCAGTATTTGGCCATCCCCGTCATCCGTGGAGAAAAAACGGAGTCGGAAAGATTCCCTGGAGCTGTGAACACTTACACAATCGAAGCAATGATGCAAGACCGAAAGGCTCTGCAATCGGGAACGTCCCATTTCTTAGGACAGAATTTTTCTAAATCTTGTGGGATTCAATTCCGGAATATTGCCTCAGAACTCGAATATGGGTGGACGACTTCTTGGGGCTCAACGACAAGACTCATAGGTGGGCTCGTGATGACTCATAGCGACGATGACGGGCTGGTGCTTCCTCCTCGCGTTGCGTCTTGTCACTTGGTTATTATTCCGATTATCCACAACGAAGATACGCAGTCCAAGGTTTTAGAATACTCAGAAAAGCTCGCTTTTGAACTCCGAAAAATACAGTATGAAGGGGAGAACCTTCGCGTCATCGTTGATAAAAGAGATTTGCGTGGTGGGGAAAAAACCTGGGGATGGATTAAAAAGGGCGTTCCGCTCCGGTTGGAAGTCGGGCTTCGAGAAATCGAGTCGGGAGAGCTTAGTGTATATCGCCGAGACCGGCCCCACAAAGAAGCGATCCGCTTCTTTTCTGAGGAAGTAGTCGTTCTTCTAGAAGCGATCCAGTCTAATCTTCTTGCCAAAGCTACAGCCTTTCGAGAGCAACACACGGTATCCATCGATCACAAAGAAGAGCTTTATGAGTTTTTCACTGCTAAAGGAGAGGAAATTCATGGAGGTTTTGCTCTTGCACATTGGAATGGAGATCCAAAAATTGAGGAACAAGTCAAACAAGATCTCAACGTGACGATCCGCTGTATCCCTCTTCATTTACCCCCTGAAGCAGGCAAGTGTATTTTTACTCACGAAAAGAGCGCGCGACGAGTCATCTTTGCTAAGTCCTATTAGTTCCTTAGACGCGCTCAAATTCAAAGTTTTTTTCGGTAATTCTTGCCTCCAAAAGGAAGGATCTGTTACGATCAACCACATTTCTGAATTAGAGATACTCGCGGAGCAAAGTCTCTTATGCTGGAGTTTTTTCGTAGATACCAACAGACTTTTTTCCTAGTTACGGCTGTCGTTGTCATCGCTTCTTTTCTTTTTTTTGGCGCTTATGGCACGTTTGACACTAGAAGTGAGCGGAAGGATTGGGCAGTCTCTACGACCGTAGGAGGCTCCAAGTTGATGTTTTCAGAAGTGCAAATGATGTCTCGATTCATTGCTGCGGACAGAAATGATCCCTATGCACCCAGAGGGATGCTCCCCAATTTTTCTAACGATGGAGTCATCCGAAATGATTTTTTGAAAGACCGTTTAGCTGATCTAATTGTCGCTGAGTATTTTGATGTTTTAAAAGAGGATTTTGAAGGGCGCTTGGAAAAGGCAAAGCGTTACCGCCCGTATGTTCATCCTCAAGCCGACTTTTTAAGCGCAAACAGTGTATGGAACCATTATCTCCCGGAAATGAATGGGGCCATCGAGGCTTTAAAACAAGAGATTGCAGTCACTCCGAGCACTTTTAGCCATCTAAAGGAAATCTATTTATTAGAAGGATATCTCCCACCAGAAATACTTCGAAAAATTTTAATTCACCAACATCAGCAGTTGCCCAGGCTGCCAGTGGATCCAAGGCTTTCTTATGATGATCTTGCAGTATTTGGGTATCATGGAGCAGTCGAGTGGTTTGGTCGCAATTTTGTGGATCTTGTTTCTGAATTTATCTTGAATGCCGCAAGCGCAGCTGAAAAGAAAGGGTATCGAGTTACTTTGCAAGAGGCTAAGGGGGACCTGATTCACCATTTCCGGGAATCGATGCAAACTCTGGGAAGCAATAGGCCAGAAATCAGTTTTCATCAACACCTTAGCTCTTTCGGTTTTGACGAGAGAAGTGCAGCCTATGTGTGGCAAAAAGTGCTTCTTTTTAGGAAATATTTTCGTGATGTAGGAGAGGCGGCATTGGTTGACCGAATGCCGTATCAGGAGTTTTCTCAGTATGCCAATGCATCGGCCGCGATAGAATGCTATACCTGGCCGATTCGGATCCAAAACCAACAGGATCTTGCTGCGGTTCGATGTTATATCGAAGCGATTGGTGTAGATACAGGGGAGTTGCTGCCTACCAAAATCAAAGAAGTCCATGAAGTTGAAAAACAATTCCCCAAGCTAATCCGAACGCGCTACCGTGCCCAAAAAGCGGAAGTCGCTATTGAGAAAATTGCCGCTCGAGTGACTTTAAAAGAGCTTTGGAATTGGCAAAAAAATGAGGCGAATTGGGCTCAACTCCGAAAGGAATTTTCCTTAGGACAGGCGGATACTCCAGAACATCGCTTTACTTTGCTTGAACACTCAGATCCCAGCTTGCGCGCCGAAGTGGACGCCTTTTCTAGGCAACAGATCGTGAAAGAACACCCTGAATGGGTGGAGGAGGAGTTAGACCAGGCCCCCTTTGTCGAGTCGGTATGGAGTGTTTATGGCAATGATCCCCCATTTTCCCAAAGGCAAGGCGTCTATACGCGGATCAAGGATTTGGAGATTGTCGAAGACAAACACATCCTTCCCTTTCATGAAGCACAGGATTACTTAAGAGAATACGTTGGAAAGGCGGAATCTGAGTTTGTTCAGGATAAAAACCCCTTTTTGATCGCTAGTATTTCCGCCCTTGAGTCCTTGAAAAGCAACTCTTTAGACCCTCGATGGGTGCAGTCGGGCGCGAATCCCCTTTTCGATCAGTTTAAGCTCGAAAAGAAAAGTCTTATCATTTCTAGAACTTCCAAGGAGGATTGGATGAAAAATAAAGCATTTACGATGCTTCCAGATCTTTGGTCTCCCGTCCATGTGATAGATGGTCAGGTTGCCTTTTTCTATCTTAAAGAGCGAAAAGCAACCCCAGCCCCCATTCTGGATCAGCTTTCCGTCGGAAAAGAAACATTAGCGTCAGACGCAAAAGCGTTTTTCGCAGAAAGATTTCTTCAGACAGTAAAAGAAAAAAACGCGATCGTGATCCCTCTGCAGAAGGAGGGAGAATGAGTCTTTTTGAAGATATCCCAGCCCTTTCTCCTGTGCAGTTTTTTGGACTGACCGCAGACTGTCAGTTCATACGGGGGGGCCTGGAGCCCAATAAAGAGCATCTTTTACCATCGACTTCTGATCTTTTGGATGAAGAATCCTTTTGTGAGGTCTATTGTGCGTGGAATTTTGAAAAACTAGCGTTTCATTTTATTGTGCATGGACTCTTTCAGGGAGTTGGCGATGCGGATTTTCGAAAAGGGGACAGTATCGAGATCTTCATTGATACACGGGATCTCAAAACAAAAGGGGTTGTCACTCGCTTTTGCCATCACTTTGTGTTTTTCCCCGTAGAAGTGCAAAATTTCTTTGGGCGTGAAGTGACACGATTCAGAAATGAAGACACACATCGCCTTTGTCATCCAGAAGATTTGATTGTTTCTCCCGATATTGGCGGGCAGTCTTATAGCCTTTTAGTCGAAATTCCGGCGCATTGTCTGCATGGATATGATCCGCTGAGTTTTCCGCGAATTGGGTTTACTTACCGCATCAATCGAAGCGACGGTCCTGCCCAACACTTTGCCGTCTCTAGCGAAGAATATACGATTGAACAGCATCCAGCGACATGGGGGACACTCAAACTTCTCAAAAGTGGGGAGTAAAATGGGAGCGATGGAAGTAGTATATACGCAATCCCATGAATGGATTCAGGTCGAAGGCCGTGTAGGCACTGTCGGCATTACCGAATATGCGCAGCGTGAATTAGGAGAGATTGTCTATATAGAACTTCCCACTATTGGAGAAGTCATTCCGTCAGGCAAAGAAGCTTGCATTTTAGAATCTACAAAAGCTGCTGCTGACGTTTATGCTCCAGTGTCAGGTAAAATTGTTGCCGTGAACGAAAAACTCAGCCATGAGCCGTCCATACTGAATCACCACGCAGAGGGTGCTGGTTGGTTATTTAAACTAGAGCTTTCAAATCCCAAAGAGCTCGAAAAACTGCTTTCTCGTAAAGAGTATCAAAAATTCATCTCCTCTTGAAACGCATGAATCCATTAGAATGGGAGCGTGAAAAAGAGCCTTTTTTTAATCGCTGTTTTTGCCCTTGTTTGCATTCTTTTTTCCCATGAAATCATAGGAAACTTGCTGAAGCTTGCAGCTAGGAGCTACACGCACTCTCAAATTGAATACCGTACGCTGAGCTGGGAAAACGGGGCTTTTGTATTCTCAGATCTTGCAATCTTTGATCCCACTTTCCAAGTGTATGTGGAAAAAGCTTCTATTCGCTTGAATTTTAGTGATTTTCCCAGGAAGCTAAAGGGCCATATTCACCTTATCTCTCCCCATGTTTCCATCGTGAAAAAAAAGAATTGGGATGTTCCGACGAGTTGGTTTGATTTTTCTTATTCTGTTGCAAATGGAACTCTGGATTGGGGAGGCCTCGCCCATTTTTCTTTAGAAAAAGATAAGGTTTCGTCCTACCTTGCTCTCGACTGGGATGGAGCATCTGTCCTACTTACCTATAAAGATCAGCAATGGGATGTGGATTTGACTCACTTCAATATAACCCTTTTAAAAGACTTTTTCCCGTGGGCAGAAATTACAAAAGGCGAGATCAGCGGCAAAATGACTCTCTTAGACGGTTATCGGGTCTCCTCTGCTAATCTAACAGCCAATGAGCTCGCCCTTTATGTTTCTCGCGGATCGCTGCAAAACGTCTCTGGAACTCTCAGTTTGAACTCGGGCTTGGGAGCAAAATGGGAAGTTCTTGGAACAGGAGAAGTGTTGGGAAAGAAGATTCCTTTTAGATGCCAGGGCAAGGGATTTTTCAAAAGCGATTGGCTCGAATCAAAAATTGAATTTCAAGACGCATGGCTTTCCATTTCAAAGGAGGAACGCTGGAATGTAGAATGTTCCAAGATCCATGCGGAAGAAGCAACCCTTCTTCTCGCTGCGGCAACCCCTTATTTCCCAGAGCTAAAAGAATGGCACATTCTCAAGGGAACAATCGATGCAAAAGCAGAGCTTTTTTTCCCAGAGTGGACGTGCACCTGTCGAGCAGAGTCTCTAGCCCTACAAAAAGGGGACTCTCTTTTTGACGCAAACCTCATCCAGGGAGAACTCAACCGAAAAGGGGGTTTGCTTTTTATCGAGGGAAATCGATGGAAAAGTTCCTTTTCTGGTCTTTGGGAGGATGGGACGATAGAGGCAGACCTTTTCGGAGCACAACTCATGCTTAAGGGAGGATGGAATGGCTCAGCTCTTGCCGTTCAGATCGCGAAGGGAGAGTTTGACAACTTTACCTTTCAAGGCGACGGTTGGATCGACCCTGGCCTGGATTTTTTCTTTTCTCTCCATGGCAAGTGGAAATTTTTAGAAAAGGAAATCCCCTTCGAATGCCCCATTTTGAGCAAGTGGAAAGATCTGTGGTCTTTTGACTTTCGATTCACGCGCGGCTTTTGGGACTTAATGCGTCTTAAAGGTCATTATAATGGAAAACAGGTGTTTTATAGCGATAAGAGCCATTTTTTAGGTTCAGAGCTTCGCTTTACCCCTTGCTCCTTACGCGATCTGGATGTTGCTTTTACGCTGCCATGGGATCATGTTTTAGCAGCAGGACCCATTTTACAAGAGTGGGGTGTGGATCTTGCTCAGATTCCTCCCTTTGGCAATACAGAGATGCATTGCCAGCTCATAAAGGGTAAGCTTTTGCTTGTAGCTCAAGGAGAGGATCCAAAATTTGCGTGTTCCATTGAAAAAGCCTTGGACGAATGGAACATCGATCTAGAATCCAACCTAACCCTCAAAGCAAGTATAACGGATCGAGGCATTGCTAAAGGTTATATGAACTGGAAGCAAGAGGCGAGCGCCGAATTTAATGGAAAAATCTTGCCATCTCTTCATTCTGAATTTTCCCTCTCTAAAGTATCGTTTGATCTCAAGCTCATTCAAGATGAGAGGCTTCAGGGAATTTTGACCGGTTCAGGGCACTTCCTTTATAACGGGCAATGGGATTCTGATTTTGACTTTACAGCCTCCTCATTGATCATCCATGGTCATCCTATGGAAAATAATGGATCCGTTCATTTGCAGTATTCCTCGCTACAGGGAGCGCAATTGAAAGGAGTGAGTTTACACGGTCCGTTTGATTGCGTCATCGATCTACTCCAGTATGAAAAGAAACGAGCGTCCTGGGTGTTTAAAAATTCTCAAATGCATATTCCTTCCTCCTTTTTAAGGGGGCGCTTTTTAGAGTTCATCGATCCAGATCGCGATTTAAACGTGACTGCAGATCTCGATTTCACCTCAGATTTTTCCACATTTATCTGTACGATGAGAGAAGGGTTGATCCCCTTTCACGGAGACTACCATCGTGTGGAAAATTTACAGCTACATTGGAGTCATTCTCAATGTGATGCGGCTTTTCAATACCGCGACCACTTCTATCGTCTACAAGCTCAAATCAACGATGTAATCACAGGGAGGTTGACTGTAGGTGTTGAACAGGAGCCTCTCACGATCGATTGGGAATATAAAGACCTCTTGTCGGTTCATTCCATTGAAGGCTGTTTTGGAGGTGTTTCCGCTTCTTTTCACGCTGAAAAACCCAACGTCCTCGTCGGTAGCGCTCATGTGGATTTTCAGAGGCTTTCTCACCTTCTCCCCAGCGATGTCGCCTCAGTTTTTCAAGAGCTGCAGATGGGGAAGGGATATGAGCTTAAGGGGCGACTAGAGCTACAGCAGAATGCCCCGCATTTTCAAGGCATTTTAAGTGGAAAAGCGATTGAGCTATTTGGATTTCAGTTTCGCACTCTTCTTGCTCAGGTGGATCTTTTGCCCGAAACAATCCGAATCTATGATCTAAAAATCAGTGATTCTGCGGGCATGCTAAAAGTGGATGATATGCTGATTAAAAAAAAAGAAGAGAGTCCGTTTGCCATTTCTATACCTAATCTGACCATAGTCGATTTGAGACCGAGCTTTTTAATTCGGCCAGGTGGAAAAGTAGGTCCCATAGAGCCCCTTGTCGTTAGAGAGCTGCAACTGAAAGATTTTCGAGGTCTTCTGGAAGATGGCAAAACGTGGAGAGCCCACGGCAGCTTATACTTTATTAATACCTACAAAAGAAAGGAGACGGTCTTCGATCTCCCTGCTAATCTTTTAAGCCGCATCGCAGGTCTTGATTTAGAGTTACTGATTCCAGTAACAGGAGACTTGACCTTTGAGCTCGAAAATGGCTACTTTAATCTTCTGGATCTCAGTCATGCATATAGCGAAGGACAACGCTCAGAATTCTTTTTGGAAATGGACCCTCAGCCTCGGATGGACCTCGATGGAAATTTACGCATTTTCATTAAGATGAAACAGTTTGTCCTTCTCAAATTTACAGAGTCTTTTTTAATCTCCATAGATGGCGTACTCGATGCTCCCGAATTTCATCTTAAAAAGAAAAAGTTTTTGGGGATTTTTTAACTCCATCCTCGACTGCTTCTATCCACCTCTTTGTATTCACTGCAATGAAAGAACCGATTTAATCAGTTTGTGTTCTCAATGCTGGCAACTTTCTCAGCTACCGGATCCAGTGCTGCACTGTAAGTATTGCTTTGATCTCTTGACGGACGAACAGTCGCTTTGTGCCCAATGTAAACAAAAGCCCCTATTACCTGTCCGAAGGGCTTTTGTTTTTGACAAGGGAGCTCCCGCGCACCTTCTGGGGATGCATCAAGCGGAAGGGCTGGCTGGCTTTGCAGTTTTTCAGTGGATTCAGCTCGAGTGGCCCTTTCCAGATGCGGTTATCCCCATGCCCGATACCAGCTCTAAAAAAATCGGAAGAGCCTTTGCGGATCTTCTCAATGTTCCCTTCATACAGGCACTCAAACCTTCCTACGCATATGTGGAAGAGCGTCTCGAAGAGGACCAGGCTCTCCTCATCTTCGATGTGCGTAATGACTGGGAGTTTTTACACAAGTGCGCAACCTCGTTGTCAGAAGCTTTTCCCAAGAAGATGTATGTATTGACATTATTTCCTAAGATTTAGATATAGTGGAAGCGTATGATCCTTCTTTTTTTGAGCTTACTAGTCTTTTTGGGAGTCTTTTTAAGGGGGTTTCGCATCGTTCCAGAACAACAAGGATGGATTGTGCAACGGCTTGGAAAGTTTAAGCGGAAGTTGGAGCCGGGGCTCAATTGGATCGTTCCCTTTGCCGATGAAATTGCCTATCGCCATTCGCTCAAGGAAGAGGCGATTGAAGTTCCTGAGCAAACAGCGATCACGCAAGATAATGTCAGCGTGATTCTTGATGGTATTGTCTATATTAAAGTCTTTGATCCTATGGCCGCCTCTTATGGAGTTAAACATCCAGTTCACGCTCTTTTGCAGCTTGTTCAGACGACCATGCGCTCTGAAATTGGTAAGATCCCCCTGGATAAAACCTTTGAAGAGAGGGAGTCGTTAAATGCCAACATCGTAGAAGCCATTAATGAAGCTGCCGTCTCCTGGGGAATGTCCTGCCTGCGCTACGAGATCAAAGACATCACAATGCCTGAAGATATCCGAAAGGCTATGGAACTCCAAATGACTGCAGAACGGCAAAAGCGGGCCCGCATTCTGGAATCAGAAGGAATCCGGCAATCTCAAATCAACCAATCAGAAGGCCAGCGCCAGGCTGCCATTAATGAGTCTGAAGCAGCGCAAATCGATCGGATTAACCGCGCACGGGGAGAAGCGGAAGCCATCCAAACTCTTTCCCATGCAACGGCTCGCGGCATTACAGTCATCGCAGAGGCCCTTTCCCAAAGTGGGGGAGAGAGAGCCGCTTCCCTTCAGGTGGCCGAGAAATATATTGATGCTTTCAAACAGCTTGCGAAAGAAGGCAATACGATCCTTCTCCCATCCAACCTTCATAACCCAAGCTCGATGGTCGTAGAAGCAATGTCCATCTATGACGCCCTAAAAAGAACCTCTCAAGTTCCTGTCAGCAGTGGAATTGCTGGACACAGTCTCTAGGTTGTTTCGATATTTCGTCGAACCATTTGCACTTGGCGCCGAAGCAGTTCATTCATTTGGATCTGATCGGTGATTTTCTTCCAGGCATGAAGCAGTGTAGAATGAGTTTTACCGCCAAAGGAAGCGGCGATTCGCATGAGGGAGTCGTCGATCATTTCTTTTGCAAGGTACATGGCAACTTGCCTGGCTAAAGCGATCTCTTTATGGCGAGATTCTCCTTTAATTTCAGAGATTCTTACTTCGAAAACAGCAGCGACGCTCTTGAGAATTTCCTCCACAGAGATTTTTTTAGTGGGAGCGTTATGTTGGAACATCTCTTTTAAGATTTTTTCAACGATCTCTTCGTCGAGATGGGTATTCATCAACTTGGAGTGCGCGCATAGCCGATTGATGGCCCCTTCAATTTGACGTACATTGTTATAAATGTGTTCCGCGATAAAAAAAGCAATTTGGCTGGGGATATTGAGTCCGCGCCGTTCTGATTTGTGCTTGATAATTGCGACTCGAGTTTCAAGATCTGGTACTCCCATATGGGCCACCAGTCCCCATTCCATGCGGGCGACCATTCTTTCAGAAAGCTTGAGTTGCCCTGGGGGCTTGTCGCATGTGATCACAATCTGCTTGTTTTGATTGAGAAGCGTTTCAAATGTGCTGCAAAACTCCTCTTCAAAGTTAAGCCGATTTTGTAAAAACTGAATATCGTCTACGAGAAGGACGTCGAGGGTTCGATAGTAACGCTTGAGTTTATCGATCGATTTACTTCGTAGGTGATCGACGATATCATTGATAAACGCTTCTGTTGTGATGACTTGGACTCTTTTGGCTTTGTGGTGTTCTTGGACATAGTGGCCGATACTGTGAAGAAGATGTGTTTTTCCAAGACCCACCCCTCCATGAATGAAAAGAGGGTTGTAGGATTTTCCAGGTCTACTAGCTACACCAAAGGCGGCTGATTTCACAAATTGATTCGAAGGTCCCTCGATGAAATTTTCAAAAATATAGGAAGGGTTCAGGCAAAGTTGTGCACGAGAAGGCTCCTCTTCTTTGGGCAGCGGAGGGGGTTTGGTTTGCGGAGCGTCATCGGGGATGAGAAAATGGATGGCTGGCTCGCCAGACGGCAGAAGAGGGAGAAAATTTCCCAAAACATCGGAAAAATTGCCTAATAGATAATCTTGAACATACACATTTGGCACTTCGAGGATGATTTTATCCGTTGACGCTTCGACAAACCGAACGGGATCAATCCAGTTCTGATACTCCGACTTGGAGACCCGTGTCTCAATAAATTCGAGAAACTGCTCCCACACATTTTTGACTTCACAATCCAACATAGAAATCTCAGATTAACAGGCGGACGTCGATGGTGCAAGGGAAAGATTGTTCACCGATAGGAAAGGGTAAGCGCTGCAGCCTTCTCGGCGATTGCTTTGTCTGCATTGTCCTCAAGAAACTCCGCTTGCAATAGTCCTTGTCTTTTATAACCAAGCATAAAGAGGGCTTTAGCGCGGTTCAGTTGTGTAGCCAGATGACTGGGATCTGCTTTTAGCGCCCGGTCTAAATAGTCTAATGCCTTCAGCCCATTTCCTAATTGCAGATGCAAGGCACCCATCGTTTGTAAGTCATAAGCTGTAGGATGGGTGAGCACCGAAAGCGCATTAAAAAAAGTGAGGGCCACATCGTAAATTCCCTGCCTGATATAAGCGTAACCAACAAAGCGAAGGTCGTTGAGTTCTGTTTCACCCCAGCCTAATACCTCTTGCCAATCCATAGGGCTAACCTCTTTGGTACTGATTACGGCGGGAATTAACCATTTCCAGCACCCGGTCAAGTTTTCCTAACATCTGCATAAGAGTCAGAAGAACTTGTCTCTCTCTTTCCTCTTCTTGCGAATCCTCTTGGTCCCTGCCCCCCTTAAACCCTTTGTTTAACGTATCCTCCAGCGCTTCTAACTTGTCCGCATCCGCTTCTTGCTTTTCCGATCCACCTAAGGAAGGGATCAGTGAGTGGGTAAAAAATGCTCGTCCCGTCATGAGTAATTCGGGAGGCGGTTCAAAACTTGCCCACAGTGTCAACACAGCAGGAGAAAGGTATTCGCTAAAACTCGCAGGAGCATAAGGCTTTAAAACCGAAACTTCAGCTTTCGTTGGAATAAATCTGGACTCTTCAATCAGCCTCTTATCAAAGATCTCTCGATCTTTTGCATAACGACTCGAAGTCTCTATTCCCAAATTGTCTATTGTGCGAGGTTCGACTGGCATAAGCTCCCCATTTTTCCACATTCTACCTGAGAAAGATTTTTCCCAACAAGATTTGTCGACAACTTTTCGTCAGTTCCCACGCTTGGGTGTAATGATGTGAAAACCAGATGGTTAGAAGCGGGAAAAAGAAGAAAAAAGGTTCATCCGACAAATGCGTACCTGGACTCGTGTAGGTGATAAAGTCGCAATTTAAAATATTCAATATCTCGAAACCCATAAGCCTGCCTT
>MGMD01000026.1 GCA_001796285.1 Chlamydiae bacterium RIFCSPLOWO2_12_FULL_45_20
AAAATCCTTGGTATAACGATTTCTACTTTGCTGTAGACCCTTATCCTCCTTATTTAACGCCTAAAAACTTACAAATGAAGCTCCCCTCCCTTGTGCATACCGATGAAACGATCCGTATACAAAAACAGCCTGAAGAATAGACCTCTTGATCAACAAACCAAAAAGCATCATGATCCAACACGACCCTGCCTGCCAAAAAGAGCTGTCTCCTAACGCAAAAAAACTTTCCTTCCATGAATTAAAATCTCTTGTAAAATCTTGGCGAATTCTCTTTCACTGCTTCCGATATCGCGAGGCAGCCCTCTTGACCTATGATCTTAGCCTGCTCTCCAAACCCCTTCTATTAGCCCTCACTTTAAAAGGCCTATCCTTTCGAAAGGCTTACTGGTCGGATAGAAAAGGAAACTATCAAACCATCACGATTCGCCTACTAGGCGCCCTTTTTTGGCAATGGGCTCAAGATTTTTTACAAAAAAAGTCCTTTCTTAAAAGCATGGTGCAAACATTAGAAACCTTCCCAAAAAGGCCTCGGCAAACACAGCTAGATTTATCTAGGCGCCCCGTATATCTTCGCACAGACTTCTGTTTTGGCCTTCAATCAGGAGGCTCTATCGGCCACATCGCCGGCGTACTGAACCATCTTGCACTTGCCCCACGCCAACCACCGCTCTTCCTCACCAATGATCCTATTCCCACAACGTCCTCTAACATCGAGACATACATCATCAGGCCAGAACGGCGTTTTTGGGACTTTATCGAACTGTCCTCTTTTGCTTTTAACGCCACGTTTTTCAAAAAAGCCGTGGAGTATATTGGAGAAAATTCCCCCTCATTTATTTACCAGCGGTATAGCTTGAATAATTTTTCCGGAGTGGAGCTTTCTCAAAGGTATCGAGTGCCGCTTGTTTTGGAGTACAATGGGTCTGAGGTATGGGTCAGTCGCAATTGGGGTGGGGCATTAAAATATGAGAAACTATCGCAAAACATCGAACGGCAAAACTTACACTCGGCAAACCTAATCGTAGTTGTAAGCCAGCCTCTTAAAGATGAATTGACGACCCTTGGGATTGAATCCTCAAAAATCCTAGTGAACCCAAACGGGGTAAACCCGGAAATCTACTCCCCTTCGGTCAACGGATCGAGGATTCGAGAAAAAATAGGTTCTACCATTGTCTTGGGGTTCATTGGCACTTTTGGAAAATGGCATGGCGCTGAGGTATTGGTGGACAGTTTTGGCCAGCTCCTACAAGAAAACCCCGGCTATAAAAAAAATGTGAAACTGTTCATGATCGGCGACGGACTGACTATGCCCCTTGTGAAAAAGAAGGCGGCCGAATGGAACCTATCTGAATCTGTGATTTTTACGGGCACTGTCCCGCAAGATCAAGGCCCCTTATATCTCGCAGCGTGCGATATTCTCGTTTCACCGCACGTCCCGAACCGAGATGGAAGCGCCTTCTTCGGCTCACCTACAAAACTTTTCGAATACATGGCCATGGGGAAAGGCATCGTCGCATCAAGTCTCAATCAAATCAGCGAAATCCTCCGACATGACGACTCTGCTTGGATGGTGACACCTGGAGATTCAAAAAGCCTGAAAAACGGGCTTAAAACATTAATTGAAGACCCGGCAAAAAGAGAAAGACTAGGTAGGACTGCTCGACAAGAGGTCCTTCGCCATCATACATGGTCATCCCATACCCAAAAAATCCTGGATAGGTTACAAGATCTCTACACATGAAACTCCTCCAATACATCAAAAAAGCTGCCTCTTTACCCCCTCGCATCCTGCTACAAAAAATACAATATCGCATGAAAAAACAATTCCTACTGCAAAAGCGGAAAATTCGCGATACATCTTTCTCTTCCTATGAACTCTTATGTCCCCACACTTTTTTACATCGATTCTTGAAAGATGTCGACCTTTCCCAGTTCCCAAAGGAACCTCTATCCCGACTCAATAATCTTTATCTCCAACATCAATTTGATCTTTTGGGATCTGGTTGGACTGCAGTATTCCATGGAATGCTGTGTAAGGGGTTGGAAGGCGTGGTGTTTGAACCCAAACCCTCCGGTCCCATCAATCCTGCCAACGCGAAAGAATCCCTCCGAATCAAGGCGCTTCTCGATCCTGCTTATCGCCCCATTGATTGGCATCTCGATTTCAAATCTGGATATCGCTGGGAGGAATCCACCCGTTCAGAAAAGATTCAATATGGACATCTTTTAGGCGTCGATGTGAAAGTGCCTTGGGAGCTTGCGCGCATGCAACACCTCTTCTCTTTTGCTCTAGGATATGCCTTGGAAAAACATCCCGCCTATGCAATAGAGTTTAGAAATCAGATCCTAGATTTTATTGCATCCAACCCTCCGAGATACGGAGTCAATTGGGTGTACTCCATGGATGTGGGCATTCGCGTTGCTAATTGGCTTCTTGCTTATGATCTTTTGAAAGATTGCGGAGCGCACTTTGATGAAGCCTTCGAACAAATATTTGTGCGCAGCATCTACGAGCATGCAAAACATATATTCCACCATTTGGAATGGGACCCTTATTTGCGCTCTAACCACTATCTAGCCAATATTACGGGGCTTCTTTTTGCCTCTAGCTATCTTCCCAAAGATCGGGAAATCCAGTCTTGGCTCGATTTTGCAATCACAGAACTGCAAAAAGAGGGGCTCGAACAGTTTCATGCAGATGGAAGCAACTTTGAGGCTTCTACCAGTTATCATAGACTCTCCGGAGAGATGATCCTTTTTGGAACTGTTATGGCCTTAGAAGTGGGAGCAACGTTTTCTTCTATCTATCTAGACCGCCTCCAAAAGATAGCCGACTTCATTCGAGACATCACCAAGCCCGATGAAACCATTGTTCAATGCGGAGACAATGACAGCGGGCGATTCATGAAAATTCCTCCCGAAGAAAAGGGGCTTGACCATCGCTATCTGATCCGTCCTTTTAGAAATCTCAAAAGTCTCCGTTCACTCATTGAGGACCTTTCCTCGCCTTCCCAAGAAAAGCCAGCAGCCCTTTCTATGTACCCCGATTTTGGACTCTATATCTTGAGGCGACACTCTTGGTTTATCGCTATCCGCTGCGGATCGATCGGTCAAAAGGGCAATGGCGGGCATGCGCACAACGACCAACTCTCCTTTGAGCTCGCCATTGAAGGCATCTCCATGATTGTCGATCCTGGAACCTATCTGTATACCCCTCTACCCGAAAAACGACGGCTGTTTCGATCTGTGACAGCCCATAACACTTTAGCCTTTGAGGATAGAGAACAGAATTTGGATGAGGGGATTTTTAAAATGACCGATCGAGCTTGCGCAAAGCTGATCCAGTTTCATGCAAACCACTTTATTGGAGAACATCAAGGATTCGGCTTTCCTCATCGAAGAGAGCTCCTATTGACTGACAATGTCCTTCAAGGGATCGATACATTGGAAGGGAATCTGAAAGGAAGTGCCTCTCAAGCCCTTTACTTTCACCTAGCCCCTTCTTGGAGGATTCAGTCGATGGATCGCGGTAAAGCTGTATGCCAGCACGAACAAACCACTATAGAGCTACAAACAGCCCATGGCCACTGGATCTCTGAACCCTACCACTACTCTAGAGGCTATGGCCTACAGGAAAAAGCCTTTGTCTTGGTACTATTCACCCACGCGAAGACTACGCACTGGGAAATCAAATGGTATAACAAGGAAGCGGCAAAAAAATTATCCATCAAAAAACAAAGGTAAGATCGAGACCCATCTGAAGGAGCGCTTGCCTATTCGACCAGCTCCCTTCCATATCCAGTGAAAAGAGAAGGTTTTGCGTTACCTTCGCCTTGACACCTAATTCTACATCGACAAAATGGGGGTTCGGATAGAGCCCTGTAACGTCCATGACGCAACTGCTATTTTCAAAACTCCCCTGCTCTTGGCCTCCCAAAAAGCGCTGGTCCCATCGACCGGCGATCTTTCCGTAAGGGTAGAGCGCCCCTTCTTCATCTCCCGCGGTCCAGCTAAGATAAAGCCCCGCTTGAGCCTCTAAAAGATCTCCATGAGTGGATTCGACAGAAAGATTGAGCGCTCCCGCCTCACTCTCCTTAAAGGAGTTCCTATGAAGATAAATATATTCTGCAGATACATAAGGTTGGATGCGCAAATTTTTTGCAAGAGTCCAAAACCCAAGCTCTAATAATGCCTCTCCACCGTACCCAAACGGGTGGCTTTTCGCTTTTCTAATTTCTGTTTCATTGAAACTCGTCAGTGTGATTTTCCGAGTAGTGTCATTAAAATTCGCAAAGCCTCCGGCCTCTAATTTCATGTACATCACATTTTTTGCTGCTGTGCAATACAAGGAGGCTAAAACGAGGTCCTCCTCGCTTTTGCCTCGCGCTTCATTCCAATGGAGGCGGCCGTGTACATAACCTAAAGAAAGCCCTGCATTAGATCCTTCGCTATAGACACGGTCACATCCGATTACAGCTCCCTGACCTAGGTTCACATACCCGATATTTTGCTCGTTTAAGGTGTCTTGCCGACTTCTTTTAAAAGAGCCGTCGACCCAAACGTTCCAGTTCCTTTCTTTTTGCGTCCATAACAGTTGATTGGAGCGCTGACGGATGGCAGAGGTGATTTGTAAAACGCCCTCTTCTCCTTCGAGAAGAAGGCCAGTAAAAATCCCAGGATGGAGCTGACTGAGAGCATTATTTAACGTAGCAAGCGACATGAAACGAAGAAGATCGATCTGCAACCCTGCATCTCCAGTATCTGGAAGAGTGTCTAGACATCGGGCGACTTCTCCATTATTCCCATCCGCAAACAGAACGGAAAAGGGAACAATATTGAGCAACAGCTGGATCTGGGGAGGACTGCCTAAGAGGATATAAAACACCTCAAAAGCAAAGCTCGGCGTCGTGGTCGTAATAGTGGAAAAGGTTCCCGTGATTCCTCCCGTTGCCCGGGCGATTACATAGATGGCATTAGAAGGATACGTCCCAAACTCGGGAAGAAGCGAGAGCGTAGTTTCCGGTTCGATCGTCATGGTTCCTATAATGCTCAAAAGATCTGTATCCGTTGGGGAGAGCTCTATCTCCAGGGTAGAACCCGTAGCTTGGATGTAGTCTCCTAGGACGACTAAAGTTCCTATAGAACCCCCTGGAGCCACCGTCCCTTGGTTCAGTACAGTGCCGAACACGAGAGCATCTCCCAACAGAGTAGCCCCCGGAGATACCGTGGTAAGGGTAGCGCTGATCGCGCCAAGAATCTTTAACGCTCCCTCTTCTACAAAGATGTTTGTTTGGCTGATAAGGTCCACTCCTAGCTGAGCACCTCCCTGTTTTCTAAAATCTCCCGTTCCCGTCAAAAGCCCTGTATAATTTCCGGCTACAGTTTGGTTGAAGATCACCTCGCTATTATCCAGAATATTCCCTTGAAGGCTGTTCGTGTTGCCTTCTAATGTTCCATCAGAGATCGTTGTCCCACCCGTATAGCTGTTTGTCCCCGTGAGAATCGTTGTCCCTGTTCCCTCCTTTAGAAGGGCTCCACTACTGCCTATTTGACCTGCATAACTGGTGTTTTCATCATTGTTCCCGATGGAAAGAGTGGCTCCCGCTCCAATCGTTGTGTTCGTCGTCCCCTCGATTCCCCCAATCTGATGAGTGGCAGCTCCTGTCACATCTAACAACCCGCCCGATAACGAAAAGGTAGAATTGAGCGCATCCCCAGTGAGATTCACAGTGCCCGCTGTAATCGTCGTATCTCCATGATAGGAGTTGGTCGTATTGCTTAACCCTAGCGTCCCAGTTCCAGTCTTAGTAAAGCCTCCTGCCCCCGTATCACTCAACACTCCAGATACAATCGAGCTACCCGATGCGACCTGGATGGTTGAAGTGCCCGTAAACACTACTCCATTGGCAATCGTCAAGGAAGGATCCAGCTGCAGCTGAGTACCACTAGCCATATTGACATTCCCCGTTCCTAGGGCTGTAGACGTTTGGATCGATAACACACCTGTATTGAGGTTTGTTCCTCCGCTATAGTTGCTGTTGCCGCCTAAAGTGGTCGTTCCTGTCCCATCTTTTTGAAGAGCTCCTCCACCCGTAATCTGTCCTGTGTAGGCAGCTGTGTTGATGTCATTATTCCCCACAGAAAGGATAGTTCCTCCATTGAGGGTTGAACCCGTTGTCCCTTCGATCCCTCCGATTTGATGAGTTCCCGCTCCTGTGACGGTGAGAGCCCCTCCTGATACAATGAAGGTAGAGGCGGGAAGATCCCCACTTAAGCTGAGCGTTCCTGCCGAAAGGGTCGTCGATCCTGTAAAATCGGGGCTTGTTGACGAGGTGATGCTAAAGGTTCCCGCTCCGATCTTAGCCAAGTTTCCAGAGCCTTCCAAAATCCCTCCGAAAGAAGAAGTCCCGCCACTCGCGCCCACAGAAAAGGTCGTAGCATTAGCCAGAGTGACCGTTCCAGCTCCAGATAAACCATCGACTTGGTTGGTTCCTGTGGTGTTTTCAAGAGTTGCACCTCCGCTCACTGCTACCGTAGACGAAGCAAGGTTTACTGAAGCTCCAAGGACAAACGTTCCTTCGGTAACTATCGTTGATCCACTGAGAGTTCCCGATGTACTCAGTTGATAGGAAGAGGCCCCTTGTTTTTCAAAATTTCCGCTTCCTTGCAAGACTCCAGTGTAGCTTCCAAAGGCATCTGTCATGACTAACGTAGCTCCTGCCCCTATCGTCGTATTCCCGCTCCCTTGAAGGGTCTGTATCTCATGGGTTGTCGCTCCCGTCACAGTCATGACTCCTGGAGGGAAAATGGTGACTGGAGAGTTGGGAATATTTCCCGTCAAATCTAACGTCCCATTCGAGATGCTAGTCCCAGAGAAAAGAGAGGCGCTGGTTCCTCCAAGAATCAGCGTTGCCCCTCCCACCTTTCTAAAAGTTGCAAGCACAGACCCAGTAAGCGTCCCATTAAAGGTTCCTGTCCCAGACGCCACAGAAAAATCTGCGACATTCGTCGCCGGAAGAACCGCTGCGTTAGAGAGTGTAATCCCAGAGCTAATCGTTAATGTTGAAAAAGCTTGCATGTTGATCGCGCCACTGCCTAAAGCCGTATCATGAGCCGCAATGATGTTGCCTACATTCAAATTGGTTCCCCCGCTATAGGTATTAGCAGCAGAAAGAGTCAAGGAGCTTCCTCCTACTTTTTGCAAAATACCAGGCTGAGCTGTCATGAAGCTAACTGCAATGGTTTGAGAGGAACCGACGACCATCTCAAAAATGCCATTGGCTGCCACCAGGAGTGTAGAGGGGACTTTCGTAAAATCAGTCGTACTTAAGATAGCTCCCGAGGAAACATCGGCTGCGCTACTCGCTGCAATGCTTCCTGTAACAGAAAGAGTTCCAGCTCTAACACGGGTGTTCCCTGTGTAGGAGTTCGTTCCAGAAAGGGTGAGGGTATCCGTTCCCGCTTTTTGGAAAATCCCAGGCTGGGCAGGGATAATGACATCTGCACCGATCGTCTGCGGCGTGTTAATCACCAGTTCAAAAATGCCATTGGCCGCAATGTTACGTGTAGGAGGCACTTTGGCTAGATCTGTCGTGCTCAAAGTGCCTCCTGCCGAGACGTTCGCGGCACTACTCACTATAATGTCCCCTGTGATCGAAAGCACTCCTGCTGTCACATCGGTATCGCCCCCATAAGTGCTGGTGCCGGATAAAATGGTGGTTCCGGTGCCGCTATGCGTAAGATCTAATACCCCGAGCGTCCCTGAAGTCAGTGTGGAGGGGCTGGAATCGCCGATGCTTCCAGAAAAAGTGATCGTGTCTGGCGACACGGGAGCAAAAATTAAGGAAGTGGGCCCCTCTACCAAATCGGACACCCCAAAAAAATCGGTTCCAGCTGCTTCTCCATCCTGCGCAACTCCCGCGCCATTGCCCGCTGTCACGCTACTAGAAGTCGTTGTGGTATTGCCAGAAAACGTGATCGATCCAGCACGGCTAAATACAGCACCGCCAAGACCGGCTCCGCCTCCCCCGGCAAAATCCAGCGCACTCCCGCTACCTCCTCCAATCCCCGGTGTGCCCGCAGCAAGACCTCCTCCGCTTCCCCCGCCAAAACCGCCATTTCCTCCATTTAAAGTGTTGGTACCTCCTCCGCCACCGCCACCAAAACCGCCATTTCCTGCGTTCAAAGCAGCACCACGCGCACACCCGCCGCCACCACCACCAAAACTGCCATTTCCTGCAGAGCCACCACCACCACCACCGTAGCCTCCAGTTCCCCCTACACCGGCCCCAGCTTTGGATAACGAGCCGCCACCACCACCGCCGTCTCCACCATCACCTCCATCCGCAGGAGCAGGACCTCCTCCTCCGCCACCACCACCAAAACTACCCCCATCTCCGCCCGTGACACCCGAGCCATTCGTGCATGTAACCGGACCGCTGCCCGAACCACCACCACCACCAGAAGTTCCGGCTGTACAAGTAGTGCCAATCCCCCCACTGCCCCCTGTAGACCCTCCTCCACCACCGCCATTGCCTACAGTAAATGAAACTAAGCTTGTTGTAACGCCACCATTCCCTCCAACGCCGCCAGCTGTCCCACCATTTCCACCTGTAGCCTGGGCGCCCACGCCGCCACCACCGCCGCCGCCGCCTTCTGTCGTTCCATCAGCCAGACCACCAGTCCCACCCTGGCCTCCAGCTCCACCCCCTCCTCCACCACCGCCCGCTCTTCCTCCATTCCCAGCAGCACCAGCACCGCCAGCTGCAAAAACACCACCCCCACCACCCCCGCCGTTTAAGGACGACGCACTTCCTCTATTCCCCCCATTCGCTCCTAAGCCGCCACCGCCACCGCCACCGTTTGCATCTGGCGCTCCACCAGATCCATTGCCCCCAACAACAGAACAGCTACTCAATGTGATATTCGATAAAGTAACATTTGCAGCATCATTGAAGATGGCCCCACCGGCACCGAGACCTCCAGCACCATTCGTAGTCCCGCTGCTTCCAGCGGTTGCCCTCATGGACTGAAACGTGAGATTTTCAATAAGAACTGTTCCTTGCCGGATAAAAAATCCTCGGCGGGTATTGCTTCCATTCAAAGTGATGGCCACTCCACTGCCTGCCGAATTATCCCCATTAAGATTGATGATATTCGCAACAGCGAGGTTTAAAATAGGTAATTGGGCGCCCAGTGTGATGGTTTCATTGCCCGCAGACAAGCTAAAGGTAATATTAAAAGTCTCTGCTACGGCTCCTTGCACGTTAATGTAATTCAAGCAGCCCCGTAAATCCCCAGAATGAGGAGCTCCTAACGTGAAATTTCCCACTGTTGCGGAACTCGTATCTCCTGCAACATTGACCAGTAAGTCTACTGCTGCACACAAAAAGGGCATATTTAGAATCGTCAAGAAAAGAAGCCATTTCTTCATAGATATGCAATAGAACGTTGTATTGTAGACATCTTCTTACCTTCTAACAGGAGATAGTTAAAAAATCAAAAAAAAAACCCATAGAAGAATAGTTTGAGGTAGAATATCCTTTGCAGGAAAAGGCTATATTCACATGCCGCCCGCTAAAATCATGATTGTAGTCTTGAATTGGAATGGGTATACAGATACTTTAGAGTGCCTTCATTCTCTCGATAAAATCAGCTATCCAAATTATGGCATCGTCGTCGTCGACAATGGGTCGAGTAACGACTCTGTACAAAAAATTCGGGAGGCTTTTCCAAAAATACCTATCCTGGAAATGGACCAAAACCACGGATTTGCGGGCGGAAATAACCCAGGCATTGAGTGGGCGCTAGACCACCATGCTGAATGGGTGCTCCTTCTCAACAATGATACCGTGGTAGCCCCCGACTTTTTAGAGCATTTGATGGCTGCTGCAAAGGAGAAGCCTCTGGCTGGCGTTTTAGGAGGAAAAATCCTCAGGTACCAAACGGATGTGATCGATCATTTAGGCGGCTATTGGGACGAAAAAAAGGGGGAATTTTTCAGCGCACACACAGGCTCTCAAGACCACCCTTACTTTGAAATGGAAGCTGCCGACTATGTATGCGGAGCCTGCATGCTGATCCGAAAAGAATGCTTGGAAAGGGTGGGGTTTTTGGAACCCAGGTTTTTTCTTTTCTGGGAAGAGACAGATTTTTGCTACCGAGCTCAAAGGGCAGGATGGGAGGTATGGACAGCGCCAAAAGCAAAAATTTGGCATAAAGTTTCCTCTTCTTTTATCGGAGGCAAACCCCATATGCACTACTTTTGGTGGAGAAGCCGCCTGCTTTGGATGGCAAGAAATTGTTCCATAGAAGAAAAAAGGGCGCTTTATCGCCAGATCATTGTGCCTCAAGCCATCAAAATGGCGCGCTATTTTTTGATTAAGTCTATCCTTTTTGTCTTTGACCGACAAGAGAAGAAAAGAGAGGAGATCCGAAGATATCGTGCAGGATGCAGGGGCATTTTTGATTACTGGAGAGGATCGTTCGGCAATTGTCCACATTGGCTTGTCAAAGAAACTTCGCACAATCATTCCCGCTAGAATTTTTTCGTATAGATCCACAGTCTCTTATTGAAAAACCAGACGCCTTCAGTGTATAACTGTCTTAGGGTGCAGAAAATGATGAAAAAGGTCTTTCGTAGAATAGACCTCTTGCAGAACTTGAGTTATGCAAGAGGTCTAATATTGGGATCCGTTTTGCTTTTGATCATGGGTGGATGCACGAGTGATTCGGCGATTGTCAACAACATCGATGAAAAAGAAGCGAATGAAATTGTTGTTTTTCTCGCATCCAAAGGAATCCCGGCAATGAAAGTGCAAGCCACTGTATCTGGTGCAGCAGCAGCAGGCACTTCCGTTGCCATGTACAACATCCAGGTAGCAGAAGATCAATCCACCGAAGCTATGGCTCTTTTGAACCAATACGGGTTGCCCAGAAGATATGGGACGAACCTTCTGACCCTCTTTGCTAAAGGGGGACTCGTCTCTTCAGATCGCGAAGAGGAAATTCGCTACCAGGCAGGCCTAGCCGAGGAGCTCCAAAATACGATCCTCAAAATGGACGGCGTACTCGATGCTGACGTCCAGATCTCTTTTCCTCCAACAGAATCGCTTTCTCCCGGTGAAACAAAACCCAAAATCACAGCAGCAGTGTATGTCAAACACCAAGGCATTATGGATGACCCAAACTCCCATATGGAAGTGAAAATTAAACGCCTCATGGCTGGCAGCGTCAACGGACTCAAATTTGAAGACGTCACAGTGATTTCTGATCGAGCCATTTTGGCAGACATCCAATTAACGCCAGGAAAAGAGCTCATTGGAGCGAAATCCATGCAGCAAACTTATGTAAAAATTTGGGGCGTAACCTTAACAAAGGGCTCTTTAGCCCGCTTTCGGTTTATTTTTTTCGCGCTCATTCTCATCATTCTTTTAATCCTCGGTTTAGTGGGGTGGGTGGTCTATAAGTTTTATCCTCTTATGCGAATGAAGAAAAAAGAAGGCCTCGAATCAGAAATCCCTCCGCCACCAGGATCCTAAAATTTGGGTACGTCCAATAGCGCTCGAAAAGAACTTGTACTCAAGGCGATTTTGAGTAAGTTAACGCCGGAAAGAAGACAAGAGCTGGAACGTTATCTTCCCGAAGAAAAAAGACTCGCCTTAGACAATCTTCCATCCCCGCTGTTGCCTCCCAATTTTGATGAGATCAACCTAAGCAGCATCTTAGAAAAAGTACACTGGTCTTGGTTTTTACCCACTTTAAAGAGCTATTCTGTCATGGAACAAAAGCTGTTTGTGTCCTCCTTAAACCCATATGCCGGTAAAAATTTAGCAAGAACTTTGACCCTTTCCCTAAATGGCCGAGATCTCACGGAAGTCGCAAGAAGCTATTTAAGAAAATTGCTTCTCGACAGCCTGTTAGGACCCGAAATGAGCATCTTGCCTATTTCCTGTCTTCCCGCCTCCTCTCTAGATCCGCTTTTGTATGTGACAAAAAAAGAGCTGACAGAACTGATCGACCATCTCTCCATCCAGGACCTCGCAGTAGAACTTCGACAAATTGTAGAGACAAAAATGCTGAAAAAAATTTACATTTTTCTAACAGACGAAGAGAAAAAACTGCTCAAACTGGCTAGCGGAACGAAAGATTCCTTTACTCTAGGAAAACTAGGACTGGACAGATGGGATGGTTCCGAAGAATCCCTCCGTCTGCTGCTCCATCGACGAGGCCTGCAAAGATTGGGCGTTGGCTTGTCAGGACAGCACCCCGATTTTATTTGGTATATTTGCCACCAATTGGATATAGGCAGAGGAACAGCTCTTAACAAGGCATGCACCAAAGAGCCCATTCCAAACATCACTCCAGTTGTGTTTAAACAGATAGAAGAACTGTTATGAAAAAATTCTTTTCCCTGATCCAAGGCGCTGAAGTCCGATTGAAACCAGGGCAAATTAGCATTCCAGAAAGTGAATTTGCCACCTTGATGGACGCTAATGAAATCTTAAAAACTGTCAAGGCGGAAGCCGTAGTTTACAAAAAGGAAATGTCTCTCGAAGCTGAAAAAATCAAAGAAGAGGCGTTTAAAGAGGGATTTCAGGAAGGGTTAACCTCTCTCAATAAGCACCTTTTCGCTCTCGATAAAGAACTCAAAAATCTAAGACAAGACATTCAAAATAAAATCCTTCCCCTGGCTTTAAAAGCAGCAAGAAAAATCATGGGAGAAGAACTAAAAACGCATCCGGATCGCATTGCCGACATCGTACTCACCTCCTTAAAACCGGTCACACAGCACCGACGGATCGTGATTTACGTTAATAAAAACGATCTTCCAGTCATTGAGGAAAATAAAGGGAAAATAAAAAAACTTTTCGAAAACTTAGAGAACTTATCTATCCAAGAAAGAGATGATATTGAACCAGGGGGTTGCATGATAGAAACCGAAGCAGGTATCATCAATGCTCAACTGGAAAATCAGTGGCGTGCACTAGAGTCAGCGTTTGAAGCGTTTATGAAAAAGTAGTTATACCAAATATGTGGAAACTCATTTTTGCTTTCTTTCTTTTGGTTGGATCGCCCACGATCGCCCAAGCGGGGCCTATTCCTGTGGCTCAAGGACAGCCTGGCCTCACTGCTGCTCCTAATGGAGAACTTCCAGCCAGCAACAACCCGACAATGGTCACGAAACTTGCCGTCCTTGCCGGACTTGCTCTTTTACCATTTGCCATCATGCTGCTCACCTCTTTTATGAAAATCGTCATTGTGCTCTCCCTTCTTCGAAATGCCCTCGGCATCCAGCAGACGCCGCCGAACCAAGTACTCAATGGGATCGCGCTTTTAATCACAATGTACATCATGTTTCCTACGGGACTTGCAATGTATAAGGCAGCTGAAAGAGAATTTAAAAACCCACCTACTGCCGTGCTTTCAGATCAGTCCGCTGTTTTTGTCATCGATGTCATCGACAAGGCAAAAGAACCCTTAAGGCAATTTTTGGTCAACAACACCTCACCTAAACACATAAACAGCTTCTATGCCCTTGCCTATAGGATTTTCCCGGAGCCTTTTAAGCAGTCTCTCAAATCACAAGATTTTATCGTAATTATTCCCTCTTTTATCACGAGCCAATTAAAAACTGCTTTTGAAATTGGAGTACTCATTTATCTCCCATTTTTTGTCATTGACCTCGTCGTCTCGAACATTCTCCTTGCGATGGGTATGATGATGCTTTCCCCTCTCACCATCGCCCTTCCTATTAAACTTCTTTTACTGGTGATGATTGATGGATGGACAATATTGATACAGGGCTTAGCCCTCTCATTTAGGTAGCCGATGTTTGCCAATGAAATTTACGCATTTACCTACCAAGCGCTGATCCTGATTCTCCTCCTCTCCGGACCGCCGATTATCATCAGCACAGTTTTGGGTCTCATTGTTGCGATCTTTCAAGCCGCTACGCAAATCCAAGAACAGACGCTTTCTTTCACAGTCAAGCTGTTTGCTGTAATTTTCACCATCATCTTTCTTGGCGGGTGGTTAGGGGCCACTCTTTTGCAATTTACCAACATCATCTTCAGCACAATTTCGAAATCTGGCGCAGGATGATGCCTATTGGAACAGACGATTATCTCTCACTGATTCTATCTCTTTCCCAGTTAGAGCCTTCTACGGTTCTTTCCATTTTTCTCCTCACGCTGGCCCGCCTACTTCCTATTGTCTCTATAGCCCCTTTTTTAGGAGCAACCAACATGCCTAGAGTCATTCGGATGATGTTTGGGATTGCTCTAGTTGCGATTTTTTTGCCCCAAAACTTAATGCAGGCTCAAGGACAGCTTCCCTATAACCTCACATTTATCTTGTATATGGTCAAAGAACTCGTGATCGGCTTTGTCCTAGGTTTTCTCGCAGCGATTCCTTTTTACATCGCACAAATGTCTGGAGGTTTGATCGACCACCAACGCGGATCCGCATCGCTCCAAGTTACAGATCCGACAACCAAGACGCAAACGGGTCCCATCGGAATTTTGTACAATTATGTACTGATCGCCCTTTTTTTCGGCTTAAATGGTCCCTTTCTTTTTTTCAATGGCATTGCAAGC
Organism: Chlamydiae bacterium RIFCSPLOWO2_12_FULL_45_20; assembly: GCA_001796285.1. Lineage (GTDB taxonomy): Bacteria > Chlamydiota > Chlamydiia > Chlamydiales > SM23-39 > REEB52. The sequence goes on from MGMD01000026.1 coordinate 14,598, forward strand.
TCTTATGAACTCATTCCTGTCGATGGACTTCTCAACATCCAGTTCTTTACCGAAAATGTTCCCTTTTGGAACCAGATTGTAAACCTCTTTCAACTGATGATGAGCTTATCCATACAGTTAGCAGCACCAGCCCTCATTGGAATTTTACTAACAGATATGTTTCTAGGCATTGCCAATCGCCTTGCTCCTCAAGTGCAGATCGTCTTTTTAGGGATTTCTCTGAAATCCTGGGTGGGTATTGCAATGCTTGCCGCGGCATGGGTGCTGATTTTAAAAGTTTTAGGCAAAGAATCTATCCGATGGATGGAAACTCTTGTCGAAATGATTCGGCGCTCTGGTTTGTTGTATGGACCGGGAGCTTCTTGATGAAACAAATCTTGTTAAAACCCCTCATTACCCCTCCTAAAACAGATATTTTCTTTGGTCTACACGCTCTTTTGGAGAGCTGCTCGACAAAGCAAGGCGTCATATTAGTAGATAGCGCTATTACCCACTCACATGGAAAAGCAATCCAAAAGCAGCTTCACTACGAGCTCATTGAGGTGCCGAGCGGAGAAAAAAACAAAACGCGGAAAGTGAAAGAGACGCTAGAAGATGAGTTGAGCAAACGCAAAATGGGCCGAGATTCCACTATCGTAGCGATGGGAGGTGGGGTAACAACGGATCTTGTCGGATTTATGGCGTCCACCTATCTCCGTGGACTTCCTCTTGTGCTGCTACCCACTACGCTTTTAGCGATGGTCGATGCGGCTATTGGAGGCAAAACGGGTGTAGACACACCTTTTGGCAAAAATCTTATCGGCTCATTTTATCTCCCTAAAGCAATTTTCATTGAAATAGATTTTCTCAAAACACTTCCTGAAAAAGAGATGAAAAATGGCCTCAGCGAAATATTAAAATATGGGCTCATCCAAAAGAGCTCGATTTGGAAAACTTGTCAAGGGAACTGGCAGCAAGAAATCTCTTCTTTGATTGAGCAGTCGATCCAATGCAAGGTGGACATTGTTCAAAAAGATTATGAAGAAAAAGGGGGTCTCCGCCGGATTCTGAATTTTGGGCACACAGTGGGCCATGCACTTGAGCTGATTTCCCACTACCAAATGGGACATGGAGAAGCCGTAGCATTGGGTTGCATGGCAGAAAGCTTTTTGAGCCATCTCCTAGGCTATCTTCCCGAAGAGTCCCTCCACGAAATTTTAATATTGTACCAAAAGTTAGGCTATGCTTTTAAAGAGTTAGATACACCTGCTTTTCTTCAGGCTCTACAAATGGACAAAAAAACAAAAAATGGCGTGCCGCGCTTTGTCATGATCGATGCGATTGGCCATGCCGTGCCCTTTGATGGAGAGTATTGTCGCACAGCTGCTGTCAAGGATCTGGAAGAGCTCACCCAGTGGATGCAACATGGTCAGCGTTAAAGTTCTTCCTGGGAAATTACAGGGGACCATTCAGATTCCACCTTCGAAATCGCACACGCTCCGCTCGATTCTCTTTGCTTTTTTAGCTAAGGGGAAAAGCCGTATAGAAAATCCTCTTCCTTCTCCAGACACCATGGCTATGATCGATGCGACAAGACACTTGGGAGCAAAAATCGACATGGAAGAGGGGGCTCTGATCATCGATGGAGTATCAGGTAGGCCTCATCCAGCAGAGGATGTCATTCAATGCGGCAATTCGGGACAAGTGCTCCGCTTTGTCGGAGCCATCTCAGCGCTTTCCGAGTCCTATACGGTTTTAACAGGCGACCCATCGATTCGCCATAACCGTCCTGTCTTGCCTCTTATCGATGGCCTCACGCAGCTCGGAGCCTTTGCGACATCGACAAGGTTGGATGGATACGCCCCTCTTTTGATTAAAGGTCCGATTAGAGGGGGAAAAGCAAAAATAGCGGGATTTGATTCTCAGCCCATCTCTGGGCTTCTTATGCTTGGAGCTTTTCATGCGCTGGAGCTTGAAGTGACAAACCCAGGGGAGCAGCCCTGGGTTGCGCTAACTCTCGATTGGTTTAAACGACTGAATATCCCTTATGAAAACCACCATTTCGAGCGCTATAAGATGAAGGGGGGGGCAAAAATTGATGGTTTTCATTACCGAGTCCCGGGGGATTTAAGTTCTGCGGCATTTTCTTTAGCCGCAGCGGTTCTTTCCGGCTCAGAGCTCATCTTGGAGAACATCGATCTTCAAGACGTACAAGGAGACAAAAAAATCATCCCGACTTTGGAGTCTATGGGGGCCTTATTTGAAATGGATGGGACAAGACTCCACGTGAAAAAAAGTGCGCATCTCAAAGGCATTACAATCGATGTCAACGATTTTATCGATGCGCTGCCTATTCTGGCGGTGATTGGCTGTTTTGCTGAAGGGACTACGGAGATTGTCAATGCAAAAATTGCGAGAAATAAAGAATCGGACCGTATCGCATGCATTGCTAAGGAATTAAAGAAGATGGGAGCAAACATTGAGGAAAAACCGGACGGTCTTCTGATTCGAAAATCGAGACTGCAGGGGGTTGGGGATTTAGAAGCGCACCACGACCACCGTCTGGCTATGGCTTTAATAGTCGCTGCAATGAATGCCGAAGGCGAAAGCGTTATCCACGGGGTGCGCTGCATCGCCAAAAGCTACCCAAGTTTTTTTGAAGACTTTGTGAACATCGGCGCCAAAATCTCATGAACCTCATTTTGTTTGGTTATAGTGGCTCAGGGAAAACGCACTTCGGGAGAATGCTAGCCCAAAACATGCGCCGCACATTTCTTGATACCGACGATCTGCTGCTCGATTTGTACAAAAAAGAATATGGAGAAGAGAAAACAATCCGCGAAATGTATCAAGCATTGGGAAAGGAAAGATTTAGAGAGTTAGAGAGTCGGGCACTTCATGGACTCGAAAAGGGAAAAAATCTCATTATTGCGCTTGGAGGGGGAACCATATTGAAACCAAGCAATGTGCAATTTCTCCAATCGATTGGCGCGATGGTTTTTCTCAAAACTTCTCCCCAAACACTAAAAAAGCGAATTTTTGCCAAAGGCATTCCCTCTTTTCTTGATCCCCTAGACCCTGAGGGGTCTTTTGATCAAGTCCTAAAAGAAAGGGATCCGATCTATCGTTCTATTCCAGCCCGTGTTGTGGATACGGATATTTTAGATGAAGCTGGCGTATTAGCGGCTTTACGTTCTATATTGCTATTAGAGGAACCCCCCAATGGCTTCTAATTTTTTTGGCCAGCTCTTCCGTATTACAACGTTTGGCGAATCTCATGGCAAAGCGATTGGTGTTGTCATAGATGGCTGCCCTGCTGGTTTAAAGATTACGGAAAGCGAGGTCAATCAAGAGCTGGCCCATCGCCAACCTGGCAAGAGCCCCTATACATCTCCCCGTGGGGAATCAGATCAGGCAGAGATTCTATCCGGAGTGTTTCGAGGGGAGACAACGGGAGCGCCCATTTCTATCTTGATTTGGAACAAGGATGCGGACTCGAGCAAATATGAATCCATTAAGAACCTGCTAAGGCCTGGCCATGCGAATTTTACCTACCTTCAAAAGTATGGAATTTTTGACTACCGTGGCGGGGGCAGATCTTCTGCAAGAGAAACAGCAGCTCGCGTGGCAGCAGGAGCCATCGCTAAAAAGCTTCTGGCCTTCTTTAAGATAGAAATCTGCGCCTTTGTTGCAGAAATTGGAGGGATAGCGATCCGAGAACCCCACTTTGACTCCCTTGTAAAACTGAAAAAAAAGGTGTTGGCCAATCCGATCTTCTGTCCAGATGAAAAACAGGCAGAGAAAATGATGAAAGCGATCCTTGAGGCAAAAGAAGAGGGAGATTCTTTAGGAGGAATTCTCCAGGCGGCTGTAATGAACTTACCTCCCGGTCTTGGTGACCCTGTGTATGCAAAATTAGAAGCCCTTTTAGCCTCCGCTATGCTTTCTCTTCCAGCGACGAAAGGTTTTGAGATCGGTTCTGGCTTTGCGGCAGCCAGAATGAAAGGTTCTGAGCACAATGATGCGTTTGATATCGATGAAAAGGGGTGCATCACGACCAAGACAAACTGCGCTGGAGGACTTCTTGGGGGGATTTCCACTGGACTTCCACTGACTTTTAGAGTCGCCTTTAAACCCACTTCGAGCATCAAAAAAACGCAAAATACAGTGAATATAAAAGGGGAGAAAAAGTCCTTTAAGCTACCGAAAGGCTCAAGACATGACCCTTGTGTTGCGATCCGCGCGGTACCCATTATCGAAGCGATGACAGCGTGCGTTCTTGCTGATGCCCTCTTGATGAAAAGATCGAACAAACTCTAGAGAACCTTCTGTACCGCAATGCCAACGGGGCGCCCATCTCTTGATGGACCACTGCCGTCGATGATACTGATCTGGCCAAAACAATTTTCCCGTTTAACAGCCGCTGGTCTCGGTAATTCATCAAAGCGAGTCTCGACAAGCGTAGAGGTACGCTCTTCGTAGTTCTTATCAGATGGATTTACCCACAAAGAAAATAAAAGTCTATCTACCAGCGGCACACCCTCAAGACGATGAGATTTAAGCATCCCTATCTGTCGACCATAATCCCAACCTAGAGCAATAGGGTTTATTCTCTGATAACTCCAGTGGCTCTCAACAGGTGTATTTCCATGTTGTTCCTGAACGGATAAACTGTAGGAAGGCAGGGAGAAGAAGAATGGAAGTCCGTTTTTCTGTTCGTACGTTTCGAGAAGCAGCATGATATTGTTCAAGGTTACGGGTACGTGAAGGTCTTTTACTGCGCTTACACCTTTTACCAGTCGGCCATTCTCCAGTCTCAATTGTAAATCTTTATTCACTGGAATCGTGATAACTGCAGGAATATACACCGCTTGAAATGTGTCCTTTTTTGTTACTCCAAAACCTCCCCAAGGGTCGGGTTCACCCATCGCTTTAATAAGGCTACGGGGGAGGAGAAGAATTTCAGATACGACTCCCGAGAAAAGGCACCAATAAGGTTTAGCCCCCAGCCTCTTGCGATGTACCTCATCTATCACCTTATCCTCATATATTTTACTTATCCGACTAGCGTCTCTCGCTCTTTTATTCACCTGAGCCAAAAATCCCCTATCTTTCGTTGTCAAGAAGCTTCTTATGTTACTTTGTACCTCGCGAGGCATGCGAAATAAATTCGATACAAAATCACTTGAATTCGTGGATAAGGAGACTGTCATTATAAACCATTTGTTTCTGCGAGAGATTATACATCAATTGATTCATTTCATACAAATAATAAAACACCTTGTAGAATAGGCGTTTTAGCGAAAATCTCCGCAGCACCACCGGTACAATTCGGGCGTCCAAAATCCAACAGTCGCCCCTGCAATTGCTCTGAGTCCAACAGATACAATCTTGACGTCGAGAGGCGCTTTGGTGCTTAAAGATAGGCCGTATGAGGCGCCCACAAAAGCTCCTACCAGGACGGTTACTTCTTTCAAGATTGTCGGGGGGTTCCGCCATAAAGCATATACTCCAAGACCCCACAAGGATAAAGAAATGGTAGATGGCACTGTGCTCATTAACGCATGAGCTGTCGCGAGAACCGTACCGACTCCAAGAAAATAAAGCGCCCGATCTTCCTGTAGCTGTGGTTCCGGTCGTTGAATGTTCATAAAATGATCTCCTATCGCAATTTTTTTACAATTCTATCTATTTCATCAGCAAAAAGATCCACTTCGCTAATCGTGTTATACACGCCAAAAGAGGCTCTTGCAGCATGCGTTAAACCAAACTTGGCTAAAAGAGGCTGTGCGCATAAATGCCCTGAGCGGATGGCTATATTCTTTACATCCAGAAGCGTCGCAAGGTCGAGTGGATGAACTCCCTCAATATGAAAGGTGATAACGGGGCCTTTTTCTCTAGCCTTTCCAAGAATTTTTAAGTGGGAAATTGCGTTCAGCCTTTCTGTACAATGCTTCAAAAGAACCCCAAAACTCCGGTTTCTTTGCACAAATTCTAATGCCGGTTTGAGAGCAATGACAGACGCGATGATGGGAGTGCCTGCTTCAAAGCGAAGCGGTGGCTTCTGGTAGGTTGTTGCCCCGTACGTCACCTGATCAATCATATCCCCCCCCCCATCAATAGGAGGCATCTCTTCTAACAGTTCTTTTTTGCCAAACAGCACGCCCACTCCCGTAGGACCATAACACTTATGCCCAGAAAAGGCGTAGAAGTCGACATCGAGCCGCCGTACGTCGATAGGAATGTGAGGCGCTGCCTGCGCCCCGTCCACAACAATGACTGCGCCGTATCTATGCGCCTCTTCAGCGATTTCTTGAATGGGATTAATGGTCCCTGTAACGTTCGAGATATGGACAACTGCGACAATCTTTGTTCTTGGACGAATAGTGCCTTCCCACTCAAGAACCCCCTGCTCATTCATAGGAATATAGCGCAAAATAGCCCCTGTTTTTTTCGCAAGGATTTGCCAAGGAACTAAATTAGAATGGTGCTCCATTTCAGAAATGAGAATTTCATCCCCTTCCTGAAGATGCGTTCGACCATAGCTCTTGGCCACAAGGTTGATCCCATCCGTCGTACCACGCGTAAAGACAATCTCATCCCAATCGGCATTGAGAAAACGCGCCGCAGCCTCTCTTGCATCGTGGTAAGCCTGCCCAGCATGAACCGCATGCCGATAGATCGCTCGATGAACCGTCGCATACTCTTCAGAATAAAATTTCGTTAACGCGTCGATGACACAACGCGGTTTTTGCGCTGTAGCCGCACTATCTAAATAAATGAGCTCGGGATGCGCTTGGAAAATCGGAAATTCCTCACGCATGATCCAAGATCTCCTGACAAAATCCCCGAATCAACCAATCTGTAGCCATTGCCTGTGAAAGCCCCCGAGTACGTAGATAAAACAGCTGCTCCTCGTTCAGCCCCCCCACAGTTGCCCCGTGCGATGCTTTGACATCGTCTGCAAAAATTTCTAGGTTTGGTTTTGCGTGAGCCGCCGCATCGTCGCTTAAAACCATATTATTATTGAGCTGATAAGCTTCCGTTTTTTGGGCTTCTGAATGCACATAAATTTTTCCCTCAAAAGAAAAACGTGAGCTCTCTTTTAAAACGCTTTTAAAATGCTGACGAGATTTAGTTCTGGGAGCGATGTGCTCCACAAGCGCATGAAAATGCGTCTGAGTATTCCCCCCAACCTCAGCAAGGCCGTAAAGCTCTGCCTCCGCTTCTTCCTCAGCTAGTTCTACTTTTAAAGAAGTCCTAAACAGTTTTCCCAAGGAGACCGTTGTAAGTTTAGAGCTCTTTTTAAGAAGGGCACGGACGGCAACAAAATCCCCCTCACTTCTATCCACCCATTTCATCGTCGCATCTTGATCTAAAACACAATCCAGAAAAGCATTGCTAAATTCGCTTTTTCCTTGAGAGATTTGTTCCAACTCAAGACGTGCCCCCCTTCCCAAATAAATGTGAAGCCGGGGGCTGGCCATTCCATCTTGAGTCAACACATGGACAATTTGTAAAGCAGCTTTACATTTGGGGGGCACGTACAAAAAAGCACCCGACCCTTGAAAGGCCCCGTTTAAAGCAGCAAAAGGATCCATCTCTTCTTGAATCACTTTTTGCATACGGCTCTGAAGAAAAAGTCCATAAGACTTCATCGCCTTCTCAATCGGCAAGACAATAAGTGGGCCAGGGATCGTCGACGACGCCTCATCAAAAAAACCATCGACAAAGACCAGTCCTTCTTCAGATTTTTGGGAGACCCGTTTCTGAGAAGCTGGTTTGGGATAGCAAAACTCTTTCCGAACATACTGAAAAGCTTCTTGTTTGGAACGAGGAAGTCCAATCTGTTCAAAGCGATCCCAAGCTTTTTTACGAGTGTGGATCAGCGGATCTTTAAGATCAAAACATTCAGCCCAGTGAGTATCAAGCATATCCCTTCTCTTCTAAAATAGCAGCGAGTTCTGCCCCTCCCGTCTGAATTATTCTCCCCTCTCTCATTACATGGATGTAGTCCGGGGATATATAGTCTAACAGCCTTTGGTAGTGAGTGATCAGAAGAAGTGCGTTCTCCGGGGTTCGCATCGCATTCACGCCCTCGGCTACAATACGCATAGCATCGATGTCTAAGCCAGAGTCCGTTTCATCCAAAATGGCAAGATCAGGCTGAAAAAGAGACATTTGTAAGATTTCATTTCGTTTTTTCTCTCCTCCAGAAAAACCTTCATTGATACTGCGGTCCAAAAATTCTTTGCGAATTTTTAACGCTTCCATGCTCTTTTCGATATTTCCTTGTTTCCCCAAAGCCTTCATCGCGTCTTCCAAAAATTGCCGATTCGTCACGCCAGGAATCTCGATCGGATACTGAAAACTCATAAAAAGCCCGAGACAGGCCCGCTCTTCTGGCTCTAGCTCGAGAAGGTTTTGCCCTTTAAACCACACTTCGCCGCCAGTCACTTCATAAGCGGGATGACCTGCCAGGATATTGGCAAGTGTCGATTTCCCTGCGCCATTAGGCCCCATTAGAACATGTACTTTGCCTTTGCGAATAATGAGGTTGAGCCCATTTAAAATAGGCGATCCCTTTACAGATGCAGAGAGATCGATGATTTCCAACATATTAGCCCACTGAATTTTCTAATTTTAATGAGAGTAGTTTTTGCGCCTCTTGCGCAAATTCCAAAGGAAGCTCTTTGATTACATCCTTGCAAAACCCATTGACGATTAAGGAGATCGCATCCTCTTTCGAGATCCCTCTGGTTTGAAGATAAAAAATCTGCTCCTCATTCATCCTCGATGTCGAAGCCTCATGCTCGATGGTCGCCGTACAGTTACCTGCTTCAATGTATGGGAAGGTATTCGCAGAGCAGCGGTTCCCAACCAACATCGAGTCGCACTGCGTGTAGTTTCTGGCATGTTTTGCCTTGGGGATCATCTTGACAAGGCCACGATAGCTATTATGGGATTCATCCGCTGCAATGCCCTTCGAAAGGATCGTTGATTTGGTCCCCTCTCCTATATGAATCATCTTGGTACCGGTATCTGCCTGCATCTTTCCATTCGTCAAAGCCACTGAGTAGAACTCGCCTACGCTCCGATCTCCTTTTAAAATACAGCTTGGATACTTCCATGTGATCGCAGCACCCACCTCTACCTGAGTCCAAGAAATTTTGGCCTCCGTATGTGCAAGCCCCCGCTTGGTCACAAAGTTATAAATCCCCCCCTTGCCCGTCTTAGGATCTCCTGCATACCAGTTTTGAACGGTAGAGTACTTGATTTCAGATCGGTCCATGGCGATCAGTTCCACAACGGCAGCATGAAGCTGGTTCGTATTATAAGCCGGGGCCGTGCACCCCTCTAAGTAACTGACAAACGAGCCCTCTTCTGCGAGGATCAGTGTTCGCTCGAATTGACCCGTCTCTTTTTCATTGATTCTGAAGTAAGTAGAAAGCTCAATGGGACACTTCACTCCTTTGGGCACATAGACAAAAGATCCGTCGGAAAAAACTGCAGAATTCAGTGCTGCAAAAAAATTATCGCCAATCGGCACAACCGTTCCTAAGTACTTTTCCACTAACTCCGGGTACTTCTTCACAGCTTCTGACATCGAACACAAGACAACTCCGGCCTCCTGAAGGGTCTTCTGAAACGTCGTCCCCAGGGAAACAGAATCAAAGACAATGTCGACAGCGACATTGGTCAGTCGTTTTTGCTCTTCTAATGGAATCCCCAATTTCTCAAAAGTTCTTAAAATTTCAGGATCGACCTGGTCTAGACTCTCGAGCTTAGGTTTGCCCTTTGGCTCGGCATAGTAAGACATTTCTTGATAATTGATTGGGGGATAGTCGACGTTAGGCCATGTCGGCTCCTCCATCTCCTGCCACTTGTGAAAAGCTTTCAGTCTAAATTTTAACAAAAACTCAGGTTCTTCCTTGCGGGCAGAAATGGCGCGAATCGTCTCTTCGCTTAACCCCTTAGGAAAAACTTCTGACTCTATATTAGTGACAAAGCCATACTTGTAATCTGTACTCATAAGAATAGGGGCCATGTTACTCGACCACCCTTTTCAGCGTCAACCAATTAAGAAGAGAATTTGTTTATTACAAAAATAAATAATATAATTGAGAATGAAGGACCTTTATGAATAAACACCCTGCCTTAGAGATCCCCATTCGATCTAAATTGGCCATGCTGCGTCATATTGTTCAAATCATTTGCTATCTTCAGGCAGGAAAACGGGGGCTAGCTGATCCCCTGATTGATGACCTGAAAATCCGTTCTTTATTCTTAGATGAGAAGATTCAGGCAGATGTGCTCATGTTTTCAGAACAGATCCATTTTCAGTATGCCTATGATCCTGATCATAATGTGACTCCAGAAGTAGGCAAGGCGGCAGATCAGCTGATGGAGGATTTAGGTTTTTTTTTAAAGGGTGGAACCATCTGATTAAGGATCATGTTCGACATACCAGCGAATCGTTTTTATTAAACCATTTTTTAGAGAAGTTTTTGGTTTCCAATACAGCTCTTTCTCCATCTTTGTCGTATCGATTGCATAGCGAAAATCGTGACCCGGCCGATCTTGGATACAACGGATGAGGGAAGTATAGTCGCCAGGTCTTTCCTTATTGAGAAGCTCCAGTATCACGTGGAGCAAATCGAGATTGGAAATTTCTGATTTTCCTCCGATATCATAGGTTTGCCCAACTTTTCCCTTTTGCAGGATACACCACAAAGCTGCCGCATGATCATCGACATAGAGCCAATCGCGGATATGGGTTCCTCGTCCGTAAATGGGAAGCGGTTTTCGTTTTAAAGAGTTTAGGATCATCAGAGGGATAAACTTTTCCGGATATTGGCATGGCCCGTAGTTGTTCGAAGAATGGGAAAGAGTGGTGGAAATTCCGTAGGTATTGGCAAAGGAACGAACGATATGATCTGAGGAGGCTTTGGAAGCAGCGTAAGGTGAATTGGGACGGTAATTAGACCGCTCAGTAAAAGTTCCACTTTCTCCTAAAGAGCCATAGACTTCATCTGTGGAGATGTGGTGAAAGTGGACATGAGGATACTTTCTTACCCCTTCCAGAAGGGCTAATGTGCCAAGCACATTGGTTTCAAAAAAGGGAAATGCGTGATCAATACTTCGATCAACATGGCTTTCTGCCGCAAAATGAACGATGGTATCAATTTCGTGCTCAAGAATGAGCGACTCTACGAGCGTTTGGTTCCGGATATCTCCTTGCACAAATCGGTATCGCGGATGATTCTGAAACCCCCGCAAGTTTTCGAGATTTCCTGCATAAGTCAACGCATCATAATTGAGAATTTTTCCGTTGAATTCTTTCGTCTTCAGAAGATATCGAATCAATGCGGAGCCGATAAAGCCCGCTCCACCTGTTACAAGTAGACTGGAAGTTGGGCGCATAAAAAATCCCTTAAAGCCTCTCTCCAGTGGCGAATTTTTACATAAGGTTCAATTTTTTCTGTATCAAAAGCCGAGTATTCAGGCCTTGGACAGGGTGTGGGAAACGCAGCCCCCGGCACGGGGATTACCGCTTCTGTGAGAATAGGATAGCCCATGAAAAAAGCTTCCTCACGCATGGCGAGGCCAAATTCATATCGAGTCGCCACTCCTGCATTAGCATATTGATAAAGCCCTGTATGATGCAACATTTTGAGAATCGCCTTAGCCAGATCTGGCGCGTAGGTAAACCTCCCCCATTGATCATCTGTCAGCCGAACCTCTTTTTGAGATAAAAGCAGTTTTAAGAGTTTTGATACAAAATTTTTCCCCTTGGCGCCAAAAAGCCACGACGTTCGGATCACGCACATAGAGTGAGCTAGAACGTTTTCTTCCCCTCTAAGCTTGGTCCATCCATAATAATTGCAGGGGTTAACCCTATCTTGTTCCGTCAAAAGGCGCCTAGAAGTTCCTGGGAAGACATAATCGGTAGATATGTGAATAAGCTTGGCTCCCATTTGGCAGGCTAGCTGAGCGAGATTCTTAGGTCCCTCTGCATTAGCGCGATAAGCTTCTTCTTTCATCAATTCAGCTTTATCAACTTCAGAAAAGGCAGCGCAATTCACAATATGGGTAATCCCTGGATGCTGCTCAGCAAATGGGAATACTTTTTCCCGGTCGGCCACATCGACCTCTCTTCCAGTGTGAAGAACCGGCAAACTTCCGTTGCATTCATGAACAAGCGCTGAACCTAAAAGACCTTTACCTGTAATCCACAGTAACACGGTTCACCTCCCTCAAAAATGGACTAGTTTGATCGCGAAAGGAAAGAATAGGTTGATCAACCGGCCAACGAATGTTTAAGTCAGGGTCGTTCCAGCGAATAGACGCTTCCGTTTCTGGGTTGTAGTAATCGCTGACTTTATAATGAACACGAGCCCAGTTGCTAAGAACGCAGAAGCCGTGAGCAAACCCTTTGGGAATAAAAAGCTGTTTTCCATCCTTTAATACGACTGCCTTCCACGAAAGATATGTCTCAGAAAAAGGACGAAGATCCACGGCCACATCCCAAATTTCTCCCTCGATACAAGAAACAAGCTTATCCTGACCTGGGGAAGACTGAAAATGCAACCCCCGAAGGGTGCCTTGCTTAGAGAGAGATTGATTATCTTGCACAAAGGTGACGTCGATCCCCTGAGCTCTAAAAAAAGAATCTCGGTAAGACTCAAAAAAAATTCCCCTTGCATCTTCGAAAAGGCGCGGGGTAATGAGTTTCAGCCCCTTCAGCTCTAAATCCAATATTTGCATCGGAGCTATTTTTCAGGAATTAGCCTTTCAATGCAACGACTGTTCCATGCCGACCCGTATCTTTTTCCCTTCTGTAGGAGAAATAATCTTTCAGATGGCACGCGGTACATGTCTCTACAATTTCAATATTTTTGTCTAAGATCCCCAAAGAGCTAAGCTGAAAACGGCTGAGATCCCAAAAGTTAAAATAGTTGGGCTCCTTTTGAAAGTCCCAAAACTCTTGAGGAAAATCTTGTTTGTAGTTTTTATATTCGGCGTGATCAGGTCCCAAAGAGGGGGCGATACAGACAATGAGATTCTGGGGTTGCGTTCCTATTTCGCGTTGCATCGCTTCAAGAGTCCTTGCATAGATATTTTGTACAAGGCCTCGCCAGCCAGCATGGATCACAGCGATGGCTTCATGGACTGGATCGTAAAAGATCGCAGCTTGGCAATCTGCGTGAGTCACTCCTAAAGCCAGGTTCTTCTCAGTCGTAAAAAGAGCGTCGGCTTGAAAAGTTTTATCCTGGTTTTTAGCTGTCACCCTTACGGCAGTAGTTCCGTGAGTCTGACTTGGAAAAATTAGTTTTAACGTATCGATTGTTTTTCGAATCAACTCGCGGTTTGCCAGAACACTTTCGTGTGAATCACTTGTCCCGTATCCCACATTCAAGGTGGCACATTTTCCTTGACTCAAGCCTCCGTGCCGTAAAAAAACCCCATGCTTTATGTGGGGAAAGGGTTGAAGCAGATCAAACTCCAACCACTCGATTTTTGCTTTATCAAATTCCATACACCCCCCCCTACTTGCATGAGAATGGTTCGCCCGTTTAGAATGGGAAAAGTTCAACGAACCACACTCGTACCATTTTCGGTATAACAAATTTAGAATTGATATAATATAGAATATTCATGAAACACGAAGAAAACCCTTCTCGTCTTGGCCTTGGAATTACCATAGCTCTTGTTGCTTACATTTTTTTTGTTATTGCAAGCTCCATTGTGTGGAGCTTTAAAAAGCAGTTCCCTACCATCCAGATTATTTTTTTTCTTAGCTTAATCAGCTTGCTGAGCATTTCCCCAGTTGCTCTTAGAAAAGGGATTAAGCATCTCAAGACGAATCACTTTCCGATCCATCTTTTGCGGGATATTGCGGGGATGCTCAGCTATTTTCTTTATTTTGTAGCGATCCGCTACTTAAACCTCACCGACGCAACGACGTTAAACTATACCGCTCCGTTTTTTGTTCCCATTATTTGGTGGATTTGGATGAGGGAAAAAATCAATCTTCATGTTTGGTGGTCTATTATTATAGGCTTTATGGGGGTTGCGGTGATTCTCAATCCGACAAAGCAGATCTTACAAGAAGGATTTATCTTTGGCCTCATTGCTGGGATGCTCTCAGCTGTAAGCCTTACTGCAATTCGGGTGTTGAATCTAAAAAAGGAGCCTATGAGCCGAACGCTTTTTTATTTTTTTCTTTTTGGTACACTCCTTTCAGCCCCTTTTGCAACCATTTACTGGGTGAGCCCAACACCTCTTCAGTGGGCAAAGATCGCGGGAGTTGGGTTTTCTACGGTGATTGCACAAATGCTTCTGACTGTCGCATACCGGTATGGAACAGCTTCCTTCCTTTCGCCTCTTGCCTATGCAACGGTGATTTATGCCGGCATCAGCAGCTGGCTAGTTTTTGGAGTGGCCCCAGGTGTGCGTTCCCTCATCGGAACCATCCTGATCATTACCGGCGGTACTTTGACCTACATTCTCAAAAAGAAACCAGAAAAGATCCGAGAAACCTTCGAAATTCCCAATCCCAAAGAGAGGCCGCCTCTTTAAGGGTGTCTACAAATAATTCTCTGCTTCCATGGCCCGCTTGGCAGCGCTCTTCGTCACTTGCTCGCTATTCTCCATGGACCGTTTGGCTGCACTTTTGCGCTCCTCACGTTTTTGAGGAGCGGGCGCCTCTAGCTTCCGTTCCGTTTCGAACGGGTGAACCACATTCCCTTCAGCAATATCCTTCCTGGGGCTTTGTCCTGAAAGACAGAATAATGCAAGAACACAACAAACTTTTTTTAACATCATATACCTCCTACCCGAACCTGCAAAGTACCGAAGTAAGCATACAAAATTCAACATATTTTTTGAACAATATCAAAAAAAGAGAAAGGCAGTACACTAGATCTCTTAACAATGAAAAAAGTTCTCATTCTTTTAGCGCTCTTTTTTTTCTCCTTGAGCTTAGGCAAAAGTGTCTACTGGCTTAAAGATGGTTTTTCTTTTCGGCGTATCCATAGCTTGACACGACAAGATGACTTAGGTTTGGATGACTCCGTCCACAATGCCCTATCCCAGACATTTTATTATTTGGGACGAGGAAGGCAATGCTTTGCCTTTGCAAGTGAAGACGGAAAGTACGTTCTCAAGTTTCCGAGAACAGACATTTATTCCACTCCATTTTGGGCTCGTGTCCTTCCCGTGCCAACGTACCGAACTCGCCTAGAAAGCGCCCACAAAGAGCGGGAACGTTTGTTAAGAAATAGCTTTCAGCTCTCTTTTCACTTCTTACAAGAAGAGACAGGTCTCATCGCTGTGCATCTGGGGCAAACTGAAAAAGACTCTAGAATGCTCACTGTGGTTGATGCTGCTGGGTCAACCCATAGGTTTCCTCTTTATAAAACCTCCTTTGTCTTACAATTTAAATACCCTCTATTGATCCCAGCCTTTTCCAAAGCCCTTGAAAAAGGAGATCAAGAAGGGGCTCAAAAAATTCTCGATGCACTCATCGATGTGATCGTGATGAGAGCAAAGCAGGGCATTTTGAATCGAGACCGTTCCTTCCTTCGAAATTATGGCTATGATGGAAGACAAGCCTATCAAATAGATATTGGCAGCTTTTTTACCAATGACCAATTAGAAGAAACAGCTGTCTACCAAAAGTCCATTCAAGACTCGATAGACCCCATTCAAGAATGGCTCCAAGAAAAGGCCCCCGCCATGCTACCTCGTTTAAAACAAAGAGTAGATACTGAATTAAACAATAAACTTGCATCACTCAAAGACTGTTAACGGAATTAGTTTCAGTCGATTTTTCGGTTCTTTTGAGCCAAATTTCGAGCGGTAACCTGCCTTGTGCTGTAATACCATTTGCGAGAAATAAATTCATAATTTATAATATATTTATTAATATAGTATGTTTTATGAATTCTATTAAATTAAATAAATTATTTTATCCATTCCCGCTTGCCAAAGAATATTTTAAAGCGGCCTCTGAAACGGCAGAATGGAAAGGTAGAATAGTTCATGTCATTGTCGGAATTTTTGAATACCTCTTTTCTTTTTTTGATAATGCTCTTTTTAAAAGATTTCCCGCTCCAATCAACCAGACTTCAAAGGCAGAAAATTTACCCCCTATCAGAAAAAAAGGTAGAAACATCATAGGCATCGATTTAGGCACCACAAATTCCTGCGTTGCGATTGTGAAAAATGGGGTGGTTGAGGTGATTCCTTCTGAAGAAGGGGATCGAACAATCCCCTCAATAATTGCCTATAAGGGTGATCAAAGGCTTGTTGGTGCGCAAGCAAAAGCACAGGCTGAGAAAAATCCATCCTCTACTCTCTATTCGACAAAGCGATTTATGGGCCGCAAATATGAGGAAGTAGCTACGGAAGCTTCAGGGCAAGCATACAAGGTGATCAAAAATGAAAACGACGAACCTGTTTTTGAAATCAATGGACAAATCATTACTCCAGAAGCCGCTGGAGCGCAAATCCTTGCTAAAATAAAAAGCATCGCAGGAAAATACCTTGGCGAAGAGGTGAGGCAGGCAGTCATTACTGTTCCAGCCTATTTTAATGATGCACAACGCCAAGCGACCCGTAAAGCAGGTCAAATAGCTGGACTGGACGTTTTGAAAATGATCACAGAACCAACGGCAGCTTCACTTGCCTATGGAATCGATAAAACAAGCAAAGACCAGAATGTTGTCGTCTATGATCTTGGCGGAGGAACATTGGACGTGTCCATTCTGAATATCGCTGATGGGATTTTTGAAGTACGCTCGACGAATGGAGATACTCACCTGGGAGGAGATGATTTTGACCATGCCATCGTTCATTGGATGGTTACAGAGTTCAAAAAACACAAGCAAGTGGATCTTTCCCTAAATAAAGTTGCAATGGAAAGACTGAGAGATGCAGCTGTGAAAGCTAAGATTGAACTTTCAAACTTTGATACTACCCACATTGATCTTTCCTCTATTATAACTGACTCAAATGGGCCTAAAAATCTTTCCCTTACACTCTCTAGAAACAAACTCGAAGAGATTTGTCGAACCCTGATTGAACGCACCTTAGAACCTTGCCGCAAAGCGTTAGCTGACGCCAAGCTCTTACCAACGGATATCGATCAAGTCATTCTAGTCGGAGGAATGACCAGAATGCCAGCCATTCAAGGAGCTGTCAAAGATTTTTTTGATAGATCTCCAAGCATCCATGTAAATCCCGATGAAGCTGTAGCCATTGGCGCGGCCATTCAAGGGGCGGTGATCGGAGGAGATATAGACAATGTAGTCCTCATAGATGTCACCCCTCTTACTTTAGGCATTGAAGTACAAGGAGGCCTCTTAACACCCCTCATCAATAGAAACACCTCCATCCCCGTTCAAAAATCGATGATTTTTAGCACGACAACAGATAATCAATCCAAAGTAGAACTCCAAGTTTTCCAGGGGGAAAAACCGAGAGCTCAGGAGAATAAAAAAATCGGAACATTGCTATTAGATGTGATGCCCGCTCCTCAAGGTGTACCTAAGATTAAAGTAACTTTCTGTATCAACGGAGATGGTATGTTAGAAGTAACAGCTGCAGATCTGCAAACTGGGAAAAAAGAAAAGATTAAAGTTAGATCGAAGTCACATCTACCGAAAGAAGAACTTTAGAGCAAGAGGCGAACCACGTGGGTCAGCTGACCCAACAGTTTCTTAGGCTGCGGCTCGTTGTTCTTTTTTGGAGCGATATAAGATGTACAGATTACTCCCCACAATAACTGCAGCTCCAACGAGCTTATGGCTTTCTGGGGCGCGATCCCACCACAAATAATCCAAAGCGACAACCCAAAAAAAAGTCGAATAGTCCATCGAAGCCAGGGTCGATCCTTGCGCAAAGCGAAGAGAATGAGCAATGAGGTATTGCCCGGCTGCTGTAATGGCGCCAACTACAGCAAAAAATCCCCAGTCATGCCAAGACACAGACTGCCATGGCCACATCCCTAGCAAAAGGGGAAAAGTGACGAGGATCATCATGATATTGGGGTAGATAGCGATGGCAAGACTATGTTCAGTAGCCGCTAAACGCCTCATGAGAATCTTATTCAGGCTCCCCAAAAATGTCCCCAAAAGGACAATTAACCCTGCCGTTTCCAACACACCGCTACTGGGACGCATCGCAACCATAACACCGACCATCCCAATCCCCATAGCAATCCACTTTTCTAAAACGACCCGCTCCTTCAAAATCACCGCGCTCAAAAGGATCATAAAAAAAGAAGAGGTATAAGCCAGGGTGTAAATAGTGGTCAATGAAGCTCGGCTAAAAGCCCACATAAAACAATAAGTATACGCAAGATTGACCGCCAGACGAACCAAATGCCTTTGGGGGTGCTCTGTATGAAAAATCTCCCTTGCCCCCCCTTGTACCAAGACAGCAATGAGCAAGGGAATCAGGCGGGTCAACGCCCTTAAAAAGGTCGTTTGGGGAACGCTATATGTCCCCATCAGTTGTTTTAAAAACGCATCAGATAGCACATAAAGTGCAAGCCCACCCATCATCATCAGGATGCCCAAAGTAGCTTTATTGTGGTGCTTTCTCGAATCAGAAACAGTCGACGCCATCAGACGTTCTCCTAAAAAATACCAGTATAGCGGCGGTGGAAGTAAAATTATATCTCAAAAATTGTTCTTGAATGGATCGTTTCAGCTATTTGAAGGTCGAGTTCCGTCGTGATTTTTATATTTTTTTCATCTCCCTGGACGAAGAAAACCCTTTGCCCTAACGCTAATACAAGCTGGCAGTCATCGCTTGCATTTGCAATTTTTTTTTCTTGCGCTTTTTTATGCGCTTCGAGAATGAGAGCGTAAGAGAAGGTTTGAGGTGTTTGTCCCCTGAGCAGTGCCGTTCTAGGAGGAATCGAGTCAATGGTTTCCCCATCCGATGAATGGACAAGGGTATCTACCGATGAAACGCAAGTATTCACCGCCCCATACTGCATAGCCCCTAAAATATTTTGCCGTAGAATTTCCTCTGTGACAAAGGGACGCACAGCATCATGAATGAGAACGATATCAGGCTTTTTTGTGAAGGATTGCAGGCCTATCAAAGAGGAGTCTTGTCGAGTTTTCCCACCAGAAACGACTCGTACAAAATCAGGAAGATCGGGAATGTTCACCCATTCAGGATGGCAAACGAGCACAATCTCTTCAAAAAATCCTGATTGAATAAAAGTCTCAAGGGGGTGGTAAAACACCTTTTTCCCGCAAAGCAGCAAGAACTGTTTGGGAACTTCGCAGCCAAAGCGAACCCCAGATCCACCCATGAGAAGGGTCGCTCCGACGCTTTGCGAGTCTGTCCACAAATCTGGTTTCACTGGATATTTCTCCAATACTTGGAGGAGTATATACAAAGCCGATATTTTTTGCGCTTTGACGCAGCCAGAAGTTATCAATAAAATTTTAAGCGACTATAAATCGCTTTTCTGATAATCAGAGGGTATCTGCAAAGAAGTGGTTCGTCAATCTTTGGGACTATTTTAATTGACAGAATTTTACTTTGTAGACACCCTCCAAGAGTATGGGAAAAAAAACTGACCCTTTGATTGAGGCTCTCCGAACCCTTCTTCTAGAAAGAAAGGCCACAAGCCAAGAAGGGATTTGTGCTGAGCTAGAAAAATTGGGCTACTCAGTGAATCAAACCAGGATATCCCGTCTTTTGAGAAAAGTGGGCGCTGTAAAAACGATCAACCAGTCGGGAAAAATAACTTACCTTCTCCCTCGAGAACCGTCTCCTCCTTTTCTCGATGCTCCGATACGGAATTTGATTATAAGTATCGACATCAACGAAACCCTCGTCATCATCTTGACAAGCCCAGGCTCCGCTTCTATGATTGCCCGTATGCTGGACTATAGTCCCTTTTCTGATGATATTTTAGGATCCATAGCGGGTGACGATACGATCTTTTTGGCTCCTAAAAAAATTCATAATCTTAAGAATCTCAAAAAACAAATTTCTTCTTTTTTGCGCCAAGGTTGATCTGTTGATAACTTTGTTTACAAGCTGTCAACAATTTGTGCACATCTTTTTTTTGTTGAAAAGAGAAGTGTTTTCAACAAGCCGCTAACAAGTTTTGAACAGCTTTTTTTGAATCACGTTCAGTAGATACTCCTCTTGCCCCAAAAATGTAGACATTCGAGTTATCAACATTTCCACAAAAACAAAAGAAGAGGAATACTTTATCTATAGATAAATATTCTTACTTTCTAAATGTGGAAACTTAGGTTACACTACACAAGTGCATGCAAGAATTCGAACCATTCCTAACCCTTGAAGGATTTGCGCATCAAGCGCTCTGGCAATCAGGAAAACCCATATGGGCGGCTCTTCTTGTTTTAAAGGAATATTTGCGTCAAAACAATCCTTGCCGGATCGAGATAGACATCCCTTCCGGTGTGTTTTTGCAAAACGCTTCTATGATTTCGATTGGAGAGGGATCGGTGATCGAGCCATCCGTACTAATCCAAGGACCCTGTATCATTGGTAAACATTGCGTGATCCGTCACGGGGCTTACATTCGGGGTGACGTTGTTATGGGCGATTATTGTCATATTGGCCATAGCACGGAGGTCAAGGGTTCTATTCTCTTGAATCATGCTGCTGCCACTCATTTTGTCTATTTAGGGGATTCTATTTTGGGTAATCGGACGAACCTAGGTGCAGGAGTCAAGTGCGCCAACTTGCGGTTAGATCGAGAAGAAGTCTCTATTGTTATAGAAGGGAAGAGAGTGTTGACGGGTTTAAGGAAGTTCGGGGCTGTTGTCGGCGACCATGTTCAAATCGGGTGTAATTCGGTGCTTAATCCGGGGACGTTAATTGGCAGAAATTCTTTTTCTTATGCGATGATGAATATTGGAGGATATGTTCCTCCAGGTAGTCAAATCAGCGAAAAAGGCATTCACACTTTACAAAAAAACATGTTGGAGAAGTTGTTATGTGGATTGATGCCTATCGAAAACAAATAGAAGGCGAACTACAGCAATTCATCGAGCAGATGGGCGGAAAGAATCGGCTTCGGGACGCCTGTGAGTACGCACTTCTGAACGGAGGCAAGCGGTTTCGCCCTATTTTAGTGTTGATGATCGGTGAGAGTTTGGGAAAAGGAGTTTCCGTTATGCCTTCCGCCCTTAGCGTGGAATTTTTTCATACAGCCTCTTTGATTGCGGATGATCTTCCCTGTATGGATGATGATCAAGAAAGAAGAAAGCGCCCCTCCTTACATATCGCATTTGGAGAAGACATTGCCATTCTCACCAGTTATGCGCTGATCGCAGAGGGGTATGGTGGAATCTATAGAAACGCCCAAAATAGGCCTCATTTGGCCATTCCCTGTCTGGAGGCGGCAACTCGCTGCGCGGGCATTAAAGGGGCTACAAATGGGCAATTTCTCGACCTTTATCCACCAGATGCATCCTTTGAAACGGCCCAAAAGATCATTTATCAAAAAACGGTGACTCTATTTGAGGTTTCCTTTATTTATGGCTGGCTTTTTGGGGGCGGAGAGATGAACCGATTGGAGGAGGTGAAAAGGTGCGCTTATCATCTGGGGATGGCCTTTCAAATAGCAGACGATCTTTTAGATGAGACGGCAGATGTTTCTACCAATATTGCCAAGGTCTTAGGAACGGATGCTGCGTTGCAGTTTTTCGAAGGACAAATACGAGATTTTTCGCTTTGTTTGAAAAACTTAGGGCTTTGGAACGGGCTCTTCCAGACCGTTGTCTCGTGGCTAGAAGAGTATTCTAAAAGCGAAAGAACCTGAATTATGCAAGAGAAACGTTCTGCCTCTGGATTACACATCCGAGAGGAGATCGCTTCGATTTCTGATGGATAAAAGAACCATGATATCTCATCCAAAGGGGCTCGCATTGTAGAATGACTTTGTACATTAGACCTCATCTGGAGCCAACCGAAAAGCGCTTGCAGATACTAGGCAATAGCAGGGACCTCCTGGGGTTTTTTATTGATTTTTTCGTAAATTTTCTCTTCTATTTCCTTGGCAAGCTCTGGTTTTTTTCGCACTTCTTCTTTAGCCGCTTCTCGCCCTTGTCCAAGTCTGAGATTTCCGTAGCTAAACCAGGTCCCTTTTTTCTCGATCACTCCGAAATCTACTCCCACATCGACAAGAGATCCGCTATGGGAGAATCCTTCGTTGAAAAGGACATCGAATTCCGCTGTTTGAAAAGGGGGAGCGCATTTATTTTTAACCACTTTGACTTTTACCCGAGAGCCGATTTCATTGGTGTTATCACTGGATTTAATCCCCCCGATTCTTCGAATATCCATTCGGATAGATGCGTAGAACTTTAGAGCGCGTCCACCTGTTGTCGTTTCAGGATTGCCAAACATGATTCCAATTTTTTCTCTGATTTGGTTGATAAAGATCGCACATGTATTGCTGCGAGCTAAGGTCGCTGTTAGTTTGCGAAGAGCTTGAGACATCATGCGTGCTTGTAGACCCATGAATTGATCTCCGATTTCTCCGTCTAGTTCTGATTTCGGAACAAGGGCCGCTACTGAGTCGATTACGATGACATCCACAGCATTGGAGCGGGCAAGCATTTCGGCAATATTGAGGGCTTCCTCCCCATTGTCTGGCTGAGAAATCATCAATTCATCGATATTTACCCCTATTTTTGTTGCATATGCAGGGTCGAGCGCGTGTTCTGCGTCAATATATGCGGCTAGACCTCCATTTTTTTGCGCGTTTGCGACAATATGTGTGGCTAAAGTGGATTTGCCTGAAGATTCTGGGCCAAAAATTTCTACAATGCGACCTCGCGGAACGCCTCCTATACCCAGTGCAATGTCGAGCGCGATAGCACCTGTTTTAATTACGCTGAGGCCGTGAGTGGCAGAATGTTTGCCGAGTGCCATGATGGCTCCCTCGCCATATTGCTTTTGAATGTGAGCAATAGCAAGCTCGAGGGCTTTTTTTTTGCCTGAATCAGGTTGCTGTGTCATGAGAGACCTTTCCTTGTGCATTCGTTTATCTATATATCGCGCTTTATCAGGTTCGATGAAGCGTGGCTGGCTATGGTTTTAACCGGAGCGTCCCTATTCACCAAACCTAACAGAACAAAGTATAGCATGAAATCTCTTTATCTTATCTTCAAGAGAAGAAAAAAAAGATCTCTTGTGGTTGAATGCGGGAATAAGGGGGCAGCATGATTTTAGCGGGTGATATTGGAGGTACTCACACTCGTTTAGCTCTTTTCGAAAAGGGCAAAATAGTGGGAGAAAAAAAAAGCTTTCCTAGCCATCGATACTCGAGTTTAAAAGATATTGTCAAAGAGTTTTTAGGAACGAAAAAAGTCTCAAAGGCATGCTTTGGCGTTGCAGGGCCTGTCTATGGAGGAAAGGCAAAAATTACGAATCTTCCTTGGATATTGGAAGCATCTTCTTTGGCTCAGGAGCTTGCTATTCCCTACGTACATCTATTAAACGATTTAGAGGCCAATGCTTACGGAATCGAAGTGTTAGAAAAGCAGGATCTTTTTCTTTTACATGAGGGAGAAGAAGTAGCAGGAAATAAAGCATTGCTTTCGGCTGGAACTGGGTTGGGTGAGGCAGCTTTGGTTTGGGACGGGAAGAAACATCACCCCTTTGCAAGCGAAGGAGGACACGCCTCCTTTGCGCCAGTGCATGCATTAGAAGGTAAGCTTTGGGAGTATTTGAGGCAAAAATATGGAGGGCATGTCTCCTACGAACGAGTCCTCTCCGGGCCAGGCCTTTACAATTTATACGAATTTTTAGTGAATACAGGGGAAGAAAAAGGGAATCCTCAGCTCAAAACGCTGATGGCGCAAGAGGATCCTCCCCAACTCATTGCTGAATGGGCCAGAGTAGAAAAGGATCCAGCCTGTGTTCGAGCTGTTGATTGGTTCTCTTCCATTTATGGAGCCTGTGCAGGCGATACTGCTCTTCATTTTTTTTCTATTGGAGGTTTGTATTTAGGAGGAGGAATAGCCCCTCATATGATTCAGAATTTTCAAAAAGGCTATTTTTTCGATTCCTTTATCGATAAGGGAAGGTTTAAGGATTTTTTAAAAAAGATTCCCGTTTGGGTGATTTTAAATGAAAATACAGCCTTGTTAGGGGCTGCTAACTATACCAAACGCAACAAATAAAAAACGGGCTAGAAAATTCTAGCCCGCTAGCACTTTGAAAATTTAAGGAATCAATTAGAAGTCTAATCTGAATGTAGCGGTTAGACCATGAACAAATAGATCTCCGGTCGGAACTAAACCTGCTACTAGGCCAGTAAGGTGTCTGAACATATTTTGATTCCAGAACACTTGGAAGCCATAATCAGCAGAAAAGTCCATGTACCAGTTATTACAGTCTAAATAAGTTCCCCAACCTATACCGAGAACGAGCTCTGTATGGGGTCTCAAGTAGCCTAACTTGCTCTGAGAAAAATTGGTCACTTCAATAGGCGTTGCTGCATTGACAAAACCCATAGAAGTGTTGTCGGTGAGTTTTGTGTACCGTGTGTAGAGAATATCTAGTGCACCATTTCCATAGGCTCTAAATCCCTCTCCAATATTCCAGTTTGTTTTCAAACTAGCTCTTGGACCGACGGCCCAAGCATTGGATTTTTGCGTTGCAGAAGCTTCTGTTAGGTTCACTGAATTAGCAAAGGAAGAGTACAATCTCTGGCGAATCCACGTTCCTCTTGCACCGAATGCAGAGCGGAACGTAAGCTTCGTGCCAACGTAATAGGTTCTCCCTAGATCTAGATCAAGGAAGTCCATATTCAAGCGCCACTTTTGGCTAATGGAGTTCCATGCGGTAGCCAGTGTAGTTGGATTGCCTCTTAGAGCCAATAAATGCTCAGTAAGGCCGACGCTTGCGCTTTGAGAATGTGAACTATGAAACCAAGTATACTCTAAGCTGGAATCCCAATTATCGTGAGCGAAATCCATGCCGATTCCAACCTTAAAGCCAGGCTTATAGGAGAAATCCATATTTATGTATGAGCCATCAACCACAAAAACTTCAGGATCATCACTCGCAACAGTGCGAAATGCAAGGTCCATATTCTCTTGAATCGGCTGCCAGTAGAGGAAGCTTCCATAAGCGAAAAAGTCCCAAGGGCATCGGGTCTGGATTCTTGCAGGATAGTTATAGGCCGCATTGAGCACAGGTGTGGGCCAAGCTGGACAGCATGGATCTTGATCACACATTTGAGTGGGTGGGCAAGGCTGTGGGCAAGGCTGCGGACAAGGTTTAGGTGGGCAAGGCTTAGGTGGGCATGGCTTTGCGCATGCATTTTGACCAAAGATTGAAGTAGCAACAAGTAGTGAGGCTACCATCCATGGCTTCGTTTTAGTCAGTAAGTTTAGCATTTTGCTCTCCATTATTTGGACCAATAGTTTTGTCGTTGTTAGCTTTTGCTAAGCGCTATTCTTAGCGAAAGCTATTTGAACCACCATGGAAGAAACCAAGTTCTTCCCATGACTCAAGTTATACATTTGTGATGTTAAACTTAAAATGAAAATTAAAGCAAGAAAAATGGCCAACATTTCTTTCTACCATAGAGAGTTGATATACCGGGAATGATTCAAAAGTCGTTTCTTGGGACGGGACTTTGCCTCACTCTTCTCACAATTTGTGTACTATGTTAATCTCCGCGAATAATCGTGTTTGAGGTTTTGGGTGTTCCGTGTTTGTTTTTTGCTTTTTCTGCTACTTCTAGGAGCTTGTGGAGGGTCTACATCTTCTCCAAAAGAAGATCGCGTGCTTCGCATCAATCTCTTTCAAGACCCTTTGACGCTAGATCCTAGAAAAGCGAGAGACTTACATACGATTACTCTGATGCGGATGCTTTTTGAGGGGCTAACCCGAGTGGCAAAAGATGGAGCAGTGGAGCTAGCACTAGCAACAGATGTCAAGCGGTCTGACGATGGCCTGCGGTATACTTTTTCTTTACGCAATTCTTATTGGTCAAATGGGGAACCGGTGACATCTTTTGATTTCGCAGATTCTTGGAAATCTCTTTTAGACCCCAGCTTTCCATCTGACGTTGCCTATCAGCTTTACGGGATTAAAAATGCAAAAAAGGTAAAAGGGGGAGAAGTAAGTTTAGATCAGTTGGGAATTAGTACACCTGATGCACAGACGTTGATCATCGATTTAGAAACGCCGCTTCCCTATTTTCTCGAGATTGTTTCCATGTCTTCCTTTCTTCCCGTTCCTTCCAACATGGCGAAGTTGCGCACTGATTGGGAGCATGACCCTAAAGTGCATGTTGGTAATGGACCTTTTGTGATCCAATCGTGGAGGCGTGGTGATCAAATCGAAATGGTGAAGAATCCAAAATATTGGCAAGTAAGTGATGTGAAGATTAGTTCGATCGAACTTCTCATGCTCTCTCCCGATACAGAAATGCAAATGTTTCAAGAAAGCAAGCTCGATTGGGCGGGATCTCCGCTTTCCTTGATCCCTACAGAAACGATTTGTTTTCTTAAAGAAAGTCAAGTGCTCAAGATGGCTCCTTTTGCGGCAACGTACTTTTTTCGAGTGAACACAGTAGCTATGATACAGGGTAGGAAAAATCCTCTTGCCAATGCGAATTTTCGCAAAGCTCTTGCATTGAGCGTTAACCGCTCTGCAATTACAGAACATTTTCTACAGGGAGGGCAAACGCCGGCAACAGCCATTGTTCCCCCTGAAATGGGACTTTCAGAAAGGGGGTATTTTTGCGATGATTCAATAGAGCGGGGTCGCGAACTTTTACAAGAGGCGAAGCGGGAGATGGAGCTAGAAACGTTCGCTCCCATTGTGGTGAGTTACAGCAGCAATGCTCGAAATGCGGCAATTGCCCAAGCACTTCAGCACCAATGGCAAGAGGGCCTTGGCATTCCCATTCAGCTCGAAGCTGTTGAGCCCAAGGTATATTTTCAGAAAGTGTCTCATCGGGAGTTTCAGTTAGCTGCGGGATCTTGGGTAGCGGACTTCAATGATCCGATGAATTTTCTTGAGGTGTTTAAGTATCAATCTGCAAGTACGAATAACACGAATTGGGAACATCCTAAATACATTGATCTTTTAAACCGCTCTTCCGTATGTAGAGATAGTAAGGAAAGAAAGGAACTTTTGCGGGAAGCGGAGAAGATATTGATGGAAGAGATGCCCATTATTCCGATTTACCATTTTTCCATGAACTATTTAAAGAACGATCTTTTAGAAGATGTCGTTCTTTCTTCTATGGGACAGATGGATTTTCGCTGGGCGTATTTTTCTGACGAAATCTGACGGATAGTGGTATAAAATGATGAAATTTTTTTTTCTTTTTCTTCTTCCTTTTCTTGTACAGGGAGGTCCTAATGATGGGTCGATTTTGCTTCACAATGACACAACGATGATCCTTACGGCCGTAGTGCAAGCTTCCGACGGTTCTTTTTTAGGGCAATTTTCCATTCAACCCGGCCAACAGAGAAATTTTATTACAAACATGTATAACACCCACTATGAGGTTCCGGGAACTCCGAATATTTCGTTAACCCCTTACACTGTGACTTGGCAGTGCCCTTCCGAGGGGATCTTCTCTCTTTGCACGAATGTGTCTCCTGGGGCCTATGTCAAAGCGACGATTTGCGAAAAGGGAACCCATTTTTGTGCGCCTAAGAAAAAAATAGAAAAAAAGGCTCCCGCTTCCCATTTACAAAAAGTCCAGTAATACCATTTGCGAGAAATAAATTCATAAATTAGGGCTGGGTAACGTGGGGTATAATACCAATCAAACTAATAAAAGCTCCTGCACAGGAATGTCCCATGGTTCTTTTGGAATGGGTTCTTGGGAGAGCTGTTCTAGAAAGCCTACCCCAATGGTTGGGGTGTCAGTATTGGCAAGAAACCGGTCATAATAGCCCTTTCCATAACCAATGCGGTATCCTTCTCGATCAAATCCTAAAGCGGGAACTAAAATCCAGTCGATTTTCTCTAACGGCACATTGTTGAAAGAGTTCAGGTCATAGGGAACCAGGTAAAGACGTCCCTTTGTGGCCAAATGAGCGTTCAGGGAGCTGATGTCAATTTCAGATCCCATGGGAGAAAAAGAAAGCAGGGCACCTCTATTTTTTAACGCTTCCAAAATCAACGAAGACGCTTGCCTTCTTCTTTCTTCCGGAATCTTCTTTCTTTTCTCAAGAAGCAGTTTACGCCATCTAGTCTTCTGGGTCGATAGGTCTTCCATTTAGATATACCACCTTTCTGAGTAATGAGCCTTCCTCATCAAATAGGGTTGCAGTGCCAGAACCATTGTGGATGCAGGAAATAGGTTCATTTTGTTGCATCTTGTAATATTGTCCCTTCCATAGGCGCCCCTTCTCATATTCTTCATAGCACATGAGATTTCCATTCCGATACCAGGCCAAAGAAGGCCCAGATTTTTGATTGAAAGAGTATTCCCTTTCACTTTGGAGTTGCCCGTTGTCATACCACGTCTTTACGGGGCCATGAATCATGTTGTCTTTCCACTGAATAGAGAGTTTCGGACGGTCTAGGCTTGTGAGGTAATATTCGATCTCTTCCCCATTCTTACACCCCTCTTTTGTAAAGAAAGTCCTCAGTATTTTGCCAGATGGAGTAAATTCCTTGACCATCCCTTTAGGAAGACCCACTTCATGCTCAATCACTCGAAGCGCAAGACTGTTGTCATATCGCGCCTGAAACCCTCCCCCATTGTGAATGGTAGCGACGATCTCTCCATTCACATCATAGTACATCCCTTCCAATAGACGGCCCTCTTTGTACTCTTCGATCCAGGCAGGCAGTGCACCATTTTGAAAAAAACCAAGGCTTTCTCCCTCTTGGACGCCCTGCTTATAAGTGAATTTACCCTTGAGATTCCCTTCGTTTGTGTACTCGAAGCAGAGGCCATGGAGTTGGTTTTTATCGTAATTCAATTCTCTTTGGATGTTTCCAGACGGAAAATAATAAGTACTGGTTCCCTGAAGAGCCCCTTTGTAATAGACAATATTCGCTGTCAGGTTGCCTTTGTCGTCCCAGACCAAATTGTTGCCATCAAAAAGCCAATCATCCTGGGAGCCGTCTATTAAATCAGCTGTACCACCAATGACTGTCGCTTCGACTTTCTGCACGCCATTTGGGAACCACTCTCGATAAGCCCCATGCGCGCGCATTTTTTTTGCTTCGAGATACTGCTTGAGCGTGCCATTGGGATAATAGGTCGTTATGATGGAGGAATTGTTCTTTTCACTTTTATAAACTCGAAGGACTTTTTTGTAGGGCTGGGCAGCTAAAAAATTTGTGGTTTTATGAGAGGCGAGTCTTTCTGGGTTGCTGATCGTTTCCGTAAGACCATTTCTGTCTTGAATTTGAATGAGCGACAAGGACTCCTGGATACTTGCCTGGTAGCACCCAGCTAAGAGTAGAAAGCTGAAAAAAAATACATGTTTCATTGATTAAATTCTCGCTTTAATAAGTCCATTTTTACGGTAAAGACTTCCTTTTCAAGGGAAGTGTTTGTCTTGTTTAACTTGCATTCCTTAACGAGAATTTGCGGTCTTTTCTCCATGGGATCTGGATCGATATCTTCAATGATAGAGAGGAGTTGTTTTAGATCATATTCGTCCATTTCCACTGCAAAGCGTTGTCTTTCTTCTGTTTCTTTCATGTGGGGTTCGTTCGAATTTTTCTCTTCGCTGAAAACCAGGCGATTTTCTTGGATGTACTTGAGGCGCTCAAGAATTTTAGGCGACTGTGGATAGGCGGGGTTGCATTGCAGGGTTTGCAGTTGCTGCTTTTCCCTTTCTAAAAGGGCGAAAGATTCAATTTCCCGGTATAAAAAGTAAGGATCAGCATGGGAATAGCGCGCTAAAAAAGCCTCCTTTGCAGCCTTTCGATCTAGTGCGAGTTTTTCTTTTCTCAAAGCGCTTTCAAAACGGCTTTGTAAATCTTGCCATTTTGTTCTTGCAGAAAATAGAAATAGGCTCGCACCTAAAAGAGGGAGGAGGAGCAATAGGAAGAAAAAGCGGGGGTGCATGTAGAGAAAAAAGAATTTTCCACACTTTTCAAGGAACATGAGGCCTCTCATTGTTTAGATAAAAACTTGTTCTATAGCAGTCATGGTCTACTTCCCAAGAAATCTCCCGGCTTGTATCGATCTTTTTATCTCCCGCTTGAAGTGCATCGTGAAAGCGCCTTGCATTCAGGGCGTTCTGGAAGTTAAATTCGAGCTCTACCTTGGCTAAAAATGGCTCCTTTGGAGCATTGGTTTTGGGATAGCTTTCCAGTAGATATCGGATGGATCGAATGTCAATGGGATCTTGTTCCGCTTTCAACTCCTGAAGCAGCGGATGTTTTGAGAGCCAGTCGAGAAAAACAGTCGCGCGGGGAGCTTGTAAAATGTAAGGAAATTCCTTGCTATTTTCTTCAATGGCAGCGATCCACGTATCTATTTGCTTGTCCCTTGTTTCCGGCCGCGCGTAGTAGATCTCTTGAGTCAGGAGCTTTTTTTTCTTTTGCCCCCAAATCATTAGGCCAGTACTTAAGAAAAGGGAAAGGGAGCATAAAATGAGCGAGTAAATGCCCATTCTGACCCAATTTTTTTTAGGAAAAAATTCCTCTTTTCGAAGCTGTAGAGGTTCTTTTGAGGTCTGTTCGATGGCAAGGCCTGTCGCAACGGCGAAGTGCTGCTCCTCGATGGAGAGCGGATGCTCTAAAGAAAAATCCATTAAGTATTCTCTTAAGTGCAAAAAAGTGTCTGAGAAACCGGTGAAAATAACGGGAACCGGAACGCCGCGGGTACAAGAGTAAAAGAGTTGTTCTATTGTTAAACGAGTCGCTTTAAGAAGAGAAGCGAGATTCGGAGTGAGGATGGGTTTTAGAAGGAGAAGATCCACTTGTTTTGCAGCACTTTCAATTTCTTTTTTCAAAAGAATTTTTTTTCGATCTTCTAAAAGGGCTTGAAGAAGGGAGAGAACCCCGCCGGAAACAGCATGGGATTTTTTTAATTTCCCCTTCTCTAAAAAGACGCAAGAAATTTCATTAGAGCCCAAATCGATGATGAAGGCCTCTTGTAGGGAGGGAAATTTCCAGAGGATAAAATGAACCAGTGCATTGGAGATGGTGCTCAAAGAGTCTGGGTCGATCTGAAGCGAAGCCAAATCTAGCAGATGGGTTTTGAGACGTTCACGAAGAACCGTATAGAGTAGGGCCTGAGGGGCGTTTACTGAAAAAAAGGGAACGGAGAGGATCTCTTCTGGTTTGAAGTGGCTGGTTGCTTCAGATTGGAATCGAATCGTCTCTTCAATGTGCTTGGAGGAAAGCTTCGAAATCGGGATGGACCGAAGGAAAAAATCTTTTAATAAAAGGCCGCTTGCTATTTTCCCTGAAAAGCCCTTGAAAAAATTTTTGATCGCTTCTTGGGGCGTAGTTTTTTGATTTCTATCGTCATTTGTCTCTAAAGAAATGGCTAGTGTTCCAAGCAAACGGCTCTCTTTGCCTCTTTTTGAAATGAAAGAGAGGCGCAAAAGAGGAAAATCTAAATGGACCCCTATAACCTGCATGAGGAAACCATACTACCAGGACATGACGAAAATAGGAAATATCCTTTAATATGTAGAGCCATGACAGTTGCTTACGTGATCAATATTCTTTTTACTACCTATACAATTTTTCTTTTTGTAAGGGTGATTAGCTCCTGGTTTCCCGCTTGGCAAGGCCACCATCTCATGCGCTTTGTTGCGTTTTACACAGATCCCTACCTAAATCTTTTTCGTAGAATTTTGCCGCCGCTGGGAGGAGTGTTAGACATTAGCCCGATTTTGGCATTTTTTACCTTGCGCCTCATGGAAATGATGCTCTTAGGGTTGTTGACATGATGTTTCGCAACAAAGTGCTTTATGCTCCTCTTGCCGGTTGCTCTGACTTGCCATTTCGGAAAATGAGTTGCAAGTACTTACCAGGAATTGTCTATTGTGAGATGGTGAAAATTGACGCTCTTGTTCGGAACGATCCCCATACATTTCGGATGCTTGATTATGAGTTGGGTATGCACCCCATAGGGGCTCAGCTGTGCGGTTCGAAACCGCAAATAGCCGCAGAGGCTGCTAGAATGGTTGAGGGGCTCGGATTTGATGTGATCGATCTCAATTGTGGTTGTCCTGTCGACAAGGTTACTAAGGATGGTAGCGGTTCTGGAATGCTCAAAACACCAGAACTCATAGGAGAAGTGTTAGCAGCGATCGTCGGGGCTGTCAAAATCCCTGTGACTATTAAAATACGGGCGGGATGGGATGATCAACATATTGTGACAAGACAAATCACAAAGATTGCAGAAGAAGCTGGGGCAAAAGCCATCGCTATTCACGGAAGGACTAGGCAGCAAGCCTATAAAGGTAACGCAAATTGGGACTATATTAAGGAGTGCAAAGAGGTTGCTAAGGATATCCAAGTGATTGGGAATGGCGATCTATTTGATGCAGAATCCGCGCTTCGCATGTTTTCTTATACTGGGTGCGATGCGGTTTTAATTGCGAGGGGAACGATGGGGCAGCCTTGGATTGCAGAAGATGTTCAAAGGGCTCTTCTCGGAGAGTCTCCCTTAAAAAGAAGTGTGGGGGATTTGAAGGCGGCTCTTTACGAACATTTTGGCCATATCCTTGATTACCGGCCAGAAAGGCAGGCTCTTCTTGATATGCGAAGGGTTGGCTGCTGGTATTTAAAACGATTAACGAATGTTAAAGAGCTGCGCATGCAGATCAATCGAGCAGAATCCAGCTCAGAAGTATTTGCTTACCTCGAAGCCTTCTCCTGGGAGCCGGCAGAGCCGATTTCTGAATCGTTATTTGCTGCACCAATGGACTTGGGTTAACTTTCTTCGAATCGTCGTTTAAAGATGTTCTCTAGCCTGTCGATATTTTGTGGAGAGTCTTGCGGTTCTTTGATTGTTTTAGAAGATTTTTTTTTCTTTAGCCAACAGATAAAGCTGCTATTTGCTTGTACTTTTGCACCGAGGCTTTTTGCATGGAGGGCTAATCCCCGATCATTGGTGATTACTGTGATGATTTTCCGGTTTTTAGAAAGCTCTAGCCTTTCCACAATATACTCATCCGCGCTTTGTCCTTTAGGCGCGTAGGCAACGGTTAAGGGGTTCGGATAAGAAAGACCGCTTTCTTCATCTCTTCGGTGAGCTCCATCGAAGACCAAGGTTCCTTTGATTTTTTTTTTGGCAAATTCCTTTTGCAGATAGGCAATGATCTCCTGTCTCAAAGCTTGTAGGCTCTTTTTCGATTCCATCAAGCTGAAGATCAGATTGTAGCCATCAATAATAAAATACAAATTTTTTTAATTGTTTTCAGGTGTGTTGCGGAGGAATGATTCAAGAGAAAAGAGAATTTTGTCAATTGCCTTTCGTCGATGAGAAATCCGGTTTTTTACCGATTCGCCCAGTTCGGCAAATGTCTTATTGTAGCCATGTTTGATAAAAAGAGGATCATAGCCAAAGCCGCCACCGCCTCTATCTTTCATGGCAAGGGTTCCTTCACAGGTCCCTTTTACACATTTTTTCATGCCAGAAGGGGCGGCTAGAACGATACAACACTCGAAAAAAGCCTGCCTATCGTCATCCATGAGATGTTTCATGTCTTCGAGCAGTTTTTTCCGATTCTCAAAATCAGTCGCGTTATTACCTGCGTAACGAGAAGACAGGACGCCAGGAGCACCGCCTAAAGCTGGCACAACAATGCCTGAATCATCGGCAATTACCCAGCGCTGCAGGCTTTTTGCCGCGTGTTCCGCTTTGATTTGGGCATTTTCTTCGAAGTTCGCCCCTGTTTCTTCTGGGGGCTGATAGTCGGGAAAATCGCAAAGGCCAAGCACATCCAAATGGGGAACTATTTTGAGAATTTCTCGGAGCTCTCTGACTTTATGGCCATTTTTACTTGCAATGACTATCTCAATGGACATAGGAGAGTGCGGAGGGGATGACATGACAACTTCCAATGCGGCTCAGCGTAATCGATCTATTGTTTTTGATCAAAGTAATTATTAATATCGGTAATGGTAAACCGCTCTCCCTGGAAGTCAAAACTTGCTCCCACTGTTTTTCCTTTCATGGCTTGGGCAAATTTGGACTGGAAAGACAGGATCCGATTTTCTGGATCTGCATCCCAGGGGCCTAGTAGGGTGTAGCGTAGATGTTCTCCTTTGGAGTCCGTGCATCGAACCACGCATCCGACATTGACTTCATCTATGATCACATCATTTGGAGTGAGAATTCTTGCTCTATGGATTTGATCGGAGAGAAATTTGAGTTCAGATTGTAGTCGTTCTCGCTTTTCTAAGGCTGCTTTAAATTCGGCGTTTTCCCTTAAATCTCCATGTGCTCTTGCCACCTCGATCTCTTTTGCATTACTCACTGTTTCTATAGTAGCAATTTCTTGTATGCGTGCTTGTGTTTTTTGGAATCCTTCCTGTGTTGACCAGATGAGCTCTTCAGAAGAAGAGGTCTCTTTGTCTTTGCGCATTTTCCCGATCGACGGGTGGGCTACTGCTCCAAGAGAGTGCAGGATTTTGATATCGTGATCTGTCAGAGAGGAGCACTTAGTCGATAATAGTAGATACTCTTTTACTTCCTGAACACTGGAATGCGATAGGATGTCGCGAACTAGTTTGTAGCGATCTGCAGTGATTAGAGAAATGATTTTTTTTGTAAGGTCTCTATGCTGCGGTTTTTTTTCCAAAAAGTCTAATAGGATGAAAAGCCCTTCGAAAAAGCGATTTTTCCCATCAGGGGTGGCAAAGGGTAGAGTGGATTTTTTTTCGATAATTTTCTGAAAGTACCACAGGAATACTTCGGGAAAGGAGAGGGGATGAATTAAAAGAGTACTGAGTTTTTTTTTCAACAGTTCTTCAGAAGGCAAGAGTTCTATCAAGAGGAAATCTCTTAAAAGATTGGAGTCTACGGTAAAAAAGAGGTCAAGAAAGATGTCGAGCCAGTCTTTTTTTAGTGATCGAATGAAGGAAAGGGCCCGTTTTTGAAATCCGATCAGGTTGATCTTGCGGATGATTTCAGGAGTATTGTGCACCGCCTGCATCAAGGACTGAATTTGTTTTTCTATGTTGGGAGAGCGCAAGTCTTCTAAGAGGAAAA
Source organism: Chlamydiae bacterium RIFCSPLOWO2_12_FULL_45_20 (assembly GCA_001796285.1). Classification (GTDB taxonomy): domain Bacteria; phylum Chlamydiota; class Chlamydiia; order Chlamydiales; family SM23-39; genus REEB52. The sequence goes on from MGMD01000026.1 coordinate 49,771, forward strand.
AGACTTGAAGTTTTTGGTGGTCTCCAAGGGGTTCTTCTTGAAGAAGATGGTTAAAACGTGCTTCCAAAGAGGCCTTAAATTCAACGTCTTTCAATGTTTCTGGAAAATCGCGAAGGAATGTATAGATCATTTGGATAGTTGCATCGACGTTTGGTTTAGTCTCTAAAGCTTTGTGAAGCGCGACTTCATGGGGGACTTCTTTTTCCAGGAGTTTGAATGGAAGTTTTAATTCTTTCGGGCATTCAATTTTTGTGTCTTTTTTAAGTTTTGAACGAGTTGTTTGCCACCAGCGATTCCAGTCTTCTGCTGGAACGACTAAATCACAGAGCTCTTCTTTGATTTCAAAGGCGGTCTTTGGTCCCAGATCCTTTAGCAGCATCCGAATGACTTCATTGGAGTTCTCTCTCGCCTCTTTTTCAAGCAGGTCGGGATTGCCAAATCTTTTGGCAAAAAAGTGCTCTGAGCCAAGAGGAGTGAGCACTTTAAAGGCCTTTTCAAAAGAAAACTGTTTGGGGCCAATAACAAATTCAAACTCTAGGGTTAGCTCTTCTCGAACAAGAGAGACTTCCGTAATTTCCCCTGTTCCCCAACCCCCTGTGTGGAAGACAAAATTTTTGGGCTTCATGTGAGAAAGGAGTTCAAAATTTCGGATAGCTGATTGAAAAGTCTCCCGATTTCTCAGACCTACAAGGCGGAGCTTTTCAAAAAGAAGGGGGTCATTTTCATATTTTGCCTTGAGATGCTCCGTTGCAAGATCGGCCAGTTCTTCGCTATTTGTCGTTTGCAAATCAAAAACCAATCTTAACACGTCATGGGCAAGCTTTATATCTTGTAGCTCCCTCCAGAGAGGGAGAATTCGCTCAACATGCTTTCCAAAATGGTACGCTAGATCGGAATCTTTTACGCTCTCTAATACAGCGACCATCTCTAAACCGTCAGGCTGATCACCGTAGCAGTATTCTTCCCAGATTTTTAAAAATCCGGGGTAATCGTTATTTTGAATGCGTTCGCGAAAATCTTTTAAATATGCCATGTGCTCTTTTTCTTTAAAATTTTAGGGAAGTCAGTATAGAAAGTACACAAATAATCTTCAATTCCCTCTTATTTACTCACCTTACGCCCATAAGGCCTCCTGTGTGCGTAAGGTGAGTTATTTACCGAGAGATGCAGAATCCAGCTTAAGAAATTTTACAAGAAGGGTATACTCGTTCCACTTGGAAGGCGCCCAATGAACAATAATTTTGCGTTTTGCCTCATCAGATGGATTCTTTTTTTTTCTTTTGCGTTGCGCGCTTTTGGGGATTGCCCCACAAGACAACTTTTTTCCGATTTGGAAATAGTCAAAAAAATCGATGACGAAATCAAGGACCACCTCCCGCTTGTGATCAACTACCAAACGCAAGGGGGGTATTTCACTATGCCTTCCGCGCGCACCTTCGATGCAGGGCTCTTCGGCTTGGGATTTTCTTATGTGCCTCCTTATCATATTTGGAGCCAGGCCTTTCAATTCTTTAACCATTTGGAGACGGTGGGCAACTATTGGGTTTTCAATGGGGTAATGGATCCTGTTTTTGGACATATGGGGTTTGGAGATTCGGCAGATAGGGCAGCCAACATCAAGTTGATTTTTTTGAGAAAGGAGGATGGCTTTCCTTTCATGCCCGATTTTGCCATTGGCTGGAATGATTTTTTGGGCAGCCAGAGATTTAGATCTTTTTATGCTGTAGCCACTCAAGAGTTTTTAACCTATGACCTAGAAGCGACACTTGGATGGGGAACGGGAAGAATGAAGGGGTTTTATGGAGGGCTTGCCTGGACGCCCTTTCGAAAATACAATACTTTCCTTCAAGCATTGACTCTGGTGGCCGAGTATGACGCGAATGACTATAAGCGCCACGTTCATGAACATCCTGGTGGGCGCAAAGTCGACAGCCGAATCAACGTAGGAGCTCAGTACACCCTTTGGAATTTGTTCCGATTTTCTGGCTCGACTCTTAGGGGAAATCAACTCGCAGGAAGCTTAGCTCTTTCTTACGATCTTGGGAATACACGAGGGTTCATCCCAAAAATCTATGATCCAGCTCCCTACTCGTTTCCTACCGACACCCAGCCTATTGGACCCATTCGTTCACGTCAAGAGCTCGCCTGTGATTTAGCTTATGCGTTTCAAGAGCAGGGCTTTGATCTTTATAGGCTCTATCTCATCCCAGAAGAGGGCGGGAAGGATCAGCTTTGGCTGAAAGTTGTCAACTTGCGTTACCGAGAAGAAGAAAAAGTAAGAGAGCGTATTGAGTACGTCCTCGCTCATTTAGCGCCGTCAAATATTGCAAGGATCACGGTAGTTACAGAATCGGACGGTATTCCTGTGCAAGAGTATCGCTTTAGGCTGGAAGATTTAAGGCGTTTTGCTTCAGGACGTTTGGGAGCGGATGAGTTTTTAGTGATTGCACCTCCTGAAGAAGTGTCTAAAACGCCGAATGACTACGACGCGGCTCAGTTGTATCAGAGAAAAAAACCGATGTGGGTATTCACGTTCCGTCCTTGGTTTCAATCCTATCTCGGATCTAGTAGGGGTAAGTTTAAATATGAAGTGGGGTTTCTCTTAAATCAAGAAGGATATCTCTTGGATCAAATCTATTACAATATCACCGGAGCCTATACCGCTAAGTCGAGTACTGTCCACCTAATGAGCCAAGATATTCTAAACCCTTCTCGGATCATCAATGTACGCACCGACTCCATTCTTTATAGCCAGTCAAACTCGATTCACTTAACGCAAGCTTTTTTGCAAAAGAGTTGGAATCTCGGGCTGGGCTGGTTTAGCCGATTGGCTTTTGGGTACTTCGAACAGGCTTACGCAGGAGCTGCCCTTGAGACGCTCTATTATCCAGTCAGAACGAATTGGGCCGTGGGTTTTGAGATCGCCACCCTTTTGAAGAGAAGCTACTACGGCATCGGCTTTGAGAGAAAAGCGCGCCAGTATACAGACGATGGCTTTGTGTTTTTTCCCTATACAGGCCTGCAATATTTTGTGAACTTCCATTATCAACTCAAGCCTCTCAATCTCGATTTTAACATTAAGGTAGGACAGTTCCTCGCTAGGGATAAGGGAATTCGCGTGGAAGGGGGAAGAACCTTTGCAAGTGGGCTGCGTGTCGGGCTTTGGTACACCTTGACCAATGCAGCAGATCATGTCAATGGAGATCGTTATTATGACAAGGGGTTTTCCATCTCAGTCCCCTTCGATCTTTTCTTAAATAAATCTAGTCGGACACGGATTGGGTATGCCATGAGTGCGTGGCTTCGGGATTGCGGCGCGATCAGCGCAACGGGAAGAACGCTGTACCCGACTCTTTTCTGGGATCGCTATAATGATCGGCCTACGTTTTACTAAGGAACTGTAAAATCCACTTAATAGCGTAGGTGAAAATCATATCGGCGCCCGCTCTTTTGATGCCCAGAAGGGTTTCGTAAAAGACTTCAGGGGCATTCAGCCAGCCTGCCTGGTGGGCAGCCATGACCATCGAAAATTCTCCGCTGACGTGGTAGGCGGCGATGGGGCGCCTTGTTGCCTCCCTCAGCTTGGTTATAATGTCTAAGTACAAGCTTGCAGGCTTGACCATGAGGATGTCGGCGCCCTCTTCTTCATCAAGAATTGCCTCCAAAAGGGCCTCTCTATGATTCGCCGGGTCCATCTGATAAGTCTTTTTATTGCCAAATTGCAATCGCGACGTCACGGCGTCTCTAAAAGGTCTATAAAGAGAAGATGCGTATTTTGCACTATACGCCAAGATACTGACCTGTATAAATCCCTCTTCATCGAGAGCTTTTCGAATCGCTCCTATGCGTCCATCCATCATATCGCTCGGCGCGACGATATCGACTCCAGCTCTTGCTTGCATGAGAGCCATTTTTATAAGACAATCCATCGTTTCATCATTGAGAATTTCCCCCGTTTTGTCAACCAGGCCATCATGTCCGTGCGAGGTAAAAGGGTCCAGAGCAACGTCGGAGATGAGACAAAGATCAGGGACGGCGAGTTTTATTTCAGAAATTGCCCGAAAAAGCAGCCCATCCTCATTCCAAGCTTCCTCTGCCGCATCGCTTTTTAAGTGGGGAGCTATCACAGGGAAAAGGGCGATGGATTGCACTCCTAAGTTTTGGTATTCCTTGGCCTCTTGAATGGCAAGGTCGATGGACAATCTTTCAATCGTAGGCATGCTTGGAATGAGCTCTTTTTTTTGTATGCCATCGATCATGAAAATCGGTGCAACCAAATCATGGACGGAAAGTTTTGTCTCCCGAACCAGATTTCTAATCGCTTCAGACTTGCGGTTGCGCCGCATTCGTAAGGGAAGGTGGAATTTGTTTTGAAGGATTTGCGTCATTTTTCACTCTTTATTCCCAAAAAATGTACAAACTGAGGTGCTATTGAAATTCAAGAAGAGATTGTGATAGAATCGGCATTCCTGTCAATCAAAGCAATGAAGGAATGGGAAGGCGGCTCTTTTTTCTTTTTATTTTTTTGATTGGTTGTTCCAAAACGCCAACGCATTCGTATAAGCTGGCCATTTGTGCAATTTTTAAAAATGAGGCTCCTTGGCTCAAGGAGTGGATTGTGTATCACCACAACATTCTCGGCGTGGAACATTTTTATCTGTATAACAATGAAAGTTCTGACCATTTTGCAGAAGTGTTGGAGCCTTTTATCAAAAAAGGTCTCGTCGAACTGTTGGATTGGGATTCTAAAACCCCGGAACATTTAGCCTACGGTGCTTTTATGGATGCGCCCTGGAACGCCGCTCAGCTAGGTGCTTACAATGACTGTTTAAAAAAGAAAGCCTTGGGGGTGGCTAAATGGGTTGCGATGATTGACGTGGATGAATTCATTGTTCCTGCACAAGGGGCTAGAGCGTTTCACAAACTTTTAGAGCAAGCGGAAAAGAAAAAAAAAGGCACTGTTTCTATTCCTTGGCGCATGTTTGGAACGTCAGGTGTTCAGAAGCTAGAAGGGAACGAGCTTCTCACAGAAAAAATGCTCAGGCGTTCAAAGGACAATGCAGAGTGCAATAAAACTGTGAAAAGTATCCACCGCCCAGAAGCGATAGAATTTTGCCTAATTCACATAGCAGATAAGCTAAAGCCAGGCTTTGGCTGTACGACTTTTAAACCCCAGTTAGTACAGCTGAACCATTATTGGACTAGAACAGCCGAGTGCTGCCAGTCGAAAAGAAAAATCTCTAAAGAAACCCACCCACTTCTTTTAGACTCGCTGGATCAGGTAACCGATACCCTTATTTTGCAGTATCTTCCTGAGTTGAGAAAGGGATTCAAAAATCATTTCAGATATACAAGATGAGGTAGGATCACATGGATAAAAGCTTCACTTGTAAACACTTTAGCTGAGTCGCTTTGTAAGAACTTTTGAGCTGCGTCCAAGTAGGTTTGGTAGTCCTCTTTGGGGATCTTTTTGAGAAAACAGTAAAGCTCCTCTTCATCGCAAAATTTTCTCCGATCGATGAAACATTTTTCTGGGATGAAGTCTGTCACATTGCTCGCTCCCCAATAAACGGGAACAACGCCTGCAGCAAAGCAGTCAAAAATTTTTTCTGTAATATACCCTTTGACATCCCGCATATTTTCATAACAGATGCAAAACTTATAGTGTTTCAACGTCTCCAACTTGTCTTGGATAGATCCTTTGTAATTTTTATATTTTGTCGCTTTCCACCAATGTCCATAGAGATCAAATTCGCCATCAGGTTTTGTTTCAAAGAACTGGATCATTTTTTTTCTTTTGGAGTATAGCTCTTTGGGATGGTGGCTTGTTAAGCGCCGGCAAATCATTGTGCAAAATTTTTTCTCATCAAAGGAAGGCAAGTTGGGGATCAACGGTTTAAGCGCAGGGTAGTGGATTTTAAAATATTTTTTATTATCGACTAAGTCATCATCCCAAGTAAAAATTTTACCAAAATAGGAGTGGATTTTAGGCTTGTAGAGAACTTCTTGCACTGTGGGGGGTTCCCACATCACGAGGATCAAATGCTCTTTAGGCACTTTTGAAAAGTCTAATGTACTGACTGTTGGGCCCAGATTCCAAAACATCCAGTATCGGGTAGTTGCGGGAAGAGGGCTTTTTCTCGGAAGCCCTATTCCGCACCAATGTTTCAGATCTGAAAAACTTCTGATCCATTCAAAGGTGAGAAGCCAAGGGCGGTATTTTTCTATTTCCCAACTTCTTAGGTCATGCCCATTTTCTAACAGCCTTCTTCGAAGAAGACAAGGCATCGGGATCTCCTCATTGCGTACGCCTTCGAGAAGAGGAAAGTTCTGTTGCCCTTTGGCCTCCGAGTCGTAGTCGCAGAAAAGCTCTATCTCTGAAGAAAAAAGAGCAAGAGTCAGGGATAGAAAAAAAAAGTACATAGCTTGTTGGAGTTCAGCTCGAACCGAGCTTAGCAAAACAGACCTTGATCCGACAACGATAATCTGGCAAGCTGTTCTTTGGGAAATTTTCGTCACTCATTTTTTGGAGGTTCAATGCTGGAAGAAGAATTCACTGAAGATCAAGTTAAGATTCTCGGGCATTTCGTTACAAGCGTTTCAAGTAATATCTTTGTTTTAAGAAACCTGCCTGAAGTGATCAAAGGAGCTCTTTTTTCTCGGTATTCCCGCTCTACTCTTGGGTTAAGAGCCCTTCTTTTGAAAGAATTTATTCTCAACGAAGATACAGCTTTTGTTTCCATTGTCGGCAAGATCGGAGCGGAAAATAATGCGCAAATGGTCGCTATTCAAAAAGCGCAAAATTTTTATGATCGAATTCTAGACGGCTATGGAGATGATTCGATTGGGGAGCTTGGCGGCGCGCATCTTGCCATTGAAAATGTCTCGATGTTGGCGGCTAAGGCGATTGAGGACGGACGGATTGGCGGCTCGCCTTTAGAAAAGTCCACCCGCTATATCTATTTCGATCAAAAAGTCAATGGGCAGTATCTCTTTTACCAAGAACCTGTACTCATGACTTCCGCTTATCGGGAACTTTATCTCGATACGTGCAATCATCTATTTGAGGCCTATAGCAAGCTCATCCCGCCTTTAACCACTCTCATGGAACAGGGGTTCCCCAAAGATCCTAACATTTCTAAAGCCGCTTACACGGCAGCGCTAAGGGCTAAGGTTCTCGATTGCCTAAGGGGGCTTCTTCCAGCTAGCTCCATGACCAATATGGGTGTCTATGGGAATGGTCGCTTTTTCGAGACACTGTTGCAGAAGCTGAACGCTCACAATCTTGCGGAAATGCAAGAGATCGGAAAAAAATCGCATCAAGAACTAGCTAAAGTGATCCCTTCTTTTGTGCGCAGGTCAGATCCGAACCATAAGCACTATCAAGCATTTGCCCAATTTACGGAAACGATGCAAAGTGATTTGCATCAGTTCGCCGAGCTTCATGTTTCTGAAGTAGAGTCGTTTACAAAAGCGGGGGTCAAGCTTATTGATTTTGACAAGGACGGTCCGGCAAAAGTGGCTGGAGCCCTTCTTTTTGCGGTGACTTCGGGAGGACTTTATGAGCTACAAGAATATTGCCGCAAGCTTCCAGAAGAGGATCTAAACCGCCTTTTGGAAATCGCCTGTTCCCCGAGGGATAACCGAAGACACAAATCTCCTAGAGCGTTAGAGCATGCAAGCTTCACTTTTGAAATTCTTGCCGACTTTGGAGTCTATCGAGACCTTCATCGGCATCGCATGCTCACGCAAGAAAGGCAGCTTCTTTCTTGTCATTTCGGGTACTATACGCCGCCTGAAATGATCGGAACGGATATGGAAAAGGAGTATAGAGACGCGATGGAACAGGCAAAAGTTGCTTACGATACGATCGCTCGGGAGCTTCCAGAAGAAGCGCAATATGTAGTTCCTATGGCCTACAACGTCCATTGGTATTTCCACGCTAACTTGCGTTCTCTTCAGTGGCTTACTGAACTCCGTTCTCAAGCAGCGGGCCACCCGACGTATCGTCTTATTGCTCAAGAAATGGCTCGCCAAGTGAGTGTCGCCTTGCCTTCTTTTGAGCGCTTCTTTAGATTTGTTGACTTCGAAGGATATGAGCTCGGCAGGTTAGGAGCTGAAATCCGCCAAGAAGAAAAACAAAAAGCTCGGACGTGAATTACAAACAAGGTAGTGTTTTAGGGGGCATGTTGTTAGTCGCCGGCAGCTGTGTTGGTGCGGGCATGCTGGCTCTTCCCATTCTGACAGGCCTTGCAGGGTTTTATCCCTCTTTAATCGTCATGGTCGTCGCTTGGTCATTTATGACCTTTACAGGGCTTCTTCTCATTGAAGTGAATGGTTGGTTCAAGCAGCAAGTCAACCTCATTTCCATGACTCAAGAGTCTTTGGGAAGAAGTGGGCGCATCCTTGCGTGGCTCTCTTATCTTTTTCTCTTTTACTCCCTTCTCGTTGCCTATACTGCTGCAAGCGGCAAAGTTTTTGCCGCCATCCTCGAGTCGTTCCTTGAAGTAGCCGTTCCCCCTTGGGTTGCCTCCATGTTTTTTACCTTCCTATTTGGGGTCATAGTATATCTTGGTACAAGGACAGTGGATCTTGTGAACCGCTTTTTGATGATTGGTTTGATTGCCACCTATCTCGGTATGATAGGACTGGGCTTATCGCGCATTGATCCTGGGCTTTTAGCCTACTCAATGCCTCAATACACTCTTTTATCTCTTCCCGTCTTAGTCGTCTCTTTTGGATTTCAAAATATGATTCCCAGTTTAACGGCCTATATGAAAGGCGATTTGAAACGCGTGAGGGCAAGCATTATTGGGGGGAGCCTGATCACCCTTTTCGTCTATCTCATCTGGTCGATGTTAGTTCTTGGCGTAGTGGCTCCAGCGGAAATTCACAATAGTTATTTAAGGGGAGAGGAGGCTACGATTCCTCTCCGATCGATGCTGGGCTCCACTGGAATTAGCCAGTTTGCACAAGGATTTGCTTTTTTCGCCATTGTCACTTCATTTCTCGCACAGGGGTTGACGCTGACCCATTTTCTTGCAGATGGGTTTAAGCTTCAACCCAAACGGTCGAATGTGTGGTGGCTAGCTTCGCTTGCGCTTCTTCCCCCTCTAGCGCTCGCCCTTTACAATCCAACCATTTTTTTCTCAGCCTTGAGTTTTGCCGGTGGCGTTTGTGCGATGATTCTTTTTGGAATTTTGCCGATTTGCATGGCGTGGGTCGGACGTTATACCGATCGCCATGCCTCCCACTATCACGTGTCGGGAGGAAAGCCCTCCCTCATCATCGGATTTTTTTTCGCGCTCCTTGTTATTGGGTGCGAGCTTTTCAAACTGTTTTTTGGGTAGGTCTTGGATGTTTGATTTAAAATCTACTTTTAGGCCTATGGGCGATCAGCCTCAGGCTATTGAAAAACTGATCAGGGGGATTGCAGCTCGGAAAAAAGCCCAAGTCTTACTTGGGGTCACGGGCTCTGGAAAAACGTTTACCATGGCTAATCTCATCCAAGCGGCAAGCAAGCCCGCGCTGATTTTGGCACATAATAAAACATTAGCTGCGCAGCTCTACCAAGAATTTAAAGGGTTTTTCCCCAACAATGCTGTCGAATATTTTGTCTCTTATTACGATTATTACCAACCTGAAGCCTATATCGCGCGTACAGATACCTATATTGAAAAAGATCTTGCCATCAATGACCGAATTGAAAAAATGCGTCTCAGTGCAACGCGCTCTTTAATCGAACGTCCAGATGTCATCATTGTTTCTTCAGTTTCCTGTATTTACGGTTTAGGGTCCCCCGAATATTATCGAGAGATGCTTCTGAAACTCGAAGTAGGGAAAGAAGTGAGAAGAGATGATGTGCTCCTGCACCTAGTGGAACTCCATTACGAAAGAAGTGATTACGATGTAAGCCGGGGGACCTTTCGAGCGCGAGGCGATGTATTAGAAATTGTGCCAGCTTATGAAGATGATTTAGCCTATCGCGTGGAGTTTTTTGGAGACGAAATTGAGAGGATGAGTGAAATAGATCCTTTGACGGGAAAGGTTCGTCAAAGACTGGAAAAGGTAACGATATTTCCGGGATCTCACTATGTCACGCCTGAAAGTGTCCGATGGGAAGCGATACAAGCGATTCGAGAGGAGTTACAAGAGCGCTTAGAGTTTTTCCAAAAGGAAAATAGACTGATAGAAGCCCAAAGAATTCGTGAGAGAACGCAGTATGATCTAGAGATGATCCGAGAAATTGGATACTGTAAGGGGGTAGAAAACTATTCCAGGCATTTTAGCCGAAGAAAACCTGGAGAGCCTTCTGCGTGTTTAATCGATTATTTCCCCAAAGATTTTCTTTTTTTCATAGATGAATCGCACCAGACATTACCCCAGCTTCATGCCATGTATAACGGGGATCGTGCTAGGAAACAGGCGCTTGTTGAATTTGGTTTCCGCCTCCCTTCAGCCTATGATAATCGTCCGCTTAAATTTGAAGAGACCTATGAAAAGCTCCATCAGGTCATTTACGTATCTGCTACCCCTGGTCGTTGGGAAATAGAAGAGGCAGCAGGAGATGTAGTTCAGCAGGTGATCCGACCTACAGGCCTTCTCGATCCAGAAATGGAGCTGCGGCCGGCTCAAGGTCAGGTCGATGATTCTTTGGAAGAAATTCGTAAAGAGTCAGAGCAAGGGGGGAGGATTCTTGTGACGACTTTGACCAAAAAATTGGCAGAAGATCTTTCTAAATACCTCAACGAGATTGGCGTAAAGGCAAAATATTTGCACTCAGATATAGACACTTTAGAAAGGATGCAAATCATCAAATCTTTAAGGCTCGGGGCTTTTGATGTCCTGGTTGGGATCAATTTGTTACGAGAAGGTCTGGATCTTCCTGAAGTCACTTTGGTGGTTATTTTAGATGCAGACAAAGAAGGGTTTCTTCGCTCTGAAACAGCCCTCATTCAAACTTGTGGAAGGGCGGCTCGTAACGTGCGTGGACGAGTGATTTTATATGGAGATAAAGAGACCGCTGCGATTCGAAATGCGATGGCAGTGACAAAAAAGAGAAGAGCTTATCAAGACGCCTACAATCAGAAGCATGGCATCCTTCCTAAAACCGCCGTGAGAGGCGATATTTCCTCGCTTGAGGAGACGTTTGGTATCCCTGAAGCGCCGCCTGAATCAACAGAGAAGAAACAAGAAATGGACATTGCCGATCTTGAGAGCAAGATTAAAGAGTGTGAAGCAGAAATGCGAAAGGCTGCAAAAGAGCTTCGCTTTGAAGAGGCAGCGAAAGCTCGCGATCTAATGCGTTATTATCAAAAGATCGAAATGTTAAAAACGGATACACTTCAGGCATGACTTCAGACGCCGCGGTGCCGTTATCGAAACTTCTTTTGGGTTGGGGGATGATCAGCTGTTCCACGCTGTTTGGGATTTTGATGATCTCCTTAAGTATTGAGAAGCTGAGTTCTAAAGATGGAGCGTAGCGGGGTCGAACCGCTGGCCTCAACAATGCCATTGTTGCGCTCTACCAACTGAGCTAACGCCCCAGGTCTTGGGACTCCCGAGTTTAAAGGGTTCCCCTATTTTGGTTCAAGTAGTACACTCCTTGATAAATCGGGATTCTAGCAATGGGAGGAAAATGTTCTTTCAGGAAGTAGAAGAAGCTCAACCAGATGCCATTTTTGGGCTCCTGGAGGCATTTAAAAAAGATCCTCGGACAAAAAAGGTTAACTTATCGATCGGGGTCTATCAGGATGAGCACTTACGATCGGAGATTTTCCATTCGGCAAGGCGGGCTAAGGAATTCGTTTTTGAACAAGACGTAATGGGTAATTACTTAGCCATTGATGGCTTAAAAGAATTTAGCGAGGCTATAGGAGAGCTTCTTTTTGGCTCCAAAGACTGGAAGGAGCAATATGGAAGAATTTATTCAGCTCAGGCAGTTGGCGGGACGGGCGCTCTTTGTCTAGGAGCAGAGTTCGCTTCACAATTTGTATCAAAAAAAATGTGCATCCCCAATTACACCTGGCCCAATCATCGTTGGATATTTCAAAGCGCCGGATTTGAGGTGGATCTTTATCCCTATTACTGCTCCCAAAAAAAAGGATTTGATTGCGAGGCCATGCTCGCTTTTTTATCCCAACAAAAAGAAAAGACGATTGTAGTACTGCACGTTTCTTGCCACAATCCGACAGGCTGCGATCCGACGCCTAAGGAGTGGAAAGAAATTTCATCGATCCTAAAACACAAGAGGCTCATCCCCTTCTTTGACTGCGCTTATCAGGGATTGGGAGATGGCATTGAGCAGGATGCGGAGTCGGTCCGCTTTTTCTTAAAAGAAGGGCATGAGATGATCGTCGCTTACTCGTGTTCGAAAAATTTTAGCATGTATTGCCAAAGAGTGGGGGCCTTATTTATCGTGGGAGAAAATGGGTCTATTAAACATCGCATTGGCTCTCAAATCAAGCGGATAATCCGCAGGTTTTATTCCAATCCACCTGCACATGGGGCCAAAATCGTTGAAACAATATTGAAACATTCAGAGCTTCGCCATCTTTGGGAAAAAGACTTAGAACAAGTCCGCCACCGACTGAATTTAATGAGGGCAAGCTTTGTTCAGCGCCTTTTAAGTGGCGCTAGGCAAACGGATTTTGAGTGTCTAAAACAGCATAAAGGGATGTTTTCCTTTATTGATTGGGATCCCTCTCATGTGAAAGCTCTAATGGATCGATATGGTATCTACCTCGCAGGAAACGGACGGATGAATGTATCAGGACTTACCACAAAAAACATAGACTATGTGGTCCACGGTCTTGTAGATATCCTTACTTCGAGGTAAATCATTATGCAAGAGGTCTATGCAAAGAAAAATTTCCTACCCTATCCTTATCCTTGCCATTTTTCTATTTTTTTGGGTGAATCTCCCCCAAAAAATGGTAGACGGTCTGCGCTTTTTGACTCTATTGCCTTTTGTTCGCCCCCCTATCGAAGGGAAAAGCAATAAAATCACCGCACTGGAGATCGAAAATAACCGTTTACGAGCGCAAATGTACCAAGCCTACGAGTGGCTCCATTGGAACCAGAAAATTTGCGAAGATCGAGAAATACTACAAGGAACCGATGTAAGGCCCTTTTTAAAAAAAAGGGCTGAATATCTGCGGGCTCTTGTTGAAAAAGAACTGCTTTCCGTTCCAGCCACTGTGATTTTTAGAGACCCTAGTTTATGGAGCAGCACCCTTTGGGTGAATGTCGGGCAAGAGACCAACCAGGCCCTACAAGAAAATGTGATCGCAAAAAATAGCCCGGTTCTTGCTGATGGTGTTTTAGTGGGCGTTGTCGATTGTGTGGGGAAAAAGCAGTCCCGCATTCGGCTCATTACCGATTCGGGCCTTCGTCCTGCTGTAAGAGTCGCGCGGGGAGCCTCTCAAAATCGGGAGCTTGCTCGTCTTCTACAGGCGGTCTTTCGCCAGATAGAAAAAAGGGAAGATCTTTTTAGCTCCATTGTAGAAAAAGAATGCTGCGAAAAGAACTTGGCTGATCTTCAGCAAAAACTGGAGACCGAGTGGGAGGATGGATATTTGGCAAAAGGAGAAATCCATGGCAGCAGCACCTCTTTTTGGAGGTCTAGAAGTCCTCTTCTAAAAGGCATTGGGTTTAACTATGAGTATGCAGATGATGAAGGGCCCTCTCGCGGACTTTCTTCATCCGTTCCCATCATCAAGGAAGGAGATCTTCTTGTAACCTCTGGGTTGGACGGAGTTTTCCCGGTGGGACTTTCTGTCGGTACAGTGCTCCAAGTACTTCCATTGAAAAGAGGTAGTTTTGCTTACGACATTTCGGTGCGCCCTTTGGTAAGTCACTTAAATGACTTACAAACGGTCTTTATTTTGCCTCCCATGGAGAAGGTGTCTACACCCTCTGAATAGGCCCATTTTCTTAATTTTCTTTGCTCATTCACGAGCTTTTTTGGGTTCTCCATTTGCGTATAGAAGTTTTCGTTGCTGTTTAAGATCTGGCCGCATGAATAGAGTCGCGTAGGACGGTCTGTGGGCAGGAAGAAAAGAGGCTTTTCAAAGGTGAGAAAATCATACCCAACGGAGGAAAAATCCCCCAAATAGATATCGGATGCAGCAAGAACGGGATATACGGGTGGATAGTCTTCTAGTACGAATACGTTATGCTTAGATTCGGCGTAGAGAAGAGTGCGATAGTATTCTACAGGGGTTCTTTCTTTGAGAAGCGGGTGGACTTTGAGGATGAGGTTCCAATCCTGAGGGAGTTCAGCGAGAACTTTTTTTCCAAATTGAAAAAAAGAGACCGTGTCATCCGCATCTTTCCACGTCGGCGCATAGAGAATTGTTCGTTTTTTTGGATCCAGCGGCAGACGTTTTTTGAGTAAGTTGTCATAAAAGCTTTGATGGGTCCGGTAGAATTTCAGCCGGTAGTTACCCACCATGATCGATTGTTTCAGGGGGATTTGAAGTTCATTGAGCATCTCCAGCATCAAGGGGCCATACACTAATACTGCATCTTGGATGCTATAGGGGGCAAGAAGAGGAAACTGAAACCCCTTATCCGATTGGCCATGGGGACAGAAAACAAGAGTCATTTCTTTTTGGTAAAAGTCTTTAAAAAGCTGCTTTAAATGGGCTTGCCAATATTTGCATTCAAACAGCGTGTCATAAGAATGGGCAATCTCACCAAGCCGGTATTCCAGGTCTGGCATATACTCCACTTTTACCTGAGGATAAAATTGCCTGGCTAACAGGTAGTTCGGTTCTTCTGTGGTCCAAAGCGGAATGTCCAAGAGCGCTGCCAAAGGCGCGATATGATCGAGAAGGTGGATGTCCATCCCTGTATTTAAGGCTAATGCACGCATATACACAGTTCTTTTAATTCTCTATAGGAAGGCGTGGGGCCGAACGTGCGGTTATAGAGCTCTTCACAAGCGGAGATATTAGGGTTCATACCTCGGAAGTCAAAGGTTTTTGGGTCGATAGGGTAGCCGCATCCATGCAAAGCATGGGACGATGCGTTGATAAAGAACATCGGCTTCATGAATGTGAGAAAATCGTA
The DNA here is from genome assembly GCA_001796285.1 of Chlamydiae bacterium RIFCSPLOWO2_12_FULL_45_20. Taxonomy (GTDB): domain Bacteria; phylum Chlamydiota; class Chlamydiia; order Chlamydiales; family SM23-39; genus REEB52. The sequence goes on from MGMD01000026.1 coordinate 64,846, forward strand.
GCCAATGGAGGACATGTCCCCGATATAGGCATGGGAAGCATCTAAAAGAGGGTAGATGGGAGGAAACTCTGAAAGTAGCGTGATATTTTTATGTTGAAAACGGGAGCAAAGAAGCTCTATTTCCAATGGGAATTTGGCCACCGTATTCGGGTGCGGCTTTACAAGAAGATGTACGTTGTTTGGTAAGTTCCTGGCAAGGTAGGGAAAAGCGCTCCAGAAAGAGCCGTTGTTTTCAGAGTCATCCCATGTAGGGGCATAGAAAAATGTTTCCCCTTCAGGAAGAAAAGGGATCTTTTGTTGATAAAACGTTTGATGTCTTAGATAGTATTCCTGGCGAAAATTGCCGATTTCAATGACCTTTGCTCTCAGCTTTTTTTCTTCGAAAATTTTCTTCATTGAAGGACCGTAGGCAAGAACTACATCCTCATCTTTTAGTAGATCAAAACAAGCGATTTTATCAGACCTTCCATGGGGCAGCCAGACAGTCTTTGTCGTTTGTAAAGGAAAGGCGGCGCGAAGGAGCGGCTTAGGGTCGCAAAGAAGGGTGTATTCTGGAAGTTTTAGATCCAGTGCGTTGATGGAAAGGATCTCTAGATCTGGATACAATGCATCGGCCCACTTTGCTATGGAGGGCTCAGAGATGATCAGCGGGCATTGCATCAGAGAACAGAGCGGGGCTAAATGGTCTAAGTAATGGAGCGATTCGTCAAAAATTAGGCCTGCTAACATAGGAGTCCAAAGGATAGGTGAAAGATACCATTTTATGTAACCTTTTTTGGACGAAGCAAAATGTAGCTGAAGAAATTTCACAGGAAGGATATACTGATGGAACAGTAGCTTCTATGCGAGAGCTGAATCTTTGGTTTGAAAAAAACAAACGCAGTTTCCCCTGGAGAGATGATCCAACCCCCTACAAGGTTTGGATTTCTGAAGTCATGCTCCAACAGACAAGAGCCACTGCCGTAGTGCCTTATTTTGAACGATGGATATCCCGCTTCCCCGATGTCAAGGCCCTTGCCATAGCTCCGCTAGAGCTTGTGATGAAAATGTGGGAAGGACTGGGCTATTACAGTCGGGCTCGAAATCTTCATAAAGGCGCCCAATTAATCGTGGGCGAATTTGGGGGGGAAATACCGAAAACTAGATACGAACTTGAATCCATCCCAGGTCTTGGCCCCTACACAGCGAGTGCCATTTTAAGTTTTGGACACAAAAGGCGCGCTGCGGCCATTGATGGGAATGTTACCCGGGTCCTTGCGCGCTATTTACGCCTCGAGGAAAATGTTGCTAAGGCTTCCGCTAAAAGAAAAATCCAGGAGGCTGCGGACGCTTTATTGGATCTGGAAGAGCCTTGGGTTACTGTAGAGGCCTTGATTGAATTGGGGGCGACTCTTTGCACTGTAAAGCCTCGTTGCGAAAGCTGCCCCTTAGAAAACAGCTGTCTGGGAAAAGAGATTGCTCCTTCTCTTCCAGTGAAAAATCCTCCTGCTGCGATCACTCGCATCAACCGAGCTGTTCTCCTCATCGAAATGGGGAGTAAAATGTTGCTAAAAAAGGGGGACAAAGGAAAGATTATGGCAGATCTTTACGAGTTTCCCTATTTTGAAATGGGAAGAGCCGTTTGGTCGTGGGGGAAGGTGCGGAAGACCATCCGGACAACATTTCAGATGGACGTTAGGTTTGTCGAACAGCTCCAAGGCGTTTTTCACAGTTTCACTCGCTTTCAAGCCGCGCTTACTCCTTTTCGTTTAGCTCTCGATGTCGAAAAAGAGGTGGAGGGCTACTTGTGGGTAGAGAAGACAGCTCTATCTAGCCTCCCTTTTTCCTCCGGCCATCGTAGGCTGCTTTCTATACTCACGAGGTGCGCTTGAAGATCCTGCATTTAGAGGCTTCGATGGGTTGGGGTGGGCAAGAAATCAGGATTCTTCTAGAAGCCCTTGGCATGCGGGAACGAGGCCATACTGTTATTGTGGCCGCTATGCCGGGTGGAGAGCTGGTATATCGTGCCAGAAAAGAAGGTTTTTTAGTCTATGAAGTTAACTTTCGGAAATCTTTTTGGCTGATTTCTCTTTGGAAGCTCTTGTGGATTCTCTGGAAGCATCAGATTGATATTGTCAATACGCACTCGTCGTTGGACAGCTGGTTGGGAGGGATCGCTGCCCGCTTGGGAAGAAGGTGGATCCTACGCACTAGGCATCTCTCGACCCCGATTAAAGGGGGCGTCAATAGCCGGCTTTTATATGGCAAGCTTGCCGATTTTGTCGTTACTACCTGTGCGGCAATGGTTCCTGTGATTGCTAAACAGTCAGGCAAGAGCCTTGAACGGATCGTCTCGATTGCGACCGGCGTAAACCCGAAGAACATTCACACAAATCTCCGAGAGCTTGAGGAGTTCCGGGAAAAAATCGGTGCGGCAAAAGAGGACTTTCTTGTCGGAACTGCTTGCGTCATGCGCTCTTGGAAGGGCATTGATGATCTTCTCATGGCAGCTCACCTCTTGAGGCATATATCCCATCTCAAATGGGTGATCATTGGAGGAGGTCATGCAGAAAGACATCAAAAGAAGGCACAAGAACTCAACCTGGATGCGATCGTTACCTTCGCAGGCCATTTGGATCCCCCTTATTCCGCCATTCGAGCTCTCGACCTTTTTGCCCTTTTGAGCACTGCTCATGAAGGGGTCTCCCAAGCTATTCTCCAGGCAGCTTACCTTGAAAGGCCCCTTCTGGCTACTTCGACGGGAGGGTTATGTGAAGTGTGCCTTCATGAAAAAACAGGGCTTATTGTCCCTCCGCTGAGTCCAGAGCACGTGGCCAAGGCGGTTCTCAGGATGAAACATCACCCTGCGTTAAGAGCTCAGTTTGGAAAAGAGGCTCATCGGTTAGTTTTAGAGAAATTTACTTGGGACCATACCCTAGATCGAATGGAACAGATCGGTGTATACAGGAAAGGATCGCATGGATAAAATAGGCCTCTTGGAGAAAAAATGATGATAGATGCTGCGAAAGCCGTTGAATGGTTTCAGCAGAAACAAAGGCAGATCCTCATAGGGTCTTTGTCTTGCCTTGCCGGGGCGGCTATTCTTTTTGGCTATTTGGGAAGAGGACCAACCCCCATCAACTATGCAGAGGCGGAGTTGGCCTTTGCTCAATGGAAGTCTTCCCCCTTGGATGATCGGCTTTACCAAAGCCTAAAAGAGGCCATCCGCATCGTCCCTTCCATTGAAAAAAAATACGAAGCCGTCATTGCGCAAAAACTCCTGAATACAGATCGGATGGAGGAAGCTCTTGTTCTGGCCAGCCGAGCTCTGGGAAGAGTCAAAAAAGAGGCGCCCTACCATGTGATTTTTGCTGAATCAAGCTTGTTGATTGAACAGGGGAAGTTTCAGCAAGCCCTTGAAAATGCAGTTGCTTTGAAAGAACAAATGGGAGGTTCTTACGGCTGCGAGGATAAGGGGGGATCCCTTCTCTATCTTCACAACCTTCTTCGGATCGCTTGCCTTCAGGGGGCTCTTCACAATCGACCTGGAGAAAAGGTTGCATGGGAAGAGCTGGAGAATTTCCTTCAGAAAGACAATAGACTTGCCAGGGTCTTTTTGGGGAATTTTTCCTTCTCCAATGTGGATCTTGCCCATTACATTGCGGAGAGAAAACAAGAACTGTCGTAACGAGGAGTTCGGTATATATGACACCAGTGTTTAATAGGAACTACGAGGGTTCGCCTCAGTACGTAAAGCTGATTGGCAGCGAACCATTACCGGACCACTACCCACTGGAGAGTGGCAGCAACAGGCAGTATGTTTACCTGAGTCTTCGAAAGGAAGAAGGGATTACGCGGCTTTCCATAGAAGTGTTTAACGGTACAGTCTGCGGTTTTGCGGTATCAAATGATGTTGCTCAGGGGCTTGAGAATATTTACGCTGAGTCTCAACGAAGGCAAGGCGTTGTCGACCAAAGATTCATCGAAATTTTTCGTAAGATGTCTCTCGGCTATCAAGCGAGAGAAGACTTCTTCGGGCCTGAGAGAACTTCTTTGAGAGAGTACTTGCAGAGAAAGGAACTTGTAGAGGACTCCGTATCTATAACGATTTTTGATACTGAGCCTTCATAGACCTCTAGCATAACTCAGGTTCTGCAGGCGGTCTAATCGTGCTCTTCTCCAGGAGAAGAGCGGTGAGTTCTTGAAGGCCTGTTCTCGCTCATGACTTGTGCTTGGCGAGTATAATAATGATACGATGTCCCTGCAAGAAGCCCAATAAACCCAAAAAGCAGGAAAGGAATGAATAGGCCTACCACAATTTTTACCACACCAAGAATCATCTGAGTCGTCTTTTCCTGCTTAAAAGAGAAGCTATAAAATTGCTTTAACCCCCTTTCGACAGGGGCTGGAAAAAATACTCCAAGAATAATCCCGATCACTAGAAATGCAATCGTGAGCTTGGACCCCGTGAAGAAGTCATACATGCTCGAAATCGCACCAATCACAATCGCGAGAACCGAAAAAACTTCTGTCGTATACTTGCGAGCAAAATCCTCCACTTCTTGGACTGATACGCCCTCTTTGATTTTATCCATCAGTTTTTTCGCCATGCAATGCCCCCTACCCTAGGCTATTAGAGGTCGTAAACAGAGACAACCTCTTAGCCATATTTAATAGTTTGTTATAATTATTTGCAACATCTCTTCTTATGTTGATTTTTAAGAAGGGTCATTTCATACTTATCTGTTTAGACAGATCTTTACAGAATATGAATCGGCTGAGTAGTTTGCACTTTTACCCTGAACGTATTGCCTGGATCGGTCTATCTCTTTTGGTGCTGGGAACTTGTTTAGGAGCTTCCTTGATCTTCGGGATCGAGAGAAGAGGGTTCATACATTGTCTCCACAAAAGAAACCTTGTGGAAATGGAGTCTCCTTCTATTGGGGACTTTTCATTCGGCTTAAAGAGCGAGATTCTTCCGCTGTCGGCGCCTCACTTTGAGGATCGATTGATTTTTATACTGGACCCACCTAGACCAGATCGAGAGACTGTGAGTCAGCGCTGTATAGTCAAAATTCCTGGGATAGGTTCAACAAAAAAGGTGGATCTACCCTGCCAACTTCCTTTGTGTTTTGAAGGAATAGAGCTGCTGTTTGGTTCAGAGGGATCGCCTTTATGGATGGAACTTTCTGCCGTCAAGGAAGGATCGATTCAGAGCGATGTTTTTATCTTAGAGGAGAAAGAACCGTCCTACAGTTTTGTTTCGAGAGTAGACAGAAGTCCCATTCAAAGTGCTCACGAGTTTCCTCCCGATACTCCATTTCAGATATTAGGCGAGATGAAGTGGCTTGGGCAAGATCAACTCTGCCCCTTAGAATCAGGAGAGCGACTCGAACGTGCGCCCAATGAACTATTAGAACTGCGCAAAGAGGAATGGCTTGTATTTAAAGACGGGAAATGGGAAAAGAGTCTGCTCGGAGATTCGAATGGGCCGATTGCACGGATCGAGTCGGTCACTCCCAAAAGCTTAGTCTTAGAGGGGTGGGATGAGAGTGGGCATGTGCGGTTAGGGATTGGCTTGTCTTCAGGCCCACCGTTTAAGGTAAAAACAGACGATTTTTTGACTGCGATTCGGGTCCGTTCAGAAAAGCAAGTTAGCTGTATGCTCGAGAAGCAATGCATGGTGTTAAAGGTATCTGACTGGGTATTAAAAAATGGCTCTGGATGGAAGATTTTGCGTAAAAGCGAAGAAAGAGCTGCTTGCGTGGCCGGGGGCCTTGTTGGAGAACTTTTTATCTTAGACAAGATCATTCAGAAACAGGGGCAAAATACGATTCAGGGACGTCTTTTTAATACACCCCGTACACAAGTTATTCATCTCGAACTCATTGCAACTGGGAATCGGAAAAGTTTGAAGAATAGAAGAGGGAAGGCGTGATGGTACGGGCCTTCTCTTTCCTTTTTGCTTGCTCTCTTTTGGCAGACGCTCCAATGAATCCCGATGTGGAAGGGGCTCAAACTTTCAATCAAAGTCTTAGCGTGCTTAAAGAAGAGCTTTCTTCCCAGTTTGGTAGGGCCAATACGCTTACTGAAAGTGGCGCTACAGAGGAAGAGTATAAGGATTTGATTGTTGCGGTGTCTTCCATTCGAGAAAAGATCCGCTGTTTAGAGGAAACTTGGAGACGAACCGCCGTCGGGGAAATCTCACGCGCTGATGAGCCCTATGCGATGTGGGATGTAGGAGAGACTTCTCTTTCTCAGTTGGTCATCGAGTATGGGGCTAATGATTTTCTCTATGTGATCCCGCAAGAACTCAGCAGTATGAAGATCAGTTTGTATTCAGGAATACCTTTACCTCAAGAGTCCTGGGAAGAAATGATCGAGATGATTCTTGCCCAAAATGGTATAGGGGTCAAGCGCATTAACCCTTTTGTAAAGCAGCTTTACATTTTCAAGCTCGACCCTTCCGCGGTCGAAGCAGTGATTGCCAAAGAGTCTGATCTTCAGCTTTTTGCTCCACAGACACGTCTTTTTTACGTTTTTTCTCCGCCGCCTGAGCAGCTGAAATCAGTTCAGTCGTTTTTTGAGAGATTTTCTGATCCTAAGCAAGCTATTGTCCAAGCCATTGGGACAAAAATAGCGGTGGTTGCTTCCAAGATGACAGTGGAAAAGCTCCTTGGGCTTTATCATGCAATCTGGGAGCAAGGACAGGGAAAGGTTGTGAGGTTTGTCAGCCTCCTGAAGATTGGCATGCAGGATGCGGAAAGACTGTTGGAAGCTGTTTTTTCGAATGCGACAGCAAAAAACCGTCCTGCCTATTATCCCACGAATGCCGGAGAGCTTGCCACTTTTCTACTTCCGCAAGGCATTGTGTTAGTAGGCGAGAGCGAAACCGTTGAACGGGCGGAAAAAATTTTGGTAGATATGGAGGCCCAACTAGACGATCCAGGGGAAAACATCATCTATTGGTATACTTGCAAGCATTCAAATCCTGAAGATATTGCCCTGGTTCTGGGACAGGTCTATGATTCCCTCGTAGGGTCTCGAATGGAAAAGGGGGCCTCTTCTTTCGAGGCGCCCTCACCCCCCCCAGTTCTCCCCCCTTCTTTGAACTCAAAGATCACTGCTCCTCCTCCTACACCAGACAACCCTTGTCCTTTGCCTTACCTTTGTCCGGGTCCAGGGTATAATCCAGCGATGCCTGCTACAGCTCCCTTTATCCAACCCAGAATGATGGATAAGGATCAGAAAACAGCATTTGGGAATTTTATTGTCGACACAAAAACGACCTCTATTTTGATGGTGATCCGAAAAGAAGAGCTGGCAAAAATCAAGGCGCTTCTAAAAAAACTCGACGTCCCTAAGAGGATGGTGCAGTTGGATGTTCTTCTTGTTGAAAAAAAATTTAGGGACAACCGAGAAATCGGGTTCAGTCTGCTGCAATTGGGAACCAATTCGAGCGGGAAAAAAGAGACTGCGGTGGCCTACTCGGCAGCTGGAGAAAGTGAGCTATTTGGAAATGGTCTTTTTTCCTTTATTTTCAGCCGGCCGAGCGGCAAATTTCCTGCAGCCGACGTCAAATTCAACTTTCTTTTAGCACAAGAAGATGTGCGCATTAAAGCCAATCCATCGATTTTGGCGATCAATCAGACAGAGGCCCAAATCTCCATTGTGGAAGAGATATCGATTAATAATGGAGCTTTCCCTTTTAACTCACCGACGGGAACTGTGATCCAAGACTCATTTACTAGGGCCCAGTATGGAATTACGATTCATTTAATTCCGACGATTCACCTTCCCGATGAAGAAGGCGGGCCCGGTTTTGTCTCTTTGGAGACAGATCTTGAATTTGATACCACAACCATCATCAGTCAAGATGATCGTCCTCCTGTCACTCGCCGCAACATTCAAAACCAGGTACGGGTCGCTGATGGGGAGACGATCATTCTCGGAGGACTCAGGCAACAAATTGAAGAAAATACCAGAGAAAAAATTCCCTTCCTGGGAGATATTCCTGGAATAGGGAAATTATTCGGGACTGCCCGTTCCAAAGATATTAGTACGGAGATGTTTATTTTTATCACGCCTCATATTATCAAAGACCCTGTGGAAGATCTCACTTGCATCATGTTGGAGGAGTATCAGAAAAGAGCTGGGGATATCCCCGAGTTTTTAGTTCGAATCGATCAGGCAAAAGAATATGAACGCAGGTATCTTTTCAAGCAGAGCTTCCGCCTTCTTTTTGACAAGTTTTGAATGATGCAAGAGGTCTAATGGATGAAAATCGGTTTATTGCTGAAAAATTTGGGCTTTTAATTCTTGAAGAGATTCAGAGTTTTCCCTTAGTTCAAGAGCAAAAGGCCATTATTCCGTATCTTTTCGCGAAGCAAAAGCAACTGCTGCCTATTGAAGAGAAGGAAAATAGCGTAACTGTTGCAATCAGCGATCCCCTCGATATAGAAGGTCTTGAAGAGCTTCGCCTGTTCTTGAAAAAGACGGTTTGTCCTGTCTATTGCCCTTTGAGTATCATTGAGTCGGCCATTGAAAAGTGTTATCACCAAAAGGAAAGTGAGACAAAACAGTTGTTTCGAGATCTTCAAAAAGGGGTCAGCGAAACGGGAAAAGAGGATCTAGAGAGCTATGATCTTCTCGAGCAATCAGAGCAAAATCCTGTCATCCGAATAGTGAATGCGATTCTACTAGAGGGGATTCAGCAAGGCGCGTCCGATATCCACTTCGAGCCTAAAGATGAGGGGCTTTCAGTGCGTTATAGAATTGACGGATGCCTGCAAAACCGGCATATGCCTCCACAGAGCTTCCAAGTACAGATTTTGACCAGGCTAAAAGTGATGTCTAAATTAGACATTGCAGAGCACCGACTTCCTCAAGATGGGCGGATCAAACTGCGGCATGGCGGGAGGGAGATCGATTTTCGGGTGAGCACTCTTCCTACAGTCCATGGCGAGCGGATTGTTCTTAGAATTTTGGATAAGGGCAATGTGCTGATGGGGATGGAGCATATCGGCATGGGGACAAAGATGTTACAGCAGTTTCGAAAGTTGATTCAAATGCCGGAAGGAATTGTTCTTGTGACGGGTCCTACAGGCAGCGGAAAGACGACGACTCTTTATAGTGGTATTGCAGAAATGAACAATCAAGAAACGAATATCCTTACCATTGAAGATCCCGTTGAATATAAAATACCAGGCATTTCTCAGATGAATGTGAATCCGAAGATTCAGCTGGATTTTGCCAAGGGGCTTCGCCACATCCTACGCCAAGATCCTGATCGCATCATGATTGGAGAAATCCGGGATCGGGAGACAGCTGAAATTGCTATTCAAGCATCTCTTACAGGCCATCTTGTATTGAGCACTTTGCACACGAATGATGCGCCCTCTGCTTTGACCCGTCTGGCTGATATGGGCATAGAGCCTTATTTACTTGCCTCTTCTATTCTCGGTGTGCTTGCCCAAAGGCTTGTGCGACAAATCTGTCCTTTTTGCAAAAGGGAGTATGCTCCTTCTGAAAACGAGCTAAAAGAGCTAGGGCTTGAATCTCATGGTTCTTTTTTTAAAGGGGATAGTTGCAGCCAGTGTTATTCTAGTGGGTATAGAGGGAGGCATGCGATCTATGAACTAATGCCCATTTCTTCGAAGATTAAGGCTCAAGTGCTAAAAAGCCAAGATGCAGGGGAAATCCGCAAGGTTGCGATTAAGGAGGGGATGAAAACCCTCTTTGAGCAAGGCGTGCAGCTTGTCTTAAGAGGGGTGACGACGAGCGCTGAACTTTTAAGGGTTACCAAGATTGACCAGGGGGAAATGTAATGCCTCTTTTTGAATATATCGCAATAGGTAAAAAAGGAAAAAAAGTTCGTTCAGCGATTGATGCTGATAACCTTCAGGATGCAAAACTCAAACTGATCCGGCGCCAGATCGCAGTTTTGGGGATCTCGTCGATCGGAGAAAAGCCGCTCAAGGATTTGCTCAAAAAGCAAGAGCTTTTGAACTTAACCCGCGAGCTTTCTCGTCTGCTTCATGCTGGTCTTCCCCTTTTTGAAGCGCTCTCTATTTTGGAGGAGAAGTATCGAGGCCAAAGGCCTCATCGGATTCTTCTTAATTTGGCTGATAGAGTGCGCAGTGGTTATACTTTTTCACAAGGGCTTGCTCAGCATCCCCACACATTTGATTTACTCTTTATTTCGATGGTCAGAAATGCGGAAAAAACGGGTTCTTTGGCTGGAGCGCTCGATGAGTTGGGCGATCTTTTAGCTAAGCAGCTTGAGGTTCGTAAACAGATCACAGCGGCGTTGCTTTATCCTGCGATCCTTTGTAGTTTTTGTCTGATCGTTCTATCTTCGTTACTTTTTTTTGTGATTCCTTCCTTAAAGGAACTATTCGATGGGCGTTCTTTACACCCTTTTACGAGAATTGTATTTTTTGTCAGCGATTGCGCTTGCTATTCCCAATGGGTTTTAGTGGGCATTTTTTCTTTGGGATTGAGTTTTGCTGTGAGCGCATTTTTTTCATCTACTTTGAGAACCAGGTTATTTTCCCTTCAGTTTAGGGCGCCCTTTGTAAAGACTCTTTTTGCGAAAGTTGCCTTTGTCCGCTTTGCACGGGCGACGGCGACGCTTTTGGAGGGGGGGTTGCCGATTATTGAGACATTTGATCAAGCAAGGCGCGTGATGAATCATCCGCAGTTAGAAAGTGTCATTTCTAAGGCTGCTGAACAGATTGCGCAAGGAGAGGCGATTCACGCGCCCTTTGAAAACCACCCCCTGATTCCCCCTCTGATTCCAAGAATGCTTTCTATTGCGGAAGAGGGGGGAAAACTTCCGTTTATGATGAAGCAAATTGCTCAAATTTACGAGGAAGAGCTAGAAAAAACATTGACACACTTTACCACTGTAGCGCAACCTGTATTGCTGTTGGTTTTAGGAGTGATTATTGGCTTTGTTCTTTTATCTGTTTTATTGCCAATGACAGATGTAAGCTCTTTTGCCACTTAGCTGGGCTTTGCCCGTTTAAAAGAGGTGGAATATGTATACTGGAAATGATTTAAGAATCGATCTTTTAGCCCATGTCAAAGTTGCCTACAAATCGCCTGATGGAAGGGGGGAGGGTATCGGCTCTATACTACCTCCGTCTTTATCAGGTTCGGTATATCGCAATAAGCAAAAAAGAGCTTTGAGCCTCATCGAAATTATGATTGTGATTTTTCTTATCACACTTGTGACAGGCGCCATTGGCTACAACATGAAGGGTGCTTTAGATAAGGGAAAAAAATTTCGCACAGAGCAAGCTATGGAGCAGCTTGAGGATTTGCTTCTCATTTGCCTAGATGAACGGGGGCTGGATTCTGGAGATCATATCGCAAATGATCCAGTGGCTTATTTGAGGGAGTCGGGGATTGCGAAAAATCCAGAAAAGCTGGTTCAGGATGGATGGGGGAAAAATTTTAATATTCACTATGACAAGGGGAAATTTAAAATCGAGTCAGATGCCTACAATAAACAGATCAAGAAAAAGTAAAAGGGCCTTGACTCTTATAGAGATCGTAATTGCATGCGCTTTACTGGCTCTATCTGCAGGTGTTATCGGGATCAAAATGCATCAAGTTGCTGCTAAAAAAAGGTTCCAGGCAGATGTTATGAGATTCCAAGAGCAGGTATCTGTCCTTCAAAAACTTGCACTTGTCATGCAAGCTGATTGGAAAGGGAAGCTAAAACAGGAGCGCGGGGGGTGGATTTTTGTAGCAGAATGCATGGAGATAGGGGTTCAAGAGATGAAGAAGATCCCTCTAGGTTCCTCTTGCATTATGTTTAATCAAAAAAACATCCAGGACATGGAGATTATTTTTTTTTCTACGGGACTGGTTCAGCCTGAGGGGGAATTTATCTTCCTGCAGAAGGGGAAGGGTGCGGTGGATCAGTTGAGTTTTCGGGTAAGAAACTCGAGAGGATCTATCTGAACTTTTAGGCAACATTCTTCTGTGTACGGGGAGGTTCCAGCCACTCCCTGCTGTTCGTTATCTCTTCGATAGCGAAGATAGTCCATGAGGTGGTTGATTGAGTTCAGCAACCCCTTAAAAGGAGAATTTTCAAATTGAAAGCGAGTGCTTCCGTTAGGATCGAGCCAAAATAGAAAATGGCCCAAGGCATAGCACTCATCTTTTTGGTATTGATGAGACGAGGGCCTTTTATAAGAATCGGGGTGGTCACTCCACCGTCTGTAAAAAAAACCTCGATCCTGATCCAGGCAGATGTTTGCTCCCTGAAGAATTTCGGGTAAAAACGGGTGTATTTCGGGGAGATCCAGAAATTCTGAAAACAAGTAGCTTGCAGCAAAGGGTCCCGTGGAATTTTCTATCAAAAACTCCTCAACATGGGCAGGAGAATTCTTTTTTGAAAGGAGATGAAGCTCACGATATAGGACTTTTTGACGGCTTTCCATGCCAAAAAAGGTTTTTAAAGACCAGTTAATGAACTGTAGCGTTATGGAGAAAAAGTGGACGAGTACTAAGCTAGCTCCCATGCAAAATCTTTGCATGCAGTTGGGTTTTGGGGCTTTGGGGAAGGCAAGAATGGAGTCTGGGAATCCAGCAAGACCGAGAGAACCAGCAGGAGATTTTTGTAGGAGATCTGCCTCTGGATCATAGGTAGAGTTGGGGGCTGTACAATTGGAGACTGTCATAATTTCACTCATGTTAACAGGGAGGAGGCTGTTTTTTCAACCGATTCTTGAACAGTTCCTAAAGATCCTTGAGAAAATAAGATTTTTCTCCTAGTCTTAACCCTAGTATTAGAATAGTAGAGAGATGTCTGTCATGAAAAAAAGCATTATTGCTCTCATCGTTTCAGTTAGCTCCTTATTTGGAGTATCCGAAGACTTGATGGCTATAACGGGGAAGCTAAAACCCCGCCAGCCGAACTGGAGAATGGACGCTGTCAAGATATATCCTCAAGGCAGTCCTCAAACCATTGTTTTCTATGAGCCTTCTATGGAAGGGGATCATCCAGTAAAACAGGTTTATTTTTATGAAAACGGGCAGATCCAGTCGGAAATGGATGTAGTCTTGGTTGATGAGGACACTGCGGCCTTTGGGGAGTGGAATTCTCCTATTGTTCCTCATGGAATGCGAGTGGATTTTACAAGCGATGGCAAGCTGGTTAAGACGGCTCAGTTTGAGCATGGGGTGTTGCATGGGGAGGTTCGTTCGTACTATTGGAACGGGCAGCTTCAGAGCGAACAGGCATATCTTTCTGGGAAGCCCTGTGGCGCAGCGAAGTCTTACTATGAAAGCGGCCAACTCAAAGAGGAGGCGCAGTATGATGAAGGGCTTCTGACTGGAGAAGTTGTGCAGTACTATGAGAACGGCAACAAGGCTGCTATTTTTCCCCACAAAGCGGGGCAGGTGGATGGCATGGCTTTTAGCTGGTTTCCTTCAGGTGCTCTCAATATGGAGCGCCTTTTCAAGGGGGGAAAGTTGCATGGAGATGGGAAAAATCCTGCTCTCATTGCCTATGATGAGGAACGCAATATTATTGAGGTGCTTGATTTTCGCAATGGCGAGCCGACAGGACTTCATGTTTGTTACTATCCGAGCGGGGCAGAAAAGTACCGTCTTTTTTATAAAAACGGCAAAAAAGATGGGAAAGAGCAGTTTTTTAATGACCAGGGTGCTTTGTTGGGAGAGGGGGAATATTTGGATGGAGCCCCTAAAAACAGGCACTGGCGCACGCATCTTAACGGGGCTTTAGCGTACCAAGCAAATTTTAACAGCGATGGAGTCCTTCTCGAGCCGATTGTGGAATATAATGAAGACGGACAGAAGCTGCGCGAGTTTTTTGTTCTGGGGGATCGGTTCAACGGGCCTTATTACGAGTGGTATGATACTGGGATAGCCAAGGTGGAGTACTCTTATCAAGAGGGGGAATATGAGGGGTCTCAAAAGGAATATTATCCTTCAGGTCAGTTGAAAGTTTCTTCGTTCTATAAGGATCAAAAGCGGCATGGCCTGCATGAAGAGTGGTATGACAATGGGGTGTTAGCGCGCCGTGTGCACTTTGCTTACGGGTTGAAAGATGGACAAATGGGCGAGTGGTATTCGAATGGGAATAGCAAGATTGACGCCTATTTTCAAAAAGATAGTCCTGACGGCGTTCAAAGCGAGTGGTTTGAGGATGGGCAGCTGAAAAGGCGTGCAGAATTTGCCTCTGGTTTGAAAGAGGGCTGGCATCGGGAGTGGAATGAAGGGGGGGAGCTTCTTTTTGAAACCTTTTTTGATCAAGATCTCATGGATGGCACGATGCTGACATGGTGGAACCGGGATCAAGTCAAAACGAGTTTTCTCTTTGAAAAGGGCAAAAAGCAAGGGACTCATAAGTGGTTTTATAAGAATGGTAAGCCAGAGAGAGTTGTAAGCTATCGGGACGATCTTCAAGAAGGCGAAGGACTAGCATGGTATCCGGATGGGACTTTGCAACTCGTCCAGTTTTTTCAAGGGGGCCTTCCTACGGGAGAGCATCGTTTCTATTTTCCGAAAGACGGGGCGAATCAGGAGAGGTTAGCTCATCTTTTCCATTACGATATGCAAGGCAAACTGCATGGCGAGGAAAAAGTATTTTATACAGATGGGTCGTTGCAGGCTGTGATCAGCTATTGCCACGGCCTTATGGATGGGAAGCGACAGATTTTTGACCCTGATGGCACTCTGAAGGAGGAGGCTAATTACAATCGGGGAGAATTGAAGGGGAAATTTTTCCAAAAACTGCCTGATGGGCAAGAAGTGGTTACCTATTACGAGAAAAATTTAAAACATGGGCCTCATTGCATTTTCTATCCTCCGAACAACATGATGGAAAAGGTCAAAGCTCTGGAGGCAAACTACCAAAATGACCGCCTCGAGGGGGTTGTGATTGAGTATTTAGAAAATGGTCAAAAAGTGGTGGAAACTCCGTATGTTCATGGAATGAAAGAGGGCACGGCAAAAATTTTTGGCGGCACAGCTACGATTCTAACAACCATTGACTTTTATGGTGATAAAAGAAATGGGATGACCATTGAATATTATCCCAATGGAGCTTTGTATCGAGAGACCTATTATTTTGAAGATCGTAAGGAGGGAGAAGAGAGAAGCTATCATAAAAATGGGAATCTTGCTTCCGTCTTTCCTTATGAAAATGATCAACTCAACGGACTGGCACAAAGTTGGAATAAAAAGGGCTTTCTTGTTTTTGAAGCGGAATATGTAGATGGCCTTCGCCATGGTAAATTCTGTAAATATTATGAGGACGGGAAGCTTCTTCTCGAGGAGACTTTTGTTGCGGATCAGCTAGAGGGTGAAAAGCGTAAATATAATAAAGAGGGCGCTATGACAGTCTCGCTTTATGAAGGTGGCAAGCTCTTGAAGACGGTGCATTAATACCAATCGCAACAAATAACTTCGAGTTTGGCACGGCCACACTCGAAGTTATTTATGATATTTGGTATTACTTACAGGGGCAAGAGCTTGGGCATTTGCAAGGTTTTTGGCAGTTTGAAGATTTGCAG
Source organism: Chlamydiae bacterium RIFCSPLOWO2_12_FULL_45_20 (assembly GCA_001796285.1). Taxonomy (GTDB): domain Bacteria; phylum Chlamydiota; class Chlamydiia; order Chlamydiales; family SM23-39; genus REEB52. Next base: position 80,379 of record MGMD01000026.1, read on the forward strand.
CTGTCGTCACCTTGTTCTGTAGGTGTCTTGCTCTCTCTAGATGGACTGCTATTTTGCTGTTCGCAAGAAGAAGAGAACAGTAAAACGGATATAATGAAAAAAGCATATTTCATGGAGAATTCCCGGTATTGGTCTCTTTTTTGCACCGTAAGACAAGAACAAAGATCAGTCAATAATTTTTTTTGGAATTTATGCAAGTCTATTATTGCTTTTGTTCCTGTCTAGGAGTTTCTCCAAAGACATGCTGCATGCCGGAAGAGAACTTTGCGTCGTTTTTCTCAAAGGTTCTTTCTAAAACAGCAATACACATTGTTAGGTAATTGCGAGTCTCTCGTTCATTCGGTAAATGATGAAAACACGCAAAGCCCAGTGTCAAGAAGATGCGGTGCACCTGTTGGTATGAATGGAATAGAGGCCGGTAGCGGTGTTGCTTTGCGTCTGCAATATATGCCTCATACCTGCCTACCTGTTCTACGCTACGTGCTGCGACAACGACCTTTCCATCTTCTGTAAGGCGTGGTAATGTGACCCCTAGAACTTTTGCCATTCGATCATGATCTAAAAACTCCAATGCTTCAATAAAAGAGATCAGGCTAAATGATCCTGGAATTTGTTCTAACTCTTCTTCTTTTGAGAGGTAAGTAATGTTTTGATTTGCATACTCTGTTACTTTGGCCCCTAAGTCTTGATCTACTCTTCGGATAGAGTCAATTGCCTGGGCAACCAAATTGTACATGGGATTTGTGTCAGTAAAGCGTGGTACGTAGATTTTTATTTGTCGCTTGTTTTTCAACCCACCTAATAATTGAGGAATGAGATCGTAGAAAATATCTACACCCATTGGTGGAGCAACAAGCAAACTAGGTTCTTTTGTCGGTAGAAAAGGCGTTTGGCTTGCTCGTTGTAGAGCATAGCGACCAGAGTCTTTGACAACTTCTGGCAATCCATTCTTGTAGAGCTCTATCCATTGGACTATGGTTTCTCTAGAACGTTGGTTTACTTCATACAAAGCCCGATCTGGTGTATATTGCTCTATATTACATGTTTTGGCGAGCTGATCCCAGCGTTCCCAAAAGTTTCGATACGCCTCTTTAGAGGAAAGCTGGCACACTGGTTTATGGGTAGGCCAGTGTTGCCGTTGATGTTGTTTACCGCAGTAGAGCGTCGACAAACACTGCTTACAACGCAGAAGGGATTGGTTGTATTTCTCGCATTGAGAGCAGATCTGGGTTGGGCAGTCGTATGTATGAGGCTGGATTAGTTGGTATGAGGTGCTTGATACTGACATAAAAAAAACTCCTTTTTGGCGGAGCATTCTAAGCTATTTGTACTAAATACAGCAAATAATTGCAGAACCATTACTTTATAGACACCCTCTTCTTATAGTCTAATGATATGGAGGTACGATCCCCCAAATTTTTTCCTATCCTGCAAGACAAGCGGTGGCGGCAGCATTTGTTGGACGTCCATTGGTTCCACTTTTCTTTCGGCTATATGAGAAGTATGGGTTAGCGGGTAGTTTTGGGCAGTTTCTAAAAAGACTACAGCCTGCTCAGAAAGAAGAGGAACGATGTCCTTGAGGTCGAAGGCCATTTGATAGGGCGGATCGATATATACAATCTCGAACTGGCTCTTGAGCTCTCCCATTTTTCGAATCGCCTTTTCTACGCTTATAGGATAGATTTGGGATTGTTGGCCTAAGCCAAGAGTGTGGATATTTTCCCGGATGCAACGGATCGCTTGGGGGTGTTGTTCCACAAACGTGGCATGGAAGGCTCCCCTACTTAAAGCTTCAAGACCCATTGCGCCGCTCCCTGCAAAAAGGTCCAAAACACGCGCTCCTTGTATTTCATTTTGCGCAATGTTGAACACCGCTTCTCTTAGACTCCCTAGAGTGGGACGCGTGACGCTTTTTGGAGGAGTTTTGAGAGAACGGCCTTTGAAAAAACCGCCAATAATGCGAAGAGTCATCGGAAAATTACTTCAAGGTCAAAGGGTTTTACAAGAGCTTCTGCTTCTACAAGATGGTTTGGATCCAGATCGAGAACAAACTGTTCGCAGAGATGGTAGGCTTTTTGAAGGGCGAGTTCTTGTCTTAACGCTTTACTCCCCTTCTTTGCGTTTAAAAAAGAGATCGTTTTTTTGATGTTAAGCCAGCGCCCCTTCAACCTTCCTTGCACAAATAAAATAAAATCGTCTAATGAATCGGTCTCGCCTAAAATTACGTAAGGTTGCTCTAGGTAAAGGCAGGGCGTTTGCATTCCTTGCGGGAAAAGGGTCACTTTAGCTTGTGGAGATTTGCTAATCGCATGACAGACCATGTTTTTTGCGACCGGATTATGAATCGTTTTCAAGAGTTTTGACAGTTTTCTTTTAAGCCCTCGGTACGAGTGAGAAGTGAATACTTTGCCTCGGTTTAAAGCGGTAAGAGTTTCAAAAATGCAAGTATTAGGATCGTTCATTCCTAAGATAAAAAGAGACACCTTTCCAGCATTGTAACGGGTCCAATCATAAAGCAGCGATCGAGCCGCTCCTTTTTTCGATAGGCTTTCTCCATTGCTGATGAGGATTGTAGTGTGCACTTCATCTTTTTCAACCTTTTTTGGAACTATTTGGAGAAGGGGATGATGAAGGTCTGCGGTTGAAAAAAAGCTCCCCAGAAGAATTTTGTCTAAAAATTCCTCTCCCACTGCAAAAGATTGCGGGGTGCAGGTAAGAGGATTGGGCGACATTTTCTCCATTTTGCTGTCGAAGGCAATCATGTTGAAAGTGTCTTCTTTTTCTAAAAAGTCAAAGGCTTTTTGCAGGGCTAATTTTGTGGCGTTTAGCCGGTTTTGCTGGACCGAATTGGAACGGTCGAGAAGGAATGTGATGTGCTGGCGCAGTCTCGGCAGCGCGAGATTGGGCCCAGGAACCAAGGTTAGAGCAAAAAAATATCCATCCCCTTCGCTTTTGGGTAAAAACACGAGATCGGCGTCAAAAGAATCAGAAAAAGAAGAGGTTTCCAGCTCATCGAGTGTCGGGAGTTTGGGAAGATCAGGTAGAGGGATCATTTTGGGCGGTTTGGCCACTTCAGGGCTCTCCGTTAAATGGAAGCGGAGTACGGCTGAGTGGAAAACTTGTGTTTTTTCAGTCTCTACTGGGACCGGAGGAGGGGTTTTGGAAAGACAAAGACCCGATTGTGTGGGAAACGGGAGAAAGGTTTTCAGAGGATCTTTTTTAAAAGCGGGCACGATGAGGTCTTTCGGAAGGTGATCCAGAAGATGTAGAGAAGGTCCTGATGGGATGGTAAATGTGGGAAGAAGGGGCGGACGAATGAGAGCTTCATCTAGGGCAAAAGAAAAGGTATTTTGAAAAAGCAAAGGTTTATTGATATCCATTTTTTCTTTGCTGTGTGTTGGCAGGGCTAAAACAGTCTCTTCCTGGGGCTCCACACTCAATACCTCTAAAAGCTCTTCCTCTACGGGCTCAAAAGCGGCTTGTAAAATTTCATCGCGTTCTTTTTTATCCATGAAACTGAGCCAATCGGTGTGTAAATGCGTAGCGGCTGGAGCGGAAAACCAAAGCGAATAACGTTGGAAAAGAACCAGTAGAGCGAAATGGGTAAAAAGAGAAAGAGCAAAACAGCCGATGAGAATTTTGTTACGTTTCATCATTGAGTAGCTTTTTCACGCGCATTTTTAAAGCTGCCGTTAAAGAGGGTTCTTCTTGGAGTTTGTGTAAAAGGTCTTCCGCTTCTTGTTTCAACTTGTGATCGCTATGGAGTTTTGACTCAAGTGCTAAAATGTTCGCTTCTAAAAAAAGCATATAGTGGTGATAGAGCTTTTCTTTTTCTGGATTTTGCTTTCTTGCCGCATGATAGTCCTTGGAAAGAAGATCCTCCGTTGTGGTAAAATCTTCCTGCGTTTTTCTAAAAAGAGAAAGACGTTTTTTTACATCTTTGGGCGCTTGCAGATGGATGTATTCTAGGGCTGCTTCGAGGTAATAGGGCTCTCCTTCGAATTGTTTTTGTACAACGAGATTTTTGAGCTGCTTAGCTACTTCGGCTAAGTTGGGGTTTTTTTCTTCTAGCTTGAGTTGTGCACTTTGCAGTGCTGCCGATGCATGGATCGGTGATCGAGAGGTATGTAAGAGAATCTCATCAAACAGGGTAGAGGCTTTTTGGACAAGGCCCTTTTTCAAATAGCATTCAGCTAAAAGAAGCTTGGTTTCATCCCCAGAATCGGAAAATTCTTCTAGAAAAGAGATTTCGTCGTCGATGCGCCCGAGAATCGAGTACACCTTCGCTAGTTTAGCAACCACCAACTCTAGAGGAAAGATATTTTGCTTTTTCAGTTCTCCGATGCACTGGTCGAGAAGAAAAGCGGCTCTTGCAGCCAGGACAAAGTTTCCCTCATCGAGCAGCAGTTTGGCGTAGTAATGTTCTCCTAGCCAAATCAAATTTTCGAGTTTGATGTCTACTTTTGCCATGAAAGCTTGCAAAAGATGTTCAGCGCTTTGATCTATTTTTCCCAGATTAAGGTAGGCATTATAAAGAGAGGCATGCATCTGGCCTAGATCGACGAGATTCGCGCCCTCTTCTAAGGCCTCTTCTGAAAGCCTGCAAAAGAGAGGAACGTCCCGATGGCCATCTCGCTCACAGAGCGCAAGAAGGAGCTTAGCATTTGGCGTTTTTTGGTGTTCTAGCGACTGCATCGCAAGTTCATATTCGTTTAATTCAAAGTAGGTCTTTGCGAGCATGAGCTCCCATTCATTGCGCTCTATTTCATTTAAGGAAAGAGTTAAGAATTCTTTGAGATCGAGGATCAACTGCGGAAGGTGTTGGGGCAGATGAATACTCATTTCTACAGAAGAAGAAGCCGCGTACCTCCATACAAAAGGCGCGAGTTCATGTTGAGGAAACTGAGACAAAAACGCTTTTGCTCTTTCATAGCAGCCCGTCCAGTTTTTCGCTCTATAATCGAGGTGGGTGAGCTCAAAAAGGGCTTGAGGTTTTTGTTCAAACTCAGGATGTTGGGCCAATAGATCTTCGAGCTGTTTTTTTGCCTCTTCGATCCGTTCCCCTTTTTTGAGTATTTGTGCTCTTGAAAAGTAGGCTTTAGGTAGCTCTCGGTTCTCAGGATAGCACTCTTGGATCTTCGAGATGGCAGCATCCAAAGAAGGCAAATCTCCTGCCTGGAATGCAGCGTCCAAGAGACTTAAGAGGGCTGCATAGAGATTGTCTGAGATAGGGGCTTCCTGAATATAGGCTTTTAACTCTACCAGAGCTTGGTCATACCGTTTTAAGTTGAGTAAGCTTCGGCCTAAAAACAGGCGGGCAGTTCCTGCTCGATCTTCTGAGACTTCGCGTAAAAGATCGCCATCGACCAGGCTGTCGTATCGGCCTAAATCAAAGGCGAGGATCATCCGGTTATAGGCAGCATCGCAAGCCCTTTTTTGGCCCAATTTTACAATTTGATCAAACGTTGTAAAGGCAAGCTCTTGATCGTACTCTGACTGGAGCAACGCGACTTGAAAGAGCATCTCCTCTTGGAGTAAAGGATTTTTACCTGCAAGATCGAGATAAATGGCGCTTGCTTTTTGGTAATTTTTTGAGAGGCAGCAAAGATGTGCGTATCCTTGCGCGACTTCCCCTCTCAGCTCTCCTTGGTAGAGGTCTTCAAAATAGGGTAGAGTTCTTTCTACAAGGAGTTTTAATCCTGCCGTTTCTTTCGAAGCATTAATACACTGATGGTAAAGGCCTATAGCAAGGAAGTAGGTGACGTGAAGGTTGGAGCCCTGCTTGAGATAGGCTTCGCACTCATCGGCCAAAGTGGCATACCAGCCCATCTCGTAGAGACACTGCATTCGATTCAGAAACACGCGTTGATAAAATTCTGGTGATTCGACTCGGGCGTAGTAGTTAAGGGCCGTAGAGAAATTTTTTTCTCGAAGAAAAAGATCTCCTAGGGCAGCGCAAAGGGCGTCAGAAAAGGGGCTTTCTGGATACTCAACGATAAATTCTTCCATTTGGCTCTTGGCGATTTGGTACTCGCCTTCTTGCCAAAAATCTGCAATTCTTCGTAAAAACAGCCCCTCTTCCTCTGTCTCTACACTATGGAGAAAGGGGGTAATGAGGACTAGCAGCCACAGTGCTCGCATATCTGCTCTTTTGTTTCTTCGCTTGGATTATACGAATTGACCGAATAAATTGCCCATCTGATATACTCCCGTGCAGTTTGTAAAGGAAAATTTTATGGGAATTTTTTTTGCGCTTTTAGCAGGGCTTTTTATGCCCCTTACCAATCTCACGGTAAGAAAAAGCATTGATATTGGAGGAACGAGCAAAGGCTATTTTGTTTTTCAGGCTCTCTCTTCTTTTCTTTTTGCGCTTCTCATAGGGCCCGTTTGGACAGGCCATTTTACTTGGTCTTTTCCCTCCCTTTTTTTGGGGGTGGGCGCGGGATTCATTCTGTCTTTCATGTTATTTGCGGTGGGCCGTGCTGTTGAAAAAGGTCCTCCTGGCTTTACTTTTGCCGTCTTAAATTCTGCTACGGTGATGCCAGGGCTTCTCATGGCGCTTTTTTTAGGGGCTGGCTTTGGCTACGAATACAAGCTCTGGCACGCTATAGGGTCACTTGTGGTTTTGGTAGGGCTGTTTTTAGGAGCGAAAGGGCTTGGCGGAATGAAGGATCGGAAACAGTGGCTTTTTTTTGCCTCCCTAATGTTTTTTTTTCATATCCTTCTTCTCGCTCTTTATCAATGGCGAGGCATGCTTTTAAGCGATCACCGCCCTAAAGGAGCCTTCCCCTTTTTTGCGCTTGAGAAGATGCAAAATGAGTGTTTTACCCCATTTATGTTTTTGACTTCTGTAGTCATACAATTTTTTGTATACCTCCGCTCTCAAAAAAGACTTCCTCTTATCGGTGAAGTTTCCTATGGATTTGCTGGGGGGCTATCCAATTTGCTTTGTACCTTCTTTTTGCTTTTGGCTGCAGAAAAAGCGGGCCCCTTAGAGCATGCCGTTATTTTTCCTATTTTTTCTGTGATTGGTATTGTTTTGACGAATGCATGGGGCCAAGCTCTTTATCAGGAACAGGTCAATTGGCGGGCTTGTCAGGTGTGCGTTTTTGGGCTTATTTTAGGAACTGTGGACTGGACAGGAGTGGCAGCAGCCATTGGATTTTAAACACTGAATGAAACCTCGGGAAGTATTACAGAGTTTAATAGAGGGCAATCAACGCTACGTCCATGATCGCCTAGAGCACCCAAACCGTTCTTTATTTCGCCGAGAAGAGATCAAGCATCAGCAAAACCCTCTGGCAATCATCGTGGGTTGCTCTGACTCAAGGGTAGCTCCCGAAATTATTTTTGATCAGGGCCTGGGGGATCTTTTTACCATTCGCGTGGCGGGAAATGTGATCGGTCCGATTGAAAGAGACAGTATTGATTTTGCTGTTCGATATCTAGGGGCGTCTCTTGTCCTGGTTCTCGGCCATGAGTCATGTGGTGCTGTTACCGCGGTATTTAACGGAGACATTAAGGACATAGAGGAGATTGCGGCGTTGATGCAGCCCTCTTTAGCTCAAGCAAAAGATATCCAGTCTGCGGTGAATGCGAACGTGCATGCAATGGTTCGTTATTTACGCAGTACCCCGTTTCTTAAACAACAAATGGCTGAAGAGAAGATCGAGATTATTGGGGCTTGCTACCATTTGGGGAAAGGAAATGTAGAAATTTTTTTGTATCAATAAAAATTTTTTTATGACACCATGCTCCGAATTTATTGGAGAGGCTTTATGGTGCAAGAGTCCAGTTTTGATGATTATGATTTAGATCGTATTTTTTTAACGGCTTCTTCCTTTGGGGCTGATATTTTTGCGAACACCTACGGCAGGTTGGGATACCGCCTTGTTTCCCCTTTGGATGAAGGGAAATTTGACAACGCGCCGATCATCCAAGAGCTGGCCACGCGCGCGCTCATTGTGCTAGGTGGGCTTGCGAGCATTTGGTTGGCGGGTTCCTATATCTTGCTATCGGCCGTGGTACTAGGCGCTGGTAGTAAATTGCTGAGGGCGGTGGGCTTTTATTTTCAAAAAGATGGGTTTACGCACATTCGGGGAAAGGCGCCCGAAAAATCTTTAGAAGATGGCCAAGCGAAGGTTTTGACGTGGAACATGCGTGGGTATGGCGGAGGATTGCACTATACTTATGGTGTGACTCATTGGCAATCTCGCATCGACCGGATTCTGGAAGATATTACGAAGGAAGATCCTGACATCCTTGTGCTTCAAGATGTCCATGATATAGCGCTTGTTAAAGAGATTATTGCTAGATTAGAGGGTTCTTACGCCCACTTCTTCGCTTATCTGGGAGCCAATCCTTGGAAGAGCGATAGTGGCGGTCTAGTGATCGCAAAGTGTGCAGTCGACCATTTTGAGCATACGAGCTTTGAACACACGGACACTGGAGTTCGAGGCTTTGATACTTTTGAGATCAAAATCAATCCTGAAGCGTCCCATTCTTGCGCCCGCATCATCAGCACGCAGCTCACTCCAGGACGCGGGCACAAGGAACTCCGTATGCAACAAGTGGCTGAGATTGTGGATTGCCTGGCGGTGCAACCGACCCGTCTTCCCACGCTTTTTGTAGGCAGCTTAGGGATGAATCGAGATAGCCAAGATGAAGGATCTTTCCTATCACAGTACCTTTATCACAGCTATCTTGGAAAAGAGCCAACCCATTCTGACGCACTGAGGAGCCAGTGGGCTCCCATTTTTGATGGAGCTGAAGAGTCGAGCGATTTTATTTCCTTCTTTAAACGCACCCTCTCTGATGGCAGGACGCTTCCCGTTCTTGAAAGGGGGATTCGTCTTTTGGATTCTCATCTAGTCCCGGGCTATGATGAAAACCTCAACACAAAAACTGCTCGTTCTGATCATAGCGCTGTTGTGACTACTTGCGCGGGCCTTAGAGACTGTTAACAGTCCCTTAGCCCGAGCTTAGAACTTTTATTGTTTTTCATCGCTCTTATCCAGAAAGTGTTGGAGTAATGTACGGGCTCGCTCCATCCCCTCACTTTTCCATTCAGCACTCCTCAAGCTGGCCTCACATATTTCACGTGCCCGAGACCCGTCATCACCGTTGGCATTGGGGAGAATTGTGATTTTAGATCCCTGAGAATCTACGAGCAGTTTATGGAAGGAAATAATGGTTTGCCCATCGGCAAATTGTGTCACGCTATTGACTAAGTCTTGTATCTGCAATCCCAGTAATTTAGATGATGATAGAAAACGAGGTGGATATGAAATTACTTTTTTTTTTCACATGATTCGCTACTAGATAAATCCACGAGTGTCCATCCATCGGTCGAGCTACCGGAGAGCGGTTCCTGCTGCTCAGACAAATAATTGTCATGGATGCATGTGTCTAGATTGGACTTTTCTTCCTGATTGTATATTGTAGTATTCCTGTCGTCACTTCCACTACTGATGGAAACTGGCGAATCCGGTCTAGAAGTTTCTACTTTAACATACTCCTCCTGATCACTCCCACTAGTAGAAACTGGCGACAACGGTCTAAAAGGTGCGACTCCAATCTCCTCATCTTTATCCTCTTCCTCACTATTGAAGGGCAATTCCATAGTGGGCCCCTCAAATTCTGGCTCAACCTCTCTGAGAATGGTGGGTGGTGTCTCCCTGTGTGTCGGCGGTAGAGCCGCTTTCTGCTGGGATGGTTCCTCTAGTGGGATCGTTGCCCGGGGAGTTTCTTCTGGCAGGGGTAGAGGTAGTACTATATTTTTTTCCGGGAGAGGCAGGCGGTGTTCTGGAAAAAAAAAGTGCCAAAAGCTTTGCCAGCTCTTGCCATAGGCAACTACGCATGCTGTTTTTTGCGTTTCTAAATGTTTCTCATTGATCATAGCAAGCACTCGCCCAATCATGAGGAAACAGATAGCCACTGCCCTAGTTACAGCTTCCGCATGGAATATAAAGGCCACTGGTAGTAATGTCGCTTGAAAAATGGCACGATATTGTCTCTCTTGCCAGTTAGTTACAGAGAGAGTAAAGGATGACATAATGCCTCCGATTGTTTAAAGATGAGCCACGCATTTTAAACCACTATTCTTTTTTTGAGAATTTATTTCTTTACAATCACGACTTTGTACATAGATGAGGTGGAGAGCAGTTGACAAATTTGTCTGGAGAAATCTATCTTCGAAAAGAAGAGGTTTGATAATGACACTTTCTTTATTGGTTACTTCCCTTTTTTTAGCCTTTGGCGTTTCTGAATGTATCGCCCACATTCCTCAAGGAGGAATTGCCGAAGAACTTTCAGGATTTTCTCAAAAGCAGGAAGATTCTCAGGAGGATACGATGGTTTCTGCTGAGGAAGATGGATTTGCTAACGTGGAAGAGGGGTCAGGTGAAAGCGAGCTTGAAGCATCTTCTGAATCTGTTGTAGGCCCTTTTAAGACCCATTGTGTTGAAGAAGGACCCAGTTCTAGTACCCACTTTCGCTATAATCACTGCTGCGCCCCTATTGACAGGTGGTATTTCGAATGCAAGCCAGGTTATTTTTTCTTTACTGATGAGGATATGCGCCATTTTTTTCATAATGGAGGGTTCTCGTTCAGAGGAGAGATGGGCTACAGGTTTTGCGAGTATTTCATGGTATGGTTTGATGGCGGCTATTTTCAGAAAGAGGGCAGCGCGATTGGTGGTGCTGAAAGTTTGCGGATCAGGCTTGCGACTCTTTCCTTGGGGATCAAGGGCATTTACGATTTCAATGACTATTTTTCTCTTTATGTCGGAGCGGGCCCACGCATTTTTCTGATGCTCCTTCACAACGATTCCCCCTTTGTTCGAAGCGACGACAATGAAGTTGGTATTGGAGGCGGGTTCGATGCAGGTTTTTGGATCTATCCTATCCCATCGTGGGAAAATTTCTTCCTCGATATCTTTGCTGATTATTCGCTTAAGAAGCTAGGCATCAGTGAAGACGAAGTCAGCAGTCTTGACAATGACGTCGATGTCAGCGGGCTTACGGTCGGGCTCGGCCTTGGATTTCATTTCTAACTCACCTTACGCACACAGGGGGCCTTATGGGCTGTTCAAAGCGGGGGAACCACGAGTGTCATCGGGCAGCTTTCTTGGCCATAGGCATTCACAGAAGTAATCAGGTATTTGACTGGCTCCTTTGGGGTTCTTTGGTGGTCTTCGTAGAAATGCGTGTCAACAGAGGCGATGAGCGTGGAGAGGTTTTCTCGATAAATATGAAAGCGGTAGACTTCAGCGGGAGAGGTCCAAGTGAGAACGTTAATCAAATCTTCATGCGCAGGGAATCGGTGCCGAATCTGTTTCCCTGAGGCGATCCCCCCAAGAATGTAAGTGTCAGGATGCGCAACTGGAGGAAGAGGGCCGATGGCAGCAAGCCCTACTCCCGCTGTTGATTTAATTTGAAAAGAGCCTGTCCCCGCTGGGTCTTCTGGCCAAATAGCGAGAATAGTTCCGTTATTATTTAACACAACAGAGCTGTCATAGGCAGGGATTTTTGAGCCAGAGTTGCCCGTTAAAGAGGAGAGGGTTTTTGTATTCGACCAGGTACCTAAAGAGTAGCCCGCCCCTTGAATGACAATGTGCCCGTCGGTAAACTCTTTCCATATAACGACAGCATCTCCGATCTCATTGACCGAGAGCACTGGGTAGCCAGCTACCATGGCATCTATAGGACTTGGAGAGGAAATGTCTATAGGATGGCTCCAGTTGGCTGCTCCTTTGGGAAGAAAGGCTCCGCTAATAAATTTATGCATTGTATCCATACGTTCGTAGACGACAATCGCATTCCCATTGCCGTCGATTCCGACGTGCGGGTGGATCGCTGTATAGTTCGGGTGGGAAAGGGTGGAGTTCTCCTCGGAAAGCTGACCATTTTGAAGGATTTTTGATCGAATCTGATGGTTTTGGCTCCACACAACCACTACATTACCCTCATGATCAATGGCGACAGAGGGGGAGCACGCTTCTTCACCCGGAATGTTGGCGACGGGAAAAGAAGGCATCCAAATGCCACCTGTAAACTGTGCTGCGTGGATCTCTGAAGTCTCTCTATCTCTCTCCTCCCATACTGCCATGGCCATGCCAGATGAGTTGTTGAGAGCTAGGGATTTTTGCGGAATAAGAAGGGCGCTTTTTTCTCCTGAAGAGATGTTCCCAAAGTGAACCCAGAGAGAGCCTTGAAAGTTAACTGAGGACATCACCTGTTCTTTTCCACGGATTAGCTCCATCCATACCACGATAGTGCGATTGCTGGAGTCGATTGCAATCTGAGGGTATGTTTGAGCATGAATGGAAGGATAGACATCGCAGGCGGGCATGGATAAATCTGGTGTCCAGACTCCCTCTTTACTCAAGATGCGGTATTTAATTCGAGAGGGAAACCCTTCTTCCCAGACAATCATTGCATTGCCTAAAGGATCCATTGCTACCTGAGAGTTTGCTGCTGCCCCCTCTTTAGAAACTTGTACGGCTCCTGTCCATGTTCTTAAAGAGTGATTGTAGAGAGTTACCCAAATTTTTTCACTGGCTGCAGCCTCTGTCGTGCGGCTCCATGAGGCGATCGCATTGCCTTTCGCATCGAGAGCGATACTGGCATTACTATCCGTATCTCCAATAGGTGGATTGCTATCTAGATTGAGAGCGGGCATCCCCCAAGTAAGATTAAAGATGGCAAAGCCCCTCATAGCCCAAAAAAATAACACCCACCGCATAAGATACCTCAAATTGTGAGTGGAAGAATATAAATTTTTTTTGTACGGAAGTCAAGAAACTATTGAATCCACAGAGCCATAGGAAGAAATCAAGGTTTCTGCTTTTTGGAAATTTGCTTTTTGTAAATTTTCATAAATTTGCAGGCCTTTTGCGTTCATGCCCTGCTTGAAATACAGAGTGCCTAGACGGAAGAGGGTTTCTTTATCCTGAGATCGCAGCTTACAAAGAGTCTCTACTTCTTTCATCTCCTCTTCAGGCATGCCAAGGTCGCGATATCCGATAGCCAGCTGTTCATGAACCCAGGGATCATTGGGCGCGTAGTGGCTTAAAATACGGAATTCTTCAATGGCAAGTCGAGAGCTCATCCGAAATTTGCCCTCTTCTTCCTTTTCTTGGTACACCTTTGCCAAGGCGATATAAGCTCCTGCTAAAGATGCATGAACCTCTAAGTCTGTTGGAGCCATTCGAATTTGCTTTAAGTGCTCATCAATCGCTGCTTGCAAAAGAAGGAGCTTCATTTTATACACATCCTCTCCATAAAACCGCACAGCAAGGCGCGCGCTGAGAGATTGGAGAAATTTGGGCGTTTGATAAACATTTAGTTCAAAATCTTGAAGGTAGGCGGCAAGTTTGGCAAGGGCGTCTGCAAGAGACAAATGATCTTCTCCCGCACCGTGCGATGTGCTCAAAGCCTGGCGGCAAGATCGTAAAAAAGAATCTCGGAGTTGAATCAATTGCTCAGGCTTTTTGGCCTGATAATAAAAAAGGAGCACAAAATAGGAAAAACAGGTGAGAAAGAGGCCTCCCAAGGAAAAAGCAAAAAAGGTTGACTTGGTCAGGAAGGGAAGAAAACAAAAAAAGAGGGTGATCTCTGAGGTAAAAAGGAGAAGATAGAGGAGGTGAAAATTTACAAAAGACTTGGCTACTCGTTTAAAGTCGCACAAGATCGCTCTGTAGTATTGAGTGAGATTGTGTGGAAAATAAGCGTTGTCAAAAATTGGGTCGTTCAATTGAGTAGACATGAGTTTAAAGAGTCCCGTTGATTCATACGGTGTACGATTTTTCGTCTTTTTGATCAACATTTTTCATCTTCCTAATTCGAGCATAGCGTGAATCACACGCTGAGAGACTCCTGAGTCCTGTAAACGTCTGATTTGTATCTGAGTCAACGCATAAAAACTAAGAGTCTCACGTAGATAGTGCAAGATGGCATCATCGCTAATGCCGTTTTGGCTCAGTTTAATGACATCATTGATGGTCAGGGGGTCATTTCGATCCATCCTATCGAGAGTGCGAGGACTATTTTTTTGTATGACAAGACGATCCTGCGCATCGAGAACCGTTCCAACGATGCTCCCTAAAGCAAGTCCCGCTGCGCTCGCGATCACCCCGCCTTTACTGCTATCCGCTAAAAACCCAATGCCACCTCCCAAGAGTCCACCGGTAAAGGCTCCGGTTATCGTATTGGTGGTGCAACCCGCAAGTATGAATAGTAGGATCAAATTTCGCATGGCCTCTCCATCGACTATGAGAGAGTGTCTACAAAGTCGAGTTTCCTTATTAGACATCTTGCGTAACCTAAAGAAATCGCCTGGCTTGCGGCGGCTTTACATTTTATCCGCTCAAGCCCTTCGGGTTTGCCTTGTTAATAGTTGTCCACTATTCACGTCGGCAAAGGCGCATAAACTGTTTTGCCGGCGCTAAGCCATTCTTGCCGAGCTTCGCTCGGCATTTCTTCAGGTTACGCAAGATGTCTATTTCTTGTGTATAGGGAGCGTGAGAATTATACACAAAAGAATTTTAAACGACTATACCGCTATTTTTCGGCCGGGGCGAGATCCTCGCGAAACCGATATCCAACTCCTCGGACTGTCTCGATCCAATCAGGGGTAGTTCCCAGTTTTTTGCGCAAAGATGCAATATGAACGTCAATATTTCGATCGACGATTAAGGCATCGTCATTATTGATATCGTCTAGGAGCTGGTTACGGGTCAGCACTTTTCCTCGATTGTTTACCAGCCGACAAAGGATGCCAAATTCAGATAGAGTGAGGGAGATGTTTTTTTCCCCTTTTCTTAAGATATAGCGCTCCACGTCGAGAAGAAAATCTCCAAAGGTCACAGTTCTCAACGCTTTTTCTGGCTCTTTGCCTCGGCGTAGGATCGCCTTGATTCTCGAGAAGAGAACTTTGGGAGAAAAGGGTTTTTGCATATAATCGTCAGCGCCGAGTTCTAGGCCTAGAACGATATCTAGTTCTTCGCCTTTTGCGGAAAGAATCAGAACCGGGATGTTTTTCAGTTCTGAAGAGTTTTTGATTTTTCTACAGACATCCAGGCCATTTTCACCCGGAAGCATAATGTCTAAAATTACTAAATCGGGTTTTTCTCTTTCAATGGCCCGAAACCCATTGATGCCGTCCACCTCTACGTGAAGCTTGTAGCCAGAAAGCTCTGCCTGGAGCTTAATGAGGGCTGCTATATCCTCCTCATCTTCGATTAATAAAATCCGTTTTTTTTGGCTCATTGACGTATCCCTTTGGAAATGCAAATACTACCTGGGGATCATTTCATAAAATCTTGTTTTTTTACCAACGTTTTCGATGGGAGAGCCCCAAAAAATGGCCCCTAACCGCTGAAATTTTTGAGGATCGTCTGTTGAGAAAAATTGGAGGGAAGGGTTTGGATTTTGCAAATGCAGAAGAGCGCGAGCTTTTAATTCTTCTCGTACCATTTGCGCACATCTCTGTCCTGGCTCGAGAAGGAGGACGCGAGGGCCGAGAACCTCTTGTAACGTTGCCTTCATGAGCGAATAATGGGTACAGGCTAGAAGGGCTGCATCGATTTTGTCTTGCAAAGAGAGAAGGTAGGTTTTGGCGATCAGTTTAGCTGCTTCATGATCTTGAAAGCCCTCTTCAATCAATGGAACAAAAAGAGGGCAGGCTTGAGGGAAAAGTGTGACCCCTTTCGGGGCGTTCTTTTGATAGATGTTGGAGTCAATAGTGCTTTGGGTTGCCAAAATGGCCGCAGATTGGACCCCTCGTAGAGCTTCTAGGCCTGGTTCGACAACGCCAATGACGGGGATGTCTAGTTCTTTTTGTAGGATGGATAGAGCGTAGGAGCTCGCTGTATGGCAAGCGATAATTAAGAGTTTGATGTTTTGGAGCATTAAAAAGCGCGCACACTCGAGGGAGTAGCGGAGGATCATTTCAGGGGACTTATTGCCATAAGGCAGATTCGCAGTGTCTCCCAGATAAATGAAATTTTCTTGCGGCAGAAGGTGCTGGATCTCTCGTAAGATGGTTAGGCCACCAAATCCTGAGTCAAAACAGCCAACGGCGCGTTCTTGTTTGTTTGGCCGCTGCATTTTTCTTCTCTCAACACTTTCGGTATATATCACGGTACAGGAATTTTCAGTTCTTGGCCGATGACAATTAAATCGTGATTGAGGTTATTCAGCTCTTTGATTTTTTCAATAGAGGTTTGATGGATGCGGGCAATTTTATCCAAGGAATCTCCAGCCTTTACTTTGTAAGTCTTATATTGACCGTAAAGCCCCTTTGCCAACGTTTCGATATTGGTTTTGAGATTGGCCACTTCATCAAAGCGTCGATTTTGTAAATGGATTTCGCTTTCTAATTCATCGACTCGATTTCTAAATTGGAGGAGGGCTGCTGTCGTTTCATTGGCATGAGAAGAGAGGCTTTTTAGCTCCTGAAGATCGTCTTTTTGACTCTCTTCTAAGACAAGCCACTTCCTTTCCAAATTGTGGACTTGGACTGCTAGTTGATCGATTTTGGCTTGTTGTTTTTCAAGATCCTGATGTTTTAAGGAGGTGAGGGTGTTTTCGTAGTATTTAATTCTTCCATCCAAAATTTGTAGCTCGGTTTGGAAGCAGTTGATATCGTGTCTTAAGTCGTCGAGATTTGTCTGCACTTCATGCAAAGTGAGTTCCAGCTGGTGCTTTTCATCATTGGGAGACGATTTTAAAGGAGAGCATCCTGGCAACAAGCATCCGAAAAGCAGTGTGATACCAACCCTTGTATATTTCACTTTTGAAACATCCTAAACTCTGATCGTCGGTTCACTTTCCAGTCTTCTGAGGAATGGCCGAGGGCAACAGGTTGCTCCTTTCCCTTGGAGGTTGTATAAATGCGATGCAAATCTGCACCGTGTTTAACCAAAAATGAACGGACGGCGTTGGATCGTCTCATTCCAAGAGCCATATTGTAACTTGCGGAGGCTCTTTCATCGCAGTGTCCTTCGATCACAACATAAAGGTTAGGGTGTTCCTTTAAGTAGGTTGCAAGCTGAATGAGCGTAGAAACTTCTTGTGTACTTCGGATCGCATGCTGATCTGTTTCAAAATGAACCGAACTAAAAAGCGTCTTTAGTCCTTCGGGAACTGCATAGAAGTGGTCTAAGCTGGGAATCCCAAATTGGCCAGGATCTATTTTGGGCTGCACGAGAGCGTAATCGGCTAGTTGTTGATGAAGATCAGCATCGCTAAGCGGAATAAAATCGTCGTCGTTCGGCCCATAAAACTCATCATCAGAGCTTAGCATGCGCGATTCAAAATCCTTGCCCAAAAGATCATCGACGCCTTTTTGCATATAGCGTCCCGCCGTCTTCATATTCTCCCAAGTATCTGTTGTATGCGAACAACCAGCGGCTAAAAAAATGGTCAAAAACCTGAGGAACCTTGAGTTTCGAAAGAGATCTAATATACGATCCATAACTTCCTTCAATAATCGCTACGAGGTTCAATTTACCTCAAGAGGGATTTCTTGACTAGAAAAGTTGCCAAGAAGCAAATCGCCTTTGATAGATGCTTTTACCAACCAAAATAGGTTCTTTTCGATTCAAGTGGATCAGATAGAGTTCAGAATGATCGTTTGTTTCAGTATTGTAAATGAGGTGAAAGCTATCAGGAGCCCAAGATGGGTTTTCTTTATTTTCAGGGCCTGTTGTCAGAGCGATTTCCTCTCCTGTAAGAAAATCATAAATCCAGATTTGCCGAAAACTGTCTACTTTTGCGCTGTAAGCGAGCTTCGTGCCATCTGGAGACCATGCAGGCGAGGTATTTTCTCGATTTTTTTTTGTGAGCAGTTTGGGTTGAGGGAGAGTTTTGCTTTTTTTCTGAGAGACTGCTAGGACATAAATTCGCGGCGGGCCATCTTTATCTGAGACAAAGGCGATTTGCTTGCCATCGGGACTATAGGTTGGCGTTGCCTGGGTTGCTCTTGGATAGGAGAATAGCTGCTTTGCTTTGCCTTTGATTTTTCCATTCTCGAGGTCTTGAATAAAAAGATCGGGTCTTCCTGCAACGTCGGAGATGAAGGCGATTTGCTTTCCGTCCTTACTAATGGAGGGAAGCGCTTGATTACCCCTGAGGTCTAAAAGAGGTTCCCCGATAGGATGGGATAGGGAAGCTTTGTAAAGTTTAGTTTGGCCCGTTTTTTCAGAGGCATAGTAGAATTCGCTGCAAGAATGGGGGAGAAATCCTGGCGAAAGGCAGTAACTATTTTCTGAAGTGACTTGCTTGGCGTTTGCGCCATCGTAGTCTGCAATCCAGATTTCAGATAGAAAATCGAGGCCCTCTTTAGAAAGGTTGCGTCTTCTTTCCGTATAGATAAGCTGAAACCTGGCAATGCCATCGCGTCCAAAGAGGTCTTTTTGTAATTGATCTGCTAGCTTGTGAACGGCTTTTCGTTCTAAAGGGATGTTCGGGTATTTTTTGACTGTACCCTGATCGATTTGATAAACGGTGAGTTCTAGTTTTCCCCCTTCCATCCGACCCGTTACACAGTAAGGAATATGGGCTCTTTTCCAATTTGCCAATGAGAAGGAAAGCGCATTTTTCTCGAGATCTTCTTGTCTGGGGAGGACGATGCATCGGCCACTTGCGCTGAGGTCAAATTCCAAGACAGCTCTCATTTCCTCCGCTCCTCCCAAAGAGCTTAAATAAAGGGGCGGAAGATTTCCCTGCGTAGGGAGCCGAACTTCTAAGTCCTGAGTAAAGAGAAGAAGAGGGAAAAAAAAACCGTAGAGATATTTTTTCATGTTCCGATTTTACCTTGATACAGTACTCTCTTTCAACTGAATTTCTAAGTTACGGAATGTGATTGTGAAAAAATAGGTAGAGTCTGTGAGGCCAAAGGCATCGAGTCGAGGAAAAGAGAGGGTTTGCAGTGCATGTTGGAGAAAAAGGGCGTTTTTGGCGCTCTCCGTCTCCAAAATCTCACAAAAGACCAATGTTCCAAAGGAGTTGATTGTGAGTTTGGCTTTCACTTTACCATACTCTGGAAGATCCAGGTTGTTTTGAAGAAAGGCAATTAAAAACTCTCTATATTCTACACCGAGATCAGTGGATGTTGACATAGGCTGACTTTTCGACGCAATTTTTTGGGGAATTTCAATGATTTGCGATGGATGCGGCTTCGATTTGAGGACATCTAGGCTTTGGGAGATTTCTTTGAGCACTGCTTGTGCTTCGGGTTGGGCTGGCTTGTGTCCTGACCTGCTTTTCTTACGAATCTCTGGAACATTTACTTTGGGAACTTTTTTCTCGGTTGTGTGAGACGGGCTGGCTAAGGGGGTTTTTCCCAATGATGAAAAGGGTGTTATTTGGACAGTACGCGCTGGCGACTCAGGAGTGTACATTTTGACAAGGATGGATCGTAGCTCTTTTTTTCTTAACGAGAAACCGTGCTGAAAGAGCGCTCCGAATAGAAAAAAAAGGTGGGAGATAAGAACGGAAAGCGCAATTTGGTGCTTTTTTGGCAGCGTGAGAAATGCATGGACTATTTTCATCGTGGTTTTAAGATCACATCCATCTGTTCAAATCCAACCGACTCCAAGGTGTTTTTTAGGGTCTGGTAAGTGCCAAATTCGGCTGTTTGATCATGGAGTATTTGGGGGACTGTGTGGGGGTTTTTCTTTTTTTCTTTTTTTAAAATTTCCCTTAATTCCTGGATCGAGACTCGGGTATTTTGGTACCAAATCGAATTGTCTTTGTGAACAGAAATCGAGAGGGAGTTGGACTGTAGTTGTTTTTTTTCGACAGGTCCTCCTCGTGCAAGATCGACAGAGTCCACTTCAAGAATAGGGGCGATTAAGATAAAAGAGATGAGGATGACAAACACTACGTCGATGAGGGGAGTTAAGTTAATCAGCGGCTCTTCGATGGGCTCTTGATCAAGGGGAGACTGGAATCTTTTGTGCATGGTTAGGCTTGCGGTATTGAAGTTCTGTTGCCGCTAGAAGGGTTTGAGAAAAATGTTCCATTTCCCTTCTAAAGTCGCGCGACACGTTTTTTAAAACGTTGTATCCGATGACGGCCGGTATCGCAATGACCAGACCGATGACGGTGGTTGTCAAAGCGAGAGACAGGCCCGATAACATGGCGGCATTGCCCATAGCTCCCCCTCTTGTATGAAGGTCGGAAAAGGTCATTAAGATCCCCCAAACGGTGCCTAACAGGCCTAAAAAAGGACCGAGAGTTACAATAGTGGAAAGGATAAAAAGGTTTTTTTCCAATCCTGTCGTTTGTTTAGAGATGGCCATTTGGATTTCTCTTTCGATCAGCTCCAAATCCGCTTCACTTAGCACAGCTTCTTCATTGGGGGCAAAATAGTGGTTGCGATCGATGATTTGCAGTACTTTGTTTTTTAGAGCCTTGTAGATTTCAAATAAGGGATTCGGCACTTCTAAAAGACGGCCTCGTAAGGGTTTAAATTGGAGAGTTAACAGTTCTTTTTCTGAAAACTGCTCAGCAAACGTTTGTGATATTTTTTTTATTTGCCTATAGACCCAATATTTATAAATAATGAGGCTCCAGCAAAGAATGGAAAGGGCAAAAAGGCTGAGAAAGATCGCCTTTCCAAACCAATCGGCCTCCACGTAAGAGCGGATGAATGGATTTGAGCTTGCCAGTAGAAACATAAGACGATAATCTGGTAGATTCGCCCAAAAAGTCAAGAGCGTAAATGTTATACCGCGCTTCGTCAGGTGTAGGGACGGTCATCACTTACTGTACGAATGATTTTCGCTTTATTTCGAAATGCGTTGAAGAGGCGAAGGTTTTTTCTCAGCAAGTTGTGATTGTTGTTTGTGATCATTTTTTTGATGGGACTCCTGAAAATCGGATGCTGCTCGAACATACGTATCGTGCTCACTCTGATTGTCAATTTATAGAGTTTGCCTACTTTCGGGATAGGCTTTATAGTAAATACCACTTTTTGAAGCCGCAGGACCCTGATTGGGCCGCTTATTGGGCTGCCACTTCTCGTTATATTGGATTTCAGTATCTTGATCCTGATATTGCGTCTGTCTTTTTTTTAGATAGCGATGAGATTGCAGAAGGCGGGCGAGTTTTATCTTGGCTTCAGTCGGAGGTTGACATTCAGTATGAAGTGATGCGACTGGGATCTTATTACTATGCTTTGAAACCGACTCTTCAAGCAGAGCACCTTGTGAACCTTCCGTTTTTTGTACAAAGGAAGCGGTTTTTTCCTTTAATTCTTTTTAATGGGCTTGAGCGGCTCGGCGCTTATTTGTCTTACAATGGTCCCAAAAGAGAGTCTGTGCTTGGAGAGGATGGAAAGCCCTTGTTTCATCATTACAGCTGGGTGAGAACCAAATCAGAATGTTTACTTAAGGGAAGGACTTGGTCCCATCACAAGGAGCAAGATTGGAATCGATTGGTGGAGGAGGCCTTTTCTACCGATGATATTCGGGGGATTTTTGGAACGGAACACACGTTTCATACGATATCTTCTCCTTACTTTGACCCTTTTGAGGTAGTCATTCCCCAAAAGAGCATCGAAGGTCCCTTTCCAAATGTGCTGAAAATACAAGATCGAGATCTTTTTAGAAAACAGATCCAGAATGAACTTATTTGACTCTCATGCCCATCTCAGCAGCGCTGCAGTGCTACCAGAAATAGCCGTCATCATGGAGCGTGCAAGAAAAGCCCACGTGACAAACATTTTGAATATCTGCACCGATCCTAAAACCCTTGAAGAAGGGTTGGCCCTTGAGATGCGATTTTCAGAAATCAAAAATGCGGGTGCGACGCCTCCTCATGATGTGGAAGAAGAGGGGGAAGAGGCATTTTTTATTTTTCAAAAAGCGGTAGAGGAGAACAAACTTGTAGCTGTCGGGGAGACAGGGCTGGATTACCATTATCAAAACCTCGATCGAGAGGTTCAAAAACGTTTTTTCATTCGGTATTTACATCTAGCCGCTCACTTTAGACTGCCGGTGATTTTTCATTGTCGCGAAGCCTTTTTGGATCTTTTTGCGATTGCGGATCAGGAGTATCCAAAAGGAGCCCCTGCTATTTTGCACTGCTTTACAGGATCTCTTGAGGAAGCAGAGAAAGTATTGCATCGTGGCTGGCATCTTTCGCTTAGCGGTATTGTAACGTTCAAAAAAAGTGAAGAGCTTCGAGAGGTGGCCAAAATAGTCCCCCTTAATCAGCTCTTGGTCGAGACAGATACACCCTACTTAGCGCCCCAAGGGTATCGAGGGAAGCAGAATGAGCCGGCCTTCCTTCAAGAGACTCTTCTTTGCATTGCGGACATGAAAGGTCTTTCCATGGAAGAAGTGACCGCTAATACCCATCGGAATGCTTCGTCGCTATTTGGCCTTAAAAACTGTTAATGGATTTCGCTTCAGTTGATTTTCTAGTTCTTTTGAGCTTATTTTTTCTGCTTGCTTGTTTTGGTAAGAAGGAGATAGCTTGTTTTCCAAAAAGGAGGTAACTATGTCTGTTTCTTCGTCCGGTCTTCGGTTAGATCTTTCTAGAGTCCTAAATGTTCAGGACGAAAGCCCGGTCAGGCTGCGCAGCGTAGATTTGCAAAACTATATCCAACACTTACTCGCTAAATGGGATCTCTCATCTGCATACGAAGAAACGTTTAGAGAGTACGTACAGATTACCGATCCGTCTTTTGTGGATTGGTTGAGAGATAAGCGATCGGAAGGTTTGATAAGCAAATAAAGTTTCGAAATTTTCTCGAAAAGAAAGGGGAATGGCCACGCGAACAGAAATGATTTTGGGCGCCTTTGCCTGGCGGAGAATTCACTCTCTCATGGGGCTTTGGCTCGTGATCTATTTAATCGAGCACCTCATTATCAACTCTCAGGCCGCTCTTTGGCTTGGCGATGATGGGATCGGCTTTGTGCGGCTCGTCAATCTTTTAGAAGGACTTCCCTACCTTCAAGTCATGGAAGTCTTCTTAATCGGCATTCCCATCTTTTTACATGGCTATTGGGGGCTGTATCGTGTATTTCAGGCACAACCTAATTCCTTTTCCAATGCAGGCAACCGGCCAGTAGTGAAGTATGGCCGCAGCCGAGCTTATACTTGGCAACGGCTTACCTCTTGGATCCTTTTGATCGGTATCATCGGTCACGTAGTACAAATGCGCTTTCTTCAGCAGCCAAGAAAAATTCATGATGGATTTCAGGCTGAATATGTCGTGACTCTGACAGAAGATCCAGGCTTGAAATCCATTGCGGATCGAGTGGGTGTAAAGTTGCTTTACAAGGAACGTATCGAGGCAGTCGCTCCCACACCAGGAAAGGCGATGCTCATGATGGTACGCGAGACGTTTAAAAGCCTTTGGATGTGCGTTCTTTATTCCATTTTTGTGATTGCTGCGGCCTTTCACGCGTTGAATGGGTTTTGGACTTCGCTCATCACTTGGGGCGCTATGCTCTCTTATCGCTCGCAAAAGGCAGTTTTACCGATTTGTTGGTTTGGTATGGCTGTCTTAGCATTTTTAGGTTTAGCTGCTATTTGGGGCAGCTATTGGGTCAATCTTCGAGCTTGAAATAGGATGAACACCAGAAAAACTGAAGTCATTGTCGTTGGAGGGGGGCTAGCGGGTCTTTCCTGTGCCATGAAGCTCGCAGAAAAAGGTTGCCATGTCAAACTCGTGTCAGTCACGAAAGTGAGAAGATCCCATTCTGTGTGCGCTCAGGGCGGTATCAATATTGCAATCAATTTAAAGGGAGAGGACGACTCTCCCATCATCCACGCGTATGACACGATCAAAGGGGGGGATTTTCTCGCTAATCAGCCTTCGATTGTAGAGATGTGCATGGCTGGCCCTGCTATTTTAAGAATGATGGATCGGATTGGGTGTCCCTTCAATCGCACCCCAGAGGGTCATGTTGACTTTCGAAGATTTGGTGGAACGCTTTACCATCGCACAGCTTTTTGCGGAGCTTCTACTGGACAGCAGCTGCTCTATGCATTAGATGAGCAGGTGCGAAGATATGAGGCAAAGGGTTTAGTGGAAAAGTATGAGCATCACGAATTCTTACGGCTTGTGATCGACGGCGAGGGCATCGCGCGAGGGATTGTGATCCATGATCTTTTCAATCTTGAACTCCATGTCCTGAGGGCCGATGCTGTTGTTATCGCAACAGGCGGTTTGGGATTTATCTACAAACAGTCGACGAACTCCACGTTCTGCACCGGGGCTGCTAATGGTCGCCTTTATATGCAAGGGATGAAATATGCCAACGGAGAGTTTATTCAGATTCACCCAACCTGCATTCCTGGCAATGATAAAATGCGTCTCATCTCAGAATCCGTGCGCGGAGAGGGGGGGAGGATTTGGGTGTTTGGAGACTCGTCGAAAACCATCGAATTTCCTGATGGTTCTACCAGGTCTTGCGGAAAAACGGGAGAACCTTGGTATTTTTTAGAAGAGATGTATCCGGCCTTTGGGAATTTGGTTCCGAGGGATATCGCCTCTCGAGAAGTGCTTCGTATTTGTGAGCAGGGGCTGGGAGTGGATGGGAAAATACAAGTCTTTCTCGACGTGACGCATCTTTCTTCTGAAGTGCACACTAAGTTGGCCTCAGTTCTCGAAATTTATGAAAAATTCACGGGAGATAATCCGCGCAAAAACCCGATGAAAATTTGCCCAGGCGTTCACTACACCATGGGAGGCGCTTGGGTAGACTGGCCGGCGATTGATGATCAGGATCGCTGGGTACGATATAGGCAGATGACCAACATCCCGGGGTGCTTTAACATAGGTGAGTCGGACTATCTTTTTCATGGGGCGAACCGACTGGGCGCCAATTCCCTTCTTTCCTGTATTTTTAGCGGTTTAGTGGCGGGCCAGGAAGTGCCTCGATACATAGAAAACCTAAAGGGGTTCTCCCGGGATCTTCCTGAAGAAGTCTTTAAGGCAGCCCAAGATCTAGAAGAAAAAAGGCAAAAAGAACTGCTGTCCAAAGAGGGCACTGAAAATGTGCACCAGCTGCATGATGAGATGGCCAATTATATGGTCCGGTTTGTCAGTGTAAAAAGGGACAATCCGGATCTTAAAAGAGCCATCCAAAAACTAAAAGAGCTTCGTGCTCGCTACGAAAATATTGGCATGACAGATCGGGGCAAAGAGCTCAACCAAACGTATGTCTTTGCTCACCAATTTCAAGCGATGCTAGAAATCGCTCTTGTCATTGCAAAAGGGGCTCTTCTTCGCAATGAATTCAGGGGATCCCATTTTAAGCCAGAATTTCCTGAAAGAGATGATCAGAATTGGCTCAAAACAACGATTGCGACCTATGATCCATCGCAAGATGAACCGGTCATCACTTATGAGCCGATTGACATGCGGCATCTCGATCCCATTCCAAGGGACTATACCACAGCAAAAAAAGGAAAGCCCACGCTAAAAAACATTAGACCTCTTGACAGCCTCGAGTAGAGCCGATAAAAGAAAAACATGGATGCAGGGACCTATGTACTCAAAATTTATCGCGGCACTCCAGGTAAGCAATACTGGGAACAATTTGAATTTAAAAGAAACTACTCAGCCAACGTGATTTCCGCTCTTATGGAGATTCAAAAAAGGCCGGTCAATCGCAAGGGAGAAATCACGACTCCCGTAGCTTGGGAACAGGGGTGTCTTGAGGAAGTATGCGGATCGTGTTCCATGCTTATCAATGGTAAGCCGAGGCAGGCTTGCACGGCCTTGATAGAAGAATATATTCGAGACACGGGGTCGAATGTGATAGCGCTGGCTCCCTTTACGAAGTTTCCCCTCATTCGCGATCTTTGCGTCAATCGAGATTCTATGTTTCAGGCGCTTGTGAAAATTCGAGGATGGATCTCTGTGGATGGTACGGAAGACCAAGGAGAATTCGGCCAGCCGATTTCTCAAGAGGTGCAACAGGCCATGTATGTACTGTCCACGTGCATGACGTGTGGCTGCTGTTCAGAGTCGTGTCCGCAGGTCAATCACCGCTCAGAGTTTATGGGGCCGGCAGCCATGAGCCAGATCCGCTATTTTAATACGAATCCGACAGGTAAGCTTGAAAAATCAGAAAGATTAAGAGTGGCGACGGGGCAAGAGGGCATTGCAGGTTGCGGCAATGCGCAAAACTGCGTACGCGTCTGCCCCAAGGGCATCCCCCTGACTGAATCCCTCTCTTTGATTGGACGAGAAGCTACAAAGCAGGCTCTAAAAGACCTGATAGGCCTCCCAGATGCTTGAATAGACATTTTGCGTAACCTGAAGAAATCGCCCGGCTTGCGGCGGCTTTACATTTTATCCGCTCAAGCCCTTCGGGTTTGCCTTGTTAATAGTTGCCCACTATTAACTTCGGCAAAAGCGCATAAACTGTTTTGCCGGCGCTAAGCCATTCTTGCCGAGATTCGCTCGGCATTTCTTCAGGTTACGCAAGATGTCTAATCACGTGTATATACAGGCCCCTTTCAGTAGAGAATTATTTTTTCAGTCGACTTTCTATGAGGCTTTTCTTCCCAAGTTTTAAAATTAAAATTGACTATGTTTGCCCGTTTACTGAGCTGTTGAACCAGCGACTCAATGAGATCGTGATAATTGGGGGCGTGGTCTTTTAACCGGGTTAAGAATTCAACATGGGAGCGGTTTTCTCGGTATTTGGGTTTTTTTTCAGGCATTTTGAGGAGGTTCATGTATGTGTCAGAGTAGTCCCAAAGGAAGGAAGTATGGTGGAGCCACCGATCTTTTTGAATGTACTGGGCGTTGCCTCCGCATTTTTGATGGCCGATGCAGTAGTCATTTTCGATCAGCTGAAAATAGGGAATCTTCCAGCTTTCTTGGTAAAGCTTGGCTGACCACTGAAGGATCGGCTCAGGGAAAGCGTGAATGGGCACATCTTTTTTTCCCATGATAAAGGTGATGAGGAGCGTGTCATGGTCTATGATCACCGTCCCCCCCCCACTGAACCGTTTAATGACGGGGATGTTGGTTTTTTTTACCCTTTTCGTATGGAGGAGCTCCTCTGGTTTCCCTGAAATGCCCATCACAACGGCAGGAGGAGCCCCTTGATTGATGATACAAAAATTTATCGACTCCGTTCGAAGGAGGGCTTCTTCGAGTTGAAGCTGTTCAAAGATCGGAGCTCCTTTTAACATAATGAGATGAATATCAGGGCGAATAGTGGATCTCCATCACTTGTTCTACAGGCACGATGTGCATGGTGGCCCCCTGATTGGAGAGGACTTTAATAAAAAGCAAGGTTCCACCCTCTGTTGGTTTGATATCTGTGACTCCATAAAGGGAGCTATCCATTGTTTGGAGTATCACTTTTGTAGTGGGCTTTTCTTTTCGCAGGGCGCTGAACGCTTGGGCGATGTCTTTTGCACGCGCTTTGGGATCGATGATGATTACGCTGCTGTTTGGAGAGTGTATCGCGATGGCAGCTCCTTCTAATTCTTTAACGGGCTCTTGGGGTTTTTCCTCAGCAAAAGAGGTGGTAGCAAGACTTAAACAGATCCAAAAGGTTTTCATGGGTTTTCCGGGTCGAAAGAGATGATGAGGTTAGTATTTTTTTGCGTGTTGAGCGATTTGATAAGGGAGTTTAACATTTTGTGAAACCCCTCTTCGCTCGCATCTAAAGATGAGATCGCGATGGATACAGTCAGATCAAAGTTTTGCCGCTCAATTTTTGCTTGCAATCTTTCTGCGATGGTTTTTGCTTTCGTGGGACTAGTATTGGCCAGCAGAAGGACGAATTTTCCTTCGGAAGAGGGGATGAGAACGTCTTCTTCTCGGAGCAGTTCTCCGATGAACTCTCCCAAGTTTTGAAAGGTGGTAGCGGGTTTGTTTAAAGTGTCAAAAGCATCGATTTGCATGAAGAGAAGGGCTATGGGAACATTCTTTTTTTTCGCCTGGGATAGGAGGCGAACTGCTTCATCATTGAGGACGAATTTGTGCTTGAGTGAGCTGCCTGAAGGAGTGGGGATGCGGACGGCTCGGATCGCTTCTTCTGTCTTTTGTCGGACATCTGCTCTTTTCTTGCCGGATTCGATGCGAGAAAGAAGTTCGTCGAGATCGAGGTTGGCGCTTAAAAATTCGGTGATACCAGCTTTTTTGGCTTTTTCTCGAAAAGACTTTTTTAATTTGCCTGTGATGAGGAAGATGGGGGTACCGCTTTTGGCTGCCTGTTGATACATTTTTTCTGATAGCTCGAGGGCGTCGCAGCGTTCAAACTCAGCATCGATAATGATAAAATCCAAAGGGGAATAGAGGGCGTCTAGCGCTTCTTTTGGAGTTTCAGCACTCAAGACAAAGAAGTGGTCATCGAGGTGCTTTTTTAACCAAAAACGGATCGATGGGTTATCTGCAACGATCAAGATCGTAGGGAGTTTGAGATGATTCGACATACCCCTTAGTTTTACCTTTTTTGCAGTTCAATGAGCAAGATGGAAATATCGGCAGGCGTAATTCCAGAGATTCTGGAGGCTTGCCCTAAGTTTTCTGGGGTGTAGCGGATGAATTTTTGTTTTGCTTCGGTTCTTAGTGAGGCGATACTTGCGTAGTTAAACTCTTTGGGAACGCGGACATGGTCGAGATGCTCGAGTTTTTTTACTTCCTTTTGCTGTCGTTCGATGTAGCCTGAGTATTTGAGAAAAAGCTCAATTTGGGTATTGATCTCTTCCCCAAAATCTTCAATCTCTACAAAGATCTCTTTTGCGCTGGTATAAGAAGCGTCAGGTCTTGAGAGAAACTGGGCTAGGCTCGTATTTTTTCCTTCGATGGTTTTGAAGATTTTTTTCAGCCGTTCTATTTCCTGATCGATGGTCTTTTGCTTGTAAATGACATGGTCGTACTGCTTTTTTGAGAGGAGGCCGAGCTCGTAGGCAAAAGGTCTTAATCGGAGATCTGCATTGTCTTGCCGTAAAAGCAGACGATGCTCCGCTCTTGAAGTAAACATCCGGTAGGGCTCATGGAGATCGAATCGGATGAGATCATCGATCATCACGCCGATATAGCTTGTTGAGCGCCGGAGGATGAACGGTTCTTTGTGAGAGCATTTGAGGGCAGCATTAATTCCTGCCATCAGGCCCTGTCCCGCCGCTTCTTCATATCCTGTTGTTCCATTCACTTGACCTGCAAGAAAAAGACCTTCTACGCGTTTCGTTTCTAGGGAAGGATAGAGCTGTTCGCTTTTGACATAATCATACTCAATCGCGTAAGCAGCTCTCATCACTTCCGCTTTTTCTAGGCCGATGCAAGTGTGAATCAGATCCAATTGTACATCAAACGGCAAAGAGGAGGAGATCCCATTCACATAAAACTCCTCAGTCATGAGTCCTTCCGGCTCTAAAAAGATCTGGTGCCGTTCTTTGTCGGCAAAACGGACGATTTTGTCTTCAATGGAGGGGCAATATCTCGGCCCTACGCTTTGGATGCCCTTTGTGCCATATAGGGGCGAGCGGTGAAGATTCTGTTGGATAATTCTATGAGTGGCTGGCGTTGTATAGGTAATGTAGCAGGGAACTTGCTCCATTCGCTCTTCGGGAGCGTCAAAGGAAAATCTGACCCCCTCGTCCCCAGGCTGGATTTCACATTTGGAAAAGTCAATCCCTCTACGATTGATTCTAGGGGGAGTGCCTGTTTTGAGTCTTCCTAGCTGAAAGCCTAACGATTCAAGGCATGGGCTAAGGCCCGCTGCCGCCTTGTCGCCCCCCCTGCCTCCGGAAAATTGGGTTGCTCCAATATGGAGCAGCCCTCTCATAAAAGTCCCCGCAGAGAGGATCACTGTTCGAGATCGATAGAGAATTCCCTCTAGAGTTTCAACCCCTTGAATCTTCCCGTTCGCTACCACTAAGGTTTGGGATGTCCCTTGCTGGATCTCTAAATGCTCCATTTGCTCTAGGCGGTGCTTCATTTCCAGAGCATACAAAGCTCGATCGGCTTGAGAACGGGGAGATCGAACGGCAGGGCCCTTTGAGGCGTTCAACATGCGAAATTGGATGCTTCTTCGGTCTGCAATCTTTCCCATGAGCCCACCCAACGCATCAATTTCTCGGACGATGTGCCCTTTTGCTGTCCCGCCGATAGAGGGGTTGCAGCTCATTTTTGCAATGGTATCGAGATTCATTGTTAGAAGCAGCGTGGATGCGCCCATGCGAGCGGCCGCATGGGCTGCTTCACAGCCAGCGTGTCCTGCTCCAATGACCAGGACATCAAAAATTTTAGGATACTTCCACATAAACAAGAACCTCTATCTCATTCTTTTGAAATAGAAGTAGAATAATAAGGAACAGTAAAATTTGGTCTACCATTCCCTCTGACAACTATTTTTTCTTATGGCGATCGCGGCGTCTACGTTTTTTTCGCTTATGCTTGGCGATTTTTGCACGTCGTTTTTTCTTTACTGAGGCCATGTTTTTCCTACGTTCTAAAAGAATCTGACATTCTAAACAAATAAGGGCTAAAAGTAAATAGACCTCTTGCATAACCGCCGTCGTAAAAAGCCGGAGCTATGAAAATATAAAAAATTTTTAAACTACTGGTCTTCTGGAGAAAATGCGGAAAAGGCGTCTTCATTTTTCTGGGCTACTGCATGGATTGGAGAGTAATTGGCAAATTGGCCGATCTCCTTCCTAAAGGTGAGTTGCACGTCGCCTACAGGGCCGTGCCTATTTTTTGCGATGATAATGTCTGCCATGCCGGGCTTGTCGTATTTGTCATAATAATCCCTGCGAAACAGCATCATGACAACGTCGCTATCCTGTTCGATCGATCCGCTTTCGCGAAGGTCGCTAAGCATTGGGCGATGTCCTTGCCTCTCCTCTACTTTTCTTGAGAGTTGGGCGGCGCAAAGAATGGGGATATTGAGCTCTCTTGCCAAATTCTTGAGATTGCGAGAGATTTCTGAAATTTCTGTCTGCCGATTTTCTATAGAACGCATCGAGCCGGAGCCAGAAATGAGCTGTAGGTAGTCGATGATGATGAAGCCTATATTGTAGGCCTCTTTCATTCTACGGGCACGAGCGCGGATGTCTGTGATTTTTAGTCCAGGTTGATCATCGATGATCATCGTTGCTTTTTGCATTCTGTTGACCGCTGCAACGATTCGTTGATATTCGGAGCCCGATAAAGAGCCTGTTTGGATTTTTTCAGACTCCACCTCTGATTGGGAGCAGATGATGCGATGTAGAATTTGAGACGCGCTCATCTCGAGAGAAAAAACGCCGACAGGAATATGGTTGCGAAAGCAGATGTTTTCTGCAAGATTCGCAGCCAAAGCAGTCTTTCCCATGGCGGGTCTTGCTGCAAGGATCATAAGGTTTGAATTGTTAAAGCCATTGAGCATTTTATCAAGGTCGATAAAATGGGTAGGAATGCCGGTGATGCCGGGCTCGTCAGGACCCTTTTCTTGGAACTTTTCTTGCCTTGCTTGAAGTTCTTTTAGATAGGGGAGTTTCGACTCTGCTTTCAGTCCTGAAATAAGATCCTTGATGGAGACGCCGCCATGCCTTTGATTTTCCTGAGAAATTTGAAAAAATTCTTTTTGAGCGTCGTCTAGCGCTAGTAAAACATCGTTTGGCTCTTCAAGAGCTGTTTTTTCAATGCGCTGAGAAGAGGCAATCATTTGTCTTAAGATCGATTTTTCTCTGACCAGTTCTGCATACTCCTCGATGAAGGCAGAAGTTCCTGCATATTGTGCTAGAGAGGTCAAATAGCTGATGCCGCCGACTGGTTCGAGTTTGTTTTGCCGCTTCAGATCCTCTCCAACCAGATGGATGTCTGCAGGCTTATCGGCTCGGTAGGCCGCTTTCAAGGCGGAGTAGATGATTTGGTGTTCTCGATAATAAAAATCTGCTTCCTGAAGGCTGTCAGCGCAAATATTAAGGGCATTGATGTTGGTCAACATGCAACCGAGAACCATCATCTCCGATTCTTTGGAGTTGGGAGGAACCCTTGTCGTCTTCTTTTCCGCTTCTGCCATAAAGGATCAAGATAGCAAAAATGGGTTTATACACAAAGGGATTCAAATTTTGAGTCCCGTTCGGTATATTACCCCTCGACTTTGTAAGTCCCTTTTGGTTACCATGCCTGTCATGGCAGTGATTACAAATAGCTCAGCTGTCCAATTGAACCTCTCTCGCCTGAATGCGAGAGATTCTTGCTTCAATGCTCTCCTTAAGGACTAGCTCCACAAGCTTTTAAGACCGACATCCCGGCGGCCTTTTCTACTATCGCGCTGTTCAAGTCTCTATCCATTTCCATCGAACAATTTTTATAGTCGTTTAAATTTTTCTTGATAACTTCTGGGTGCGTGAAAGCTGCAAATAAATCGATCCTCGTAACTGGGTAAGTATTCAGCTCATACATACCCAGTTACGAGGATCGATTTTTTGCGCTTTGACGCACCCAGAAGCTATCAATAAAATTTTAAGCGACTATACAGCGATATATACGATCTCCCAGTTCCATTTTCTGTCTATGCCAGCAGGAGTTGCAGGTCTGTGTACTGGGAAAATATTGTCCTGTCTCTACAAAATGTTTTCCTTTCTCTTTAGCCTTATATTTCAGGCATCCAAGAAAAAAGCGCCAGCTCGCATCAGCGATGGCTCTGGATAGACTGCGCGTCCCTGTCTGTAAAAGATTTGGTATGTCTAGGCTTTCTACACAGATGATATCGTGGCTTTTGATAATCTCTGTAGAGAGCTTATGGGCAAAATCTTCTCGGCAATGTCGGATGCGGGCATGCAGCTTAGAAAGCTGTAGTTTGGCTCTAAGCCAATTTTTACTCCCTTTGACTTTTTTACAAAGACGTCGTGAGAGAACCCTGAGCCTGGGGAGGTCCTGAGTAAAGAATCGGGGGTTGTCGATCCGTTTAGCAGTGTTGTTGGGACCGGATGCCATCACCGCAAATGATTTAAGCCCCATATCGATACCGATTGCTTTTTCTTCTGCAATAGGGGCAGGGACTGGATCGTTTATCTCGATCTCGCAAGAAAAAGAGACATACCAATGGCTTCCTTCACGGAGGATCGTTGTTTGTTTTAGAGTTCCTTCAATTTCTCGAGATTTACGGAAGAGGACATACCCAATTTTCGGCAAATAGACTTGGGAGTTCTCGATATGGACTCCTTGCGGGTATCGAAAACTATCTCTGATTCCTTTGCATTTAAAACGAGGGAATCCAGGTTTCTTTCCTTTCTTGAGATTTTGGAAAAAGTTCTGAAATGCAGCATCCAAGTTTTTGAGCGCTTGTTGCAATACTTGAGAGTGAATGTCCTTAAGCCAAGCGGTAGGCTGTTGTTTTTTAAGAGGGACAAGGTCATTGTTTTGTTCGAAATAGGAAACACTTTTGCCCGTCTCTTCGTACACTTGTTTTCGCTGAGCCAGACCACGGTTATACAAAAACCGCGAGGCTCCGGCAAACTGGGAGCAAAGCTG
>MGMD01000027.1 GCA_001796285.1 Chlamydiae bacterium RIFCSPLOWO2_12_FULL_45_20
CCAAAGACAGCTTTGCTCCCAGTTTGCCGGAGCCTCGCGGTTTTTGTATAACCGTGGTCTGGCTCAGCGAAAACAAGTGTACGAAGAGATGGGCAAAAGGGAACAGTAGCATGAGACATTGTAGCCATTACCTCTTGAGTATCCAGGTCTTTTGCTTAACCTGTTTGTCTCATTCTTCCATCGCTGCCCTAGATTCTTCACATGTAAAGAAGCTTTCCATGACTACTGTCACTGCATCTGCCATTAGCGGTCATCAGTTTATCCACTCTATTGACGACTCGATTCATATGATCGAAACCTACTTTAAAAATTTCGAATCTCTTGCTCGATCAGAACAATGGAAGGAGATCCTTTTTCAGGGTACAATGGCATTGGAAGCCGCAAGGAAGTCAGACAGACCTCAAGATGAGGCGAAAATTTGCGCCCAACTCACTTCGACAGCCTTCTATTTGGGTGATTACGATCAAGCTCTTGTATACGCTAATCGTTGCCACGAACTCTCAGAAAAATTTGAAGATCCCGCCCTTTCTGTTCGAGCTCTTTATTTAGAATCAGCTGTTCATCGCGCCTTTGCGGGAAAAAATGGGCAACAGATGTCCTATATACGTGCTGTTCAAATTGCAGAAGAAGCTCTTCTTACTTATCAAAGGAAAGGTGTTGATGATAACAACTTACAAGGAAAAGTGTATTTTAATTTGGGTGCGGCTCATGCCGATAATCCAGAGGGTGATTTAGCAAAAGCAGGGATAGCTTACGCAAAAGCGCTTCAGTGCTATACAGCCACAGATGCAACCGACGATCTCATTCGTACCAGCATTCGATTAGGTAAAGTTTATCTCCTTCAAAAAAGATATGACCTTACGGAAAAAATGATCAATGAGGTCCGTCCTCAAATAACAACTGAACGACTTGCAATGCATGTCGATTATTTGGAAGCACAACTGAAGATTGCGATGAACGATACCGAAGGGGCGATTAAAATAGCCAAAACTGGACTGACTCGAGCACAAGCCTTGGGAGCCAAAGAGGATGAATCGCGTTTCATATCTCTATTACAGACGATAACTCCCGTAGCTTGCCATGGTGGTCCTGCCGATCATTTTTCCACCTTTGCCGAAGCCGAGTTGCGATGAGTTATGAGCTAATATGTCAAATCTTTTTCATCAGAAGGCCCTGTAATTAGAGCAGCTCCAGTTTTTTCAGAACTTCTGCAGTGGAAAACAGCTGCCCTTTATTGGCACATTTTAACTTTTTCTTGATATTTTCAAAGTAGGATTCAATGGTACGGTGTGAAAGAGCAAGAATGGCTGCTGTCTCTTTGGCCGTCTTGCCCTGGAGCAAAAATTCCAAACATTCTCGCTCTCTACGAGAAAGAAGAGAAACTTTTTCCACGTACTTTTTCATACCGAGATCTTTTAAAAGGTCTTCATAATACCCAGGCTTTACCGGGTCTGTATGGACGTGAATTTCTCCGATCTGCTCGAGAATCCCCAGCCTGTCCCAAAATTGCCAGATCTCTTGAATTTTTCCTTTATTGATGCGGTAGATACTAAGTCCCCAGATAGCGAACTCCTTTTTCTTGGGAGTAATCCCTTTGTAACCTTCTTTATAAGCTCCCTTACACGTCCAGCGGACAACCACTTCATTGTTATGGCCAAAGATCTCCTCTATCTTAAATTGTGCGCGAGGGTAAGCGAGATGATAACCTCTGTCGATCTTCTTCAGGGCCGCCAGTCCTTTAGTCATCTGTCCGCTAGCTGGGCCGTAGAGTTGTACTCCTTCAAAAAATAATTGATCATACAAAGAAGTGTCATCTCGACTCGCTTGTTCTTCAAACAAGAATCGCACCAATTGGATATTTTCCTGAATCGTTTTTGTTTTCATATTTGTAGTCTATATCACGCTATCCCTCTCCGCAAGTTCGACTTTGTACATTTTTTGGACGAAGCTGCCGAGAGAGGCAAAATCCAGCTTAAGAAATTTCACAGGAAGGGTATATTTTACCCTTCCGAGAAAAGTTACTATGCTGGGTGCAGCATTTCTCGACAGATGAGTTCAAAAAATGTACAAAGTCGAGGCAAGGTGCTTTACCGTATTAATTACGGCAGGATCAAAAACTCACTAAGGCCATACTATTCTCCTCATGAAGTTTTTGTAGGGAAATGGAAATCATAAGAGGTTAAACAATGATGCAATATATTTTATTGGCGTTTGTTTTCTTGAACTCCAATTTTATTTGGGCGGGTGATGTGATGAGTGGAAACCATGAGGTTAAAGGTAGGTTAGAGGGGAGAGTGGCATTGGTTACTGGCGCCGCTCAGGGCATTGGCAAGGAAATTGCTCGAGTTCTGGTACGTGAAGGAGCTCAAGTGGTCATTGCTGATATTAACGATGAAGAAGGTGCATTGGCCGTTCAAGAAATAGGTAGTAAATCTTGCTATATGCATTTGGATGTCAGTGACGAATGCGATTGGCAATTGGCTATGCAAAGGATTCTAGAAACGTATTCTAAGCTCGATATCTTAGTAAATAATGCTGGTCTTAACGGAGCTGTAGATCCAGAAAATGGTACGCTAGAGAAATGGAGGAAGATCCAAGCTGTTGATTTAGAGGGTGTTTTTCTCGGATGTAAATATGCCATACAGACGATGAAAGACACAAGCGAGCATAGTTCGATTATCAATATCTCTTCCATTGCTTGGACAAGAGGAATACCGGGAGGTATTGCTTATTCTGCTAGTAAGGCTGCTGTTACGAACCTTACTCAATCCGTCGCTGTCTATTGTGGCCAGAAGGGATATAACATTAGGTGCAATTGGATTTCCCCTGGGTTTATCCCTACCCCTATGCTTGCAGGAATCAAAAGAGATGCGGAACAAGAGGCGCGATTTCAGGAGTACATAAGGAGCATCCCTATGGGAAAAATGGGGACACCAGAGGATATTGGTAATGGGGTTCTTTTTCTCGCTTCAGATGAATCCAAATACATCACAGGCACTGAACTGAGGATCGATGGAGGTGTCACCGCCTGGACCGGAATTCCTTGGACGAGAGAAAAATAAGCTGGTTTTTTCGTCCATTATTTGGCAATAGCCGTAGGCCTCTTGCATAATTATTACGATGGTTTTTACGGCAGAAGGCCTGTATCCTGATAATCAGGACCTTGTATTTTTCTAAAAAAGTTTTTGTTGCTAAAAAAATACAAGCTTTGTATAATTAACTTATTAATGGCTTATTGTGCCACGAAAAAAGAGAAAAATTATGGAACAAGATCTTATCCCTACTTTTTGGCTGCGCCGAGAGCAACGCTTGCCAGCGCAAGAATCACTCGTTCTACCTTCATTCATTCTTTTCATCTCTCCTTCTCATCATCATCATTCCTAATATTTTTTGTTCGTTGTTCTATAGCAGCGAATAAATTTTCGAATTTTTATTTTTAGTATTTTTTGTAGTTAGTTTAAGTTTGGTGTTGATATGAAAAAAGCAATTATTTCTGTTTTTGATAAAACTGGATTATTAGATTTTTCCAGAATGTTAGCTCGGCAATTTGAGATTTTATCAACTGCTGGAACTTTTCAGCTTTTGAGCAGGGAGGGAATTTCTGTTCAAAAGATTGAGGATTATACAGGCGTTCCGGAGTTGCTCGGGGGAAAGGTAAAGACTCTTCATCCTAAGATTTTTGCTGGCATTTTGTGTATTGAAGAAGCAGACCTAATCCCACCTATTCGTCTTGTTGTTGTGAATCTTTATCCGATAGGGAAGGGAGAAATGGATATTGGAGGCTCGGCGCTTTTAAGAGCCGCTGCCAAAAATTATGAAAATGTGATCGTTGTCTGCGACCCTAGTGATTATGAGGAAGTGGCCAGAAGATTGGCTTTTAACGAAATAGATCTCGAGTTTAGAAAAGTCTTGGCGGCTAAAGCTTTTAGACTCACAGCAGCCTATGATGCTGCCATTGCGGCTTCTCTTGGAAACGATGTTTTCCCTACTCAGTTGACGCTATCTTTTAGCAAGTTAAGGGAACTGGCTTATGGAGAAAATCCATCCTCTCAAGCGGCTCTGTATCTCAATGGCCAAGAAGAGGGAACTTCGGCTGCCACTGCAATACAACTGCAGGGAAAGCCCTTGTCTTACAACAACGTCCTCGATGCAGATTCTGCGCTTGAACTCGTAAAGAAATTCAATCAACCAGCATGCGCTATCATCAAACACAATAATCCTTGTGGCGTAGCGATACAAGAGAATGCTTGTCGAGCTTTTATAGAGGCATGCGAGGCGGATCCTCTTTGTGCCTTTGGAGGCGTTGTAGCATTCAATGGCTGCGTAGATCTTGCAACAGCAGAAAGGATGCGAAAAAGGTTTTTTGATCTTGTCATAGCCCCTGATTATGAAAAAAGTGCCCTGGCAATCTTAAGAGAAAAAACAAACTTACGAGTTTTAAAAACAGGAATGTTCACCTCCTCTTTAAGGCAAACAGTCTTTAAAGAAGTAAGGGGTGGGCTTTTGGTGCAAACGAATGCACAGTTTCTCATTCAAGAAAAAGATTGGCGGGTAGTAACAGATCAACAGCCTACAGAGGCAGAGATCCAAGAGCTTCTTTTTGCGGTTAAAGTCAACGAGGAAGTCAAGAGCAATAGCAGTGTCATTGCTAGGGATGGGATTGCCGTAGGTGTTGGATCTGGACAAATGAGCCGAATCGACAGCGTTTTTCTGGCTCTTCGTAAAGCTAAAGAAAGGGCAAAAGGAGCGGTTCTCTCAAGCGATGGATTCTTCCCTTTTGTAGATGCGATTGAGTTAGCAGCTGAGGCGGGTATTACCGCCATCATACAACCGGGTGGATCGAAGAACGATCCAGCAGTGATCGATGCTTGTAATCGGCATGGGATCGCCATGATTTTTACAGGTAAAAGACTTTTTAAACACTAGACCTCAATTATGCAAGAGGTCTACTAGAGGCAAGGGATGTTGAAGTTAGATTTTAACAAGGGAAAAGGTCTTATTCCTGTGATTATTCAAGAGGAAGGCACGAGTGAGGTGCTAATGCTTGGATTCATGAACCAAGAAGCTTGGAAGAGGACGCAAGAAGAGGGGATGGTTTGGTTTTATAGCCGTTCTAAGAAACGTCTTTGGATGAAGGGTGAAACAACAGGTCATACTTTACTTGTGTGTAGAGTAGCTGTGGATTGCGATCGAGACGCCTTGCTTATTCGGGTTAAACCCAAAGGGGTCGTGTGTCATCAAGGAACCAAGAGCTGTTTTCAAGCTCTTAAGGAAGG
This sequence comes from Chlamydiae bacterium RIFCSPLOWO2_12_FULL_45_20, assembly GCA_001796285.1. Taxonomy (GTDB): domain Bacteria; phylum Chlamydiota; class Chlamydiia; order Chlamydiales; family SM23-39; genus REEB52. The sequence goes on from MGMD01000027.1 coordinate 5,277, forward strand.
AAAAAATGATTAAGCTTGGATTACCGAATAAAGGTCGCCTCAGCGATAAGAGCTTAGAACTTTTAAAACAAGCAGGGTTCCAGATTCAAACCAAAGATAGGAAACTTTCAGCTTTTTGTGAAAATTTTATGATGGAAGTGATTTTTGTAAGAGCGGGCGATATCCCTGGTTTTATTCAGGAAGGAATTATCGATCTGGGGATCACAGGGCAAGACCTGGTGGAGGAAAAAGGAGTTGCAGTGGAGAAAATTCTAGAACTGGACTTCGGGCAAGCGGAACTTGTTCTTGCCGTTTCAAAGGATTTTGACAAAGAACAACTTTTTTTAAAGAAATTGAAGATCGCTACCTCTTATCCAAAAATCACTTTACATTTTTGCGAAGCTCAAGGAATGAATGCAGACATCATTGATATGTCAGGCGCTGTGGAATTGGCCCCAAAGCTTGGACTTAGCGATGCCATCGTCGATCTTACTTCTTCTGGGGAAACTCTGAGGATGAATGATCTTCTTCCTTTGATGACTCTTTTTAAGACGAAAGCATGTCTATTCGCTAATAAGGAAAAAGCCCGCAGTGAAAGGAAAAGGATTGATCAAATGGTTATGGCGTTTCAATCGGTCTTGATGGCAAAGAACCAAAAGTTTTTGATCGCCAATCTTCCAAAAATGAGCTTGGGTGATCTAGCTGCTATTGTACCTGGTCTGAGTGGACCTACTGTGATGTCCATTGTAGGTCGAGAAGATCTGTGTGCGATCCAGGTTGTCGTTCATGAACGGGAAATGACGGAGGCCATCGATCAGTTAAAGAAGCTGGGAGCTAGCGGAATCCTGGTCACAAACATCGAACAAATGGTGCCCTAAATGAGTCAGATTTTTAAGGAATTAGAACAAATGATTGCAGAAAGGCAGAAGCAGAATGAACCTCGCTTTTATACATGCCGTCTTTTGACGGAAGGAACGCTTGTAGAGAGAAAGGTGAATGAAGAGGCATATGAGCTTATTGAGGCAGCATTTAAGGGACAGAGAGGAGACATTCTTTATGAAGCGACCGACCTGATCTTCCATTTTCTGGTCCTTTTACGCAAATACGGTATTTCTCTGGAAGAGATCGAGAAAGAATTACGGAAACGGAGGAAAGATCATGAGAATCGTTGAATCAACAGATCAAGCAGCGCTTGAGATGCTGAAAGAAAGGAAGATCGATTTTAGTGCAATTGTTGAGGCAATGCAGCCTATTGTTCGAGAAGTCAAAAAAGAGGGTGACGCTGCAATCAAACGATGGACCAAGCAATTTGACAAACGGGAGTGTCTAAGCATCGCGGTTCTTGAAGAAAGGAGGCAAGCTGCAAAGCTTCAAGTATCGCCGACCTTGAAAGAAGCTTTGACTATCGCTAAGGAAAACATCATGAAATTTCATTGGAACCAACTGCCAAAAGAATGGTGGGTTGAAATTCTTCCTGGCATCCAGGCGGGGCAGCTTGTTCGACCGCTGGAAAGAGTTGGATGTTACATTCCTGGAGGGAGATATCCGCTCGTCTCTACGGTTTTAATGACAGTCCTACCAGCCATCATTGCTGGAGTGAAAGAGATTGTTGTTTGTACTCCTAAAGCTTCTTTAGAAATTTTGTTTGCTTGTGAGCTTTGTGGCGTGGACAAGATTTTTGAAGTCGGCGGGGCTATGGCTATCGCTGCGATGGCTTATGGAACAGAAACGATCCCCAAAGTAGATAAAATTGTAGGGCCAGGAAATCTCTACGTCTCTGCAGCAAAAAAAATTGTCTATGGCGATGTGGGGATTGATTGCCTCGCAGGTCCAAGCGAAGTCGTAATTATTGCAGATGAAGATGCGAACCCGTATTACATCGCAGCCGATTTACTTGCGCAGGCAGAACATGATGTGACTTCCATGGCTCTTTGTATCACCCCTTCAAGAAAACTGGGAGCGGAAGTGATCTCAGCCGTGGAAAAAAGGCTTGAGAGTTTGCCTACAAAAAAAACGGCAAAGGTTGCTTTGGAGGCTCGAGGAGCCATTATTTTAGTGAGCTCTTTGGAAGAAGCTTTTGCAGTCAGTAATTTTTTGGCCCCTGAACACCTGGAAATTCATATGGAGGATGCGATTTCTTGGCTGAAGTGCGTAGAAAATGCTGGCTCCATATTTTTAGGTAAATATGCACCCGAAGCGGCAGGCGATTATGCCAGTGGCCCCAATCACGTAATACCTACCGGAGGATTTGCTGCGGCACAATCGGGGTTAAGCGTAAAAGATTTTATTAAAACTCCGACTGTTCAATACCTATCTGAAGAAGGATTAAGACTGATTGCTCCTACTATTATAGCCTTGAGCGAAGCAGAAGGATTGGCAGGACATGCTGAATCAATCAAAGTGAGGATGAAATGTTAACTCCAAAAGCGTCTATCCAAAAAATGGAGCCTTATTCTAGCCCTGGTGAAGGTAGAATGGATACCTTGCGTCTCGATTTTAATGAAAATCTTCTGGGAGCAAGCCCAAAAGTCATTGAGGCTTTGAGAAATATCTCAAAAGAAGAGTGTGGTTGTTATCCGGAATATCCAGATTTGAACAAAGCTTTATCGCAATTTTTAAAAGTGGAAGAGAATTGTGTTATCCCCACAAATGGAAGCGATGAGGCGATCAAGACGATTTTTGATACCTACGTGGAGAAGGGAGACGAAGTCCTTTTACTCTCTCCCAGTTATTCCATGTATGAGCTCTATGCACAAGTAGCAGGAGCCAAAATTGTTTGGATTTCTTATCGGTTAGACGACTTTTCTTTTCCCATTGAAGAAATCCTCAATGCCATTCGACCGAATACCCGTTTGATCGCACTCGCCAATCCAAATAATCCGACGGGCACTATGATCCAGAGAAAAGATCTTTTGAGAATTGTCGAAGCGAATCCAAAAATGGCAGTTCTCATTGACGAAGCCTATCGTTCTTATGCCAAAGAGACAAATATCGATTTGGCTGCTATGTATTCGAATGTCTTTATCGCACAAACCTTCTCAAAAGCACATGGTTTAGCCGGATTGCGAATCGGATATTTGATCTCGGCAAAAGAAAATATCGAAGCGATCTCCAAGGTTCTTTCTCCTTCATATAGCGTGGATTGTTTAGCTGTAGCCGCAAGCTTGGCCGCTATGGAAGATCAAGCCTATGTAGATGCTTATGTTGATGAAATTATTTCAGTGAGAGAGCAGTTCAGCAAGAACATGATCTCTCTTGGATTTCAGGTGATTCCAAGCCGAGCTAACTTTGTTTTGATACGATTTGGAAAATGGGCAGGGCAAATGAAAGAAGCGCTTAGGAAACAGAAGATCCTTGTGCGAGAAAGGTCAGATCTCGAGGGATTTTTACGCATTACCATTGGGACTGCGGAGCAGATGCAAAGGGTTCTTGCCATTTTGCAGCCCCTTTGTTCTAAACCGGCCCTGATCTTCGATATGGATGGAGTGCTGATTGATGAGAGCCGTTCTTATCGACCGTGCATTGTGAAAACTGCTGAATATTTTTTAGGAAAAAAAATCCATCCAGAGAGTGTTGAGGCACTCAAGCAGAAAGGTGGTTATAACAATGATTATGATTGTACAGAAGCCATTTTATTGGAATATGGGCTTGCAGTGAAGCGAGAAGAAATCGTAGAGCGGTTTGATTCTTATTATCAAGATTTCAAATTCTCAGAAAAGTGGCTTCTTGATGAACAGCTTCTCCTTAAGCTTAAGGAAAACTTTCAACTAGGCATTTTCACTGGAAGGCCAAAGCGAGATGCCCTGGATGCTTTAAAGCGCTTTGGTAAGGAATCTATCTTTGAAGTGGTAATCACTGACGATGATGTAAAACAAAAGAAGCCTGCCCCTGAAGGGTTAATCTTAGCCATCCAGAGTCTTAGGGCAAACAAGGTGATCTATTTTGGTGATAGCAAGGATGACAGGGAAGCGGCCAGAAGAGCCTCTGTTGCGTTCATTGAAGTGATACCACAAGGTCCTGGGATCACAGAAATACTGGAGAGGTTTGTATGTCAAAAAGAATGGTAAAATTAACCCGCACCACCAAGGAAACGGAGATCCTCCTCAAGATTAACTTGGATGGGACAGGAATTTCGAAGATTAGTACAGGAATCGGCTTTTTTGATCACATGCTTGACGCTTTTGCGAAACACGGCTGTTTTGATCTAACCATCCAAGCAAAAGGGGATTTGCAAGTGGATCAGCATCACATAACAGAAGACATCGGGATTGCTTTAGGAGAAGCTTTTGCGAAGGCTTTAGGCGATAAAAAAGGGATCCATCGCACTGGTTATTTCGTTTTCCCAATGGATGAATCCTTAAGCATTTGCGCTGTCGATTTAAGCGGTAGATCTTATCTAAAATATCGAATGAAAATGGCTCAAAAAAAGATCGGTGATTTCGAGACAATCAATTTGCCTAATTTTTTTGCTGGATTTGTGAATGGAGCTCGCGTGAACCTCCATCTCGTCTTAGCTTACGGGAAAGACCCGCACCACAAGACTGAAGCTTGCTTTAAAGCATTTGGCAAGGCAATGCGTATGGCCTGTTCTTTGGACAAAACTCTCCAAGGCATTATCCCGAGCACAAAGGGGGTCTTATGATTGTCATTATTGATTATGGTGCAGGGAATTTGCAGTCCGTGAAGAATGCTTTGGATCGGCTTGGAGTCCCTTCGGTGATTACAGATGAGCGAGAGGTGATTTTAAAAGCTGATAAGGTGATTTTTCCGGGGCAAGGACATTTTGGTGCTTGCGTGACAGCGCTCAAGGAAAAAGGGCTTTTCGAGGTCATTCGAGAGGTTGCCTGCACAAAACCATTTTTAGGGATTTGCTTAGGGATGCAGCTTCTTTTTGAAACAAGCGAAGAGGCTGTTGGCATTTCAGGATTAGGCATTTTGAAAGGAGAAGTGAAAAAGTTTAGTCCTGGACAAAAGCTGCCACAAATGGGGTGGAACCGAGTGCAGAGCAATGATACAGAGCGCTTGGATGGGGCATTTTACTATTTTGCCCATAGCTATTTCTGCATTCCAGAGGACGAGGAATGCATTCTTGCAAGAGGTTTTTATGGAGAATCTTTTGTATGCGCTGTGGCAAAAGGGCAGCTTCTTGCGGTTCAATTTCACCCGGAAAAGTCAGGAAGTGAAGGAATGAAAATTCTCGAATCTTTTGTGAGAGGTACAACATGTTGACTAAACGCATTATTCCTTGTCTTGATGTGAAGGATGGCCAGGTTGTTAAGGGGAAATGTTTTATGGATCTCCAATTAGCGGGTGATCCGGTTACAATGGCTACATTTTACGAGAATCAAGGAGCGGATGAGCTGGTCTTGCTGGATATAACCGCTTCCATTGAAGATAGGCATACATTTCTAGATGTGGTCTCTCAGGTTGCTAAACACCTTTCTATTCCTCTTACTGTTGGAGGAGGAATTCGTACTCTTTCCGATATTCGCCACCTCCTGAATGCTGGAGTAGATAAAGTTTCTCTGAATACAGCGGCTTTAAAAACTCCTCAGCTAATCAGACAAGCGGCTGAAAATTTTGGATCTCAATGCATCATCTTAAGCATGGATGTAAAGAGGACGGAGTTAGGATGGGAAGTATTTTCTCACAGCGGAACTGTTTCTACTGGTAAAAACGCGCTTGAATGGGCACTTATTGGACAACAGTTGGGCGCTGGAGAGCTTCTTGTTACTTCCATTGATCGCGATGGCTCACAGGAAGGGTATGATCTTGAATTAATCCAAACGCTTGCATCACGCCTGTCGATACCCATCATTGCTTCCGGAGGTGTGGGCAAATGGGAAGACATCAAAGATGTTTTTACCAAAGGCAAAGCAGATGCTGCGCTTGCTGCCTCCCTTTTTCACTTTAACGGTTGTTCGGTGAAGCAGGTAAAAACGCTTTTAGCCCAAGAAAACATTTTGGTGAGATTATGATTTATTGCAGTATCGACTTAATGGATGGAAAAGCGGTGCAGCTTGTCCAGGGGAAAGCGGAAAATAAGACGTTAGAGGTGCTGGATGTGATAGAGCTAGCTTTGAAATTTTCCAAAATAGGTCCTATTCATGTCATCGATCTAGATGCGGCATTAGAGCAAGGGGATAATCGTGAGATCATCTTAAACCTAGCGAAACGGTTTCCCATTCGAGTAGGCGGTGGGATACGCACAGTGGAACAAGCGCAAGAATATTTAGCAGCAGGAGTAGAGAAAGTGATCATCGGGAGCAAGGCTCTGGACAGAACCTTTTTGGAGCGGCTCTTAAGCGTCGTTCCAAAAGAGAAGGTGATTATTGCGCTAGATTCTTTTAGAGACGAAATCGTCATTCGGGGCTGGAAGGAAAAAACTAGGGTGCGTGCTGAGGACATTATCCAAATCTTAGAGCCTTATTGCTCTGAATTTCTTTATACACAGGTCGAACGAGAAGGGTTGATGCAGGGTCCTGATTTTGAGCGGCTAAAAAAATTAAGGAAATTGACTGACTATCCTCTTGTAGCTGCGGGTGGCATTTCCAGCCTTGATGAGATTGCTATGCTGCAAAGAGAAGGCATCAGCAGTGTTTTAGGAATGGCTCTTTATACAGGGAAGATCAAGGATGCCGAACTGATAGAGTTTCTAGATCCAAACTAAGAGGGTGGCTACAAAGGAATGGTTCGTCAATTTTCTGGCTCTTTTGAGCGGATCTTTCACAGAACTGCTATTGCGGCTCGACACAGCAGATTTCCAAGATGCTGCACTGGTCGGCTTATGATTGAGTTAAACAGTGTCATCATACAGACTTTTGCATCCGTCAGCCAAACTCCCCTTCCTTCGATGCTTTGCGCTTGGCCATTTTCGTTTTGGCAGATTTTTGTATAAGCCCAATGTATTCCTTGGCAAGTAGATTGAACTGAAGCAGGCAAAGCTAGAATCGCCGCAGCAACGCTGAAAACATGGCGAGGATGCCAGGGATTCATAGCAAAAATTATATTAGGGCCGAAGACATGCTCTAGTGAACCACTCGAAAAAACAGATCCCATGAGTGTTGAGATGATAAATACTCCTGGTCGTGATGTAGCCGCGCTCAAGATCAGGGAGATTTTTGCACATACAAGAGCTACCTTAGAAGCTATTTGAACCCATTTTGGTGCATCCGAATGGGTCTCAGTGCAAATTTCACGGCCACGTAGAATCTGATAAATATCATGGGCTTCAATGATTCCAAAAGTGAAAGCTGCAGTGCTAGCTATGTTTTTAACGCCTTCTTTAATAACAGGCTGGTTCAAAAATCGAACGGCTGTTCCCAAGCCATTTTTAATAGCGGCTGTTGCCATGATCCTGGCTCCCAGTCATTGGAAGAGTTATGTGGCTTGAATCTCTCTCGCATGAATGCGAGAGAGATTCAAACCGTCAGAGAAACTTTGTGCACACCAAAATATCGATAAAAAAAGTTGTTAAAGAAACTGGGTAACCACCCTTCCATAGGTTTACTATAACAAGTCAATTGTTTTATCTTACCAATGTCTCTTTTCTCCTGAGTGACATCGCTAATTATAATCTTATTATTTTTTTATACATCAACACATCTCTGCTCACTTTGATTTTTCCGTTTTCGAATGGGGTGACAAGGTCTCAATGAAAGATTTTATCGAAGATGCAGAAGCTGCGTTTCAAGCACTTCTCAAGAAAGGTTACCGCCCCGATCAAATTAAAATTTTAGGTTATTGTGGAACTACCTATGTTGCGGCCTATTTGAAATTAAAGCACCACACTGAGGGAGTAGATGCTATTCTCATCAACCCCCATACCTCTTTTCGTGATGTTATAGAAACATCCAATCGAATGGGATTACTAGGCTTAGGCGCTGTCTCGACTGATCAGTACGATCTGGATAATGAAAAAACACTCAGCCAGTTATCGAAGGATCAAGCCTCCACTTGCCTCATCATTGATCCTCAAAACAGCATTACACCGCCAAATACAGTGGCACGGTTGCAAACAGCTCTTCAGCCAAGCGGGTGTACAACGATCCAAATTACCAGAAAATTTAATAAACAATTCGAAGATACAGCTATCTGGAATCAATACGTCCAGTTTTTACGCCGCTCATAGCGGCACCCTAGAATCGTTCCGCACCGTTTCGCAGCCCTTCTCGATAGATGCGTTCAAAAAATGTGCAAAGTCGAAGGAACCATTTTTTTTTCTTGCGGATTTTTAGAAATTTATTTTTAAAGAGTTTTGACGCTCCCAGAAGCTATCAATAAAATTTTAAGCGACTATAACAACCAAGAAATTGGAGATAATTATGCCTCTTAAGAAAGGTAAAAGTCAAAAGACCATTCGTGAAAATATATCAGAATTACGTCATTCCGGTTATCCAGAAAAGCAAAGTATTGCGATAGCTATGAGTGAATCCAGAAAATCAAAGAAAAAAGGAAAAAATAAGCATCTGTGGCGAAACAAACTTCAAATTCATCCAAAAACTTGACGCACCCTGGGTTATGCAAGATATCTATTATTTGACCCCCTCTAAGAAAAGGGAGCGGGAGCCTCAAACTCCAAAAACTCTTTTGTCGTCGGATGCAAGAAAGCCAGTTTTGCCGAATGGAGATGGATCGATGCGCTGATTTGCTGGGCACCATATTTTTGATCTCCAACGATCGGATGGCCACTGGCGCTAAATTGCGCCCGAATTTGATGGTAGCGGCCTGTTTCTAATTCTATCTGAACAAAGGTCGTCGTCTGGGTATGGCGCATGACACTGTAGGTCAAACGAGCATGTTTCGCTTCTTTATCGTCAGGATGGGCAACGATAGCCTTGTGGTCTCCATGAATGAGATAATGATCGAGTTTACCCGATGAAAAGGGCATTTGCCCTTCTACCTCTGCAATGTATATGCGTTGTATGTCCAAGTTTCTCTGAGCCTCATTCAGGCGGCTAAGCGCCTTACTCGTTCGGGCGAAAAGGACAAGCCCGCTTACAGGCCGGTCCAATCTATGCACCGCATGTAAAAAAATATTGCCAGGTTTGTGGTAGGTCTTTTTCACCCAATCCTTTACAAACTCCTCTAACGATACATCTCCCGAATGGTTGGGCTGAGTCAAAAGGTTGGAAGGCTTATGGGCCACCAAAATATGGTTATCAGAGAAGAGCACTTCGCTGTCGGATGACTTCATAGAGCAAAATAGTAGTCGCAGAGGCTACATTGAGCGAATCTGCGACCCCGAACATTGGGATGCGCACCTGAATATCCGCATGTCTTAGCCAAGTTTCTGTTAATCCATATTGCTCTGTTCCTACTACAATAGCAAGGGGAACTTGAAAGTCTGCTTGCGTATACTCTTGCTTGGCGTGGGGTGTGGCCGCTACAGAAGCAATCTTGTGATGTTTTAAAAACTCTAAAACCTTGGCGCTTTCCTCTTCGATAACCGGAAGAGTAAACAGGGTGCCCACACTAGAGCGAACGACATTTGGGTTATGAATATCTACCTCAGGATCTGCAACAATCACTGCGTCAACGCCTGCTGCATCACTGGAGCGAAGAATCGTACCTAGGTTGCCCGGTTTTTCAATGCTTTCTGCAATCACTAAAAAGGGAATTTTTTGAAGATTGAGATCTTTGAGTTGAAAATGCACTTGAGGCGCCACCCCCAAAAGTCCATCCGGGCGATCGCGATAAGAGAGCTTACAAAACACTGCCTTGGAACAGCGCAAGGCCTCTTTGCAACGCTCGACTAACGCCTGTTCGTTGGAGCCTAAAAATAGCTCTGGGCAATAGAAAAGGGTCTCTATCTTTCTTTTTGCATCGAGGGCTCTTTTCAGCTCCCGATACCCCTCTATAAGAAAAAGGCCTGTCTGAGTTCTTGCGCGCCGGTCCCTGAGCGTAACAGCGAGCTTTACTTTGGGATTTTGGAGGCTAGTAATTAAGGGGTCCATTTTGCAAAACTTCCTGATGGGATCGAAAGGGTGCCTGGAGAATGAAGGGCCATTTCGCCTACATCAAGATGGCCTTTAGGCATCGTCTGGCCCAGAAGATGCTGCAAGCAAAGCGGTGTAAAACCTGGAGTATGACAGGAGAGAATTACAAACAGCGGATCTTTGGATAACACCTGAGAAATCAGCTCGAGAAGAGGCATGATATCCCGCTCTATTTTGAACACCTCTCCCTTGCTTCCCCTGCCAAATGTGGGTGGATCCAGAACGATCCCATCATAGGATGATCTGCGCTTTTTTTCTCTTTTCAAAAATTTAAAAACATCGTCGACAATCCAACGAACGGGCGCCTGCTGCAATTGATTTAGTTTTGCATTTTCTTTCGCCCACTCGATCATCCCTTTTGACGCATCTAAGTGGCAGACTTCGCATCCTTCCTGTAGGGCCGCCATCGTGACGCCGCCCGAATAGGCAAAAAGATTTAGGACGCGTCTTTGCGGCTTAATTTGCCTGCGCATCCACTCCCAAAGATCGCTGTGTTCTGGAAACACACCGAGATGTCCGAAATCGGTCAAAGAGATTTGAAAGGCAACACCACCATGCATCACAGTCCAAGTTTTGGGAAGCTTTGTGTGAAAGACCCATTTGTGATCCCGATTAAAAGAGGCGTCCGGATTCTCTTGTAGCGTACGGGGCCAAACCGCCTGTGTACAGGGCCTTTCGAGAACATAGGACCCAAACCGTTCCAGCTTTTGACCGCCTCCGCTATCGAGCAATTGATAATCATTCATGAAAAAGTTACCGTTTTATGAACCAAACGCCTCCACAATGCGCCTAAAATGAGTTGTGCAGCATATTCGATGGCAGCCCCTCTTTCCAAAGGTGCATGAATGACTCCTGCATCGATGCGGTCTCCCCGCACCGCAATCGCAGCAAACAGGGTGCCGACAGGCCACTTTGAGGAACCCCCGCCTGGGCCCGCCAATCCTGTCACTGCGGCCGTATAATGCGCCTCTGTTTCGCTTAAAAGGCCGCTGACCATTTCAATCACAGTTTCTTGGCTAACAGCGCCATATCTATCTAGCGTAGTACGCCGAACACCTAAAAAACGCTCCTTCCAACTATCGGAATAAGTGATCATTGACCCTAAAAAATATTTTGATGCATTGGGAATTTGGGTGAGCTTAGCGCTGATAGCCCCTCCTGTACAACTCTCTGCGATGGCTAACGTATTTTTACTTGCGATGAACGCTTCTTGTAACACCTCCTCGATTCGCCCCTCACCATAAAAAAAACTCGGGAACCTCTCTCGAACCTTCTCAACCAGATCGTCGACGGGCGTCTCCCCCTGAAATAGAATGTGGAGAGATCCGTGTCTGGGGAAAACGGCCATTGTTACTTTGGGATGTTTTTTTTTCAGCTCTTGAATAAAAGGAGCCACTTCGCTTTCCTGAAGAAGACATAAGGAACATCTTCGGAGGTGTTTAGCTTCCATGGAATACACCGATGTTTTGTACTTTAAGCTGCGGGTGATTATGAATCCAAGAAAAACAGCCCTTTCCCAATCGAATCGGGACGTTGATTTTTTTCCCTTGCACAACAAAGGGTGTTGGGCGGGTCTTTTCTCTCACCCACAATTGAATGGTGCGCAACAGGTCTCGATTTGGGCTCTCTGTCACCTCCAAAAGCTTGAGGGTCCTAGGATCTTGATAAATTTGAGGGAAGCTAAAGGATAGCCCCCAGAACACAGCATGCGTGCCCATGGTCAAAGGGCGAAATACCCCATCGATCCCAGAATAGGTGAAAAAATGCGCTTGTACTTGCACACACGGTTTGGAAATTTTAATCAGATACCGGTTGCCTGGAATTTCTTGCTTCCAAAGAGCATCTTCCTCTTTAGTTAAGACTGCGGCTAAAAACTTTTTGAGATCTGTATCAGAAGGCACTTGTCCCTTTTTTAATAGATCCACCCATGAACCATAGGCATTTAAAAATGCCCCATGAGGGGTGGGGTCTCCTTGCGCAAGCTGCGTTAAAGGATACATCGAAAAAGAGCCCAGATCTTTCCATAAAATCTCCAGCTCTTCAGGGGCAGCGAGAACATGGTATTTTAAAAACTTCGACCCTTGATAGACGCCTTCTACTCCTGGTGTTGAAATTTTCAGAGTCATAAGGATTGGGCCGCTTTCGCTTTATTGGAGAGAAACAAGAGACTGAAGACCCCGATCGAAATGCAGGAGTCTGCTACATTAAAAATGGGGAAAGAATGACCCCAAAAAGTGAAGTGGAAAAAGTCAATAACCTGTCCATAAAAGCAATAGTCCATAGCATTGCCAATCGCACCTGTCACAATAAGCCAAGCCGGTATCCTCTTTGGCATAGAGTAAAGCAGGATCGCAATGATCAAAATACGGAACAAAAAAAGCTCTCCGGCATGTCCTGCCAATAGGCCCCAGGCAGCTCCAGTATTTGTGACAAAATTTAAAGAGAAGGTCACGCCGCTAAAGGTAAAAATGGGAATTCCCCCAAAGGGAAAAGGCTGAGAGTTGCTCTGGGGCAGATATTGCATGGCGAGCGCTTTTGTCAAAGCGTCCAAGAGAAGTAAAGATAGAAACAAAAGCCACCACTTTTTCACTCCAGTAGACCCTTTTCAAATTTTTCCTGAGCTTTCACAGTCATCGTTGCATACGGAATGGCTTCCAGTCTTTTAAGAGGAATTTCCTCTGCAGAAATATCGCATACTCCATAGGTTCCTTCATCAATTTTTTCCAAAGCTCGATCGATTTGCCGAAGGAGGCCGAATTCTTTATTTGTCACCTCTAAATTGATGTTTTTTACAAAATCATCCGTCCCCTCGTCCGCTGAATGTTGAGAATAGCCTTTGGCTTCATCGGGCTGCGTAACAGCCTCCTTAGCCCCACGAACCGTCTTAGTCACTTGCTCTCTTAATTCAATTAGCCTATTTTTAAATTCTTCTATTTCAGCTTTTTTCAGTGGCATGAATCATTTCTCCTTGTTCTAATTCTTGAATGGCCTCAAGCAATTCGCGGATATCTTTAAAACGCTTGTAAACACAGGCAAACCGAATGTAAGCGACGACATCTGTTTCTTTTAACTGTCGCATAACAATATCACCCAGTTCTCTACTAGAGATCTCTCGGCTTCCGTTGGCCATGAGATCTGATTTAATTTTATATGCAACAGCCCTGACCTGATCATGGCTAACGCGAGTATGGCGGCAAGCGGCATCCATACCATGAGTCAGTTTGTCTTGACTAAAGTCTTCATAAGTCCCGTCTCTTTTTTTCACTTGCAGGCTAAGATCTATCGTTTCAAATGTGGTAAACCTTTTCATGCAGTGAGCGCATTCCCGCCTTCTGCGGATTGCATTAAACTCCACCGCATCGCGAGAATCGGTAACTTTCAGTTCTTCGTGACTACAAAAAGGACATTTCACCAGCTTTACTCCTGCTCTTAAGCGGGTGACAGATATATACTCGGTCTTATCAAAAAATACAAGCAGCAGGGTTAGAAAAAGTTCTTTACGAGGGGTGATAAAAAAAAATTAGGGCAAGCCCACTGGTTCCGCTTGTTTGCATTGCGTTTCTCGAATGGGCTTTAAAAGAAGAAGGGACAAGAGCAGATAAACGATCAGAATAGACAGCGAAACATGGAAAGCCGTAGAAGAAAAGAGGCGAGTCCCACCGACCTTCTCCCCGGTCCACCAAAGATCGAGTAATTTCCCAGTTAGAGGGTCGGAGACAGCGCCAAAAAGAGCATCATAAGCGTTCATAAAACCGAAAGAAGTTCCGGCGATTATTAAGGCAAAATTTTCTTTGATCATACTGAAACAGAGGAGAAATGAGCTAATGGCAAACCCGAAAAGGAAGAGAAGTATAAACACCAAAGACACTGGAAGCTCGGGTAAGTAGAGCACAGGGATGAGCGCAAGAGTCCCTGTGAGAGTTCCCCAGAACATAGGCGGGCGCCTTTTGCCGATTTTATCTGATAGCCATCCGAAAAGAGGCGCACCGAGAGCAAACCCCAAGAAAATAAGAGAAGAGGCTGTAGCTGCCGTATGATGAGAAAATCCCCTTGCTTGGGTGAAGAAAAGAACACCCCACAACCCTCCAAACGTAGATACAGGAGCAAAAGCAAGCCCACTGTATAAGGAAAGATACCAAGACTGCCGATCGCTGAGTACTTTTTTTAAGCTGACAAAAAGAGAGATCTTTCTTAAGGATGTGCTTTGTTTCTGATCAGGCCGGTCTCGGACGATGAGGACAAAAATAATAGCGAGGATAACTGCTATAAAAGCTAATATTTCCATTGCAGGGCGCCATCCTATGGAGGAAATAAAAGCAGCCAACGGAGCCTGCCCGCCTACGGCTCCCAGCATGGCTAGCGTCATCATTAAACCCATCATGAAGGCATATCGTTGGGTAGAAAACCAGCTTGCAATGAGTTTTATACAGTTGACAGCCGCAAAAGCAGCCCCTACTCCCGTCAGAAATCGACCTACACAGGCCATATAAAACGTACCCGCCATAGAAAATAGATAGATCCCAAAAGCGCACACCAAAATAGCTGTTGTTGTCACCCATCTTGGTCCCCACCTATCAATGAGCAACCCAGCAGGAATTTGAAAAAGGAGGTAGGCATAAAAATAGGTCGCTGCAAAATTCCCCATTTCTGTGCCTGTCAAGGAAAACTCGCGCATGAGGTCGGTGCTCATGACGCTTGGAGAAACCTCAATCGCGTACTTATAAAACATGAAAAGAGTACTTAAAAACCAAATAATCCAAGCACGAAGCATATCCGCTTTATAGGAAATGAAAATATTTTTTTCAATGGGAATGTAAAAAATCAGCCATGACGTAGAACTGAATATCTTCTTTTAACTTGAGAAGTAGGGCAGGATCATTCTGAGCCGCTTTCACGTCTTCTATAAATTCTGCCAGATCGCATTGATCCAAACCTTCTTTGACTTTGGTTTCAATTTCATCACGGACCATCCAATCGAAAACAAACCAATGCGAGGCAATCACAGCTTCGACAGAAGCATCTATACCCTTCTGCAGTAGCTCTTTTCGAAGCTCATGCAAGCCAGGTATTTTTACACCGGGCCGAGCGTACTGAACTAAAAGATCCGTCCAAACTTTGACAAGTGTTTTGCGAACAATTTTTTCATCCTTATCTTTTTTTTTGTGGGATGGTGGACGGTGAAGTGTTGCGCTACTATTAAATACAATTTCCATGGTCACGATAATAGCAAAAACAAACAGAAATATAAATCAAAATGATTTTTATTTATATTTATTTTTTAAATACGCGCAATATAAAAATCCAGATTGCAGTCAATCCTTCGTTTAGGTAACATTCCCCCCCTCTTCCCATTTAGGAGAAAGAACATGTCTTATGATTTAGTCTGCATGCCCACTTTAAGTCGGTCTCTGATTCGTGTCCCTAAGTTTTGGTCCGACTCTTTTCAAACCGCGCAAACGCTTGCGGTGGATGTGGACACTTTCTTCAGGTCTAGAGGAGCCTATAAAGCTACCGCCATCGCTTTATGTTATTTGGATGCCCTACAAACCTGCTTTTCTGAGCTTTCTCTGACTGCTGGACAGATTCATTCTTTGCATCCAACTCCTAAAGGTGTAGATGCCTACCTTTTGACGGCTTTAAAAGACGTCTATCTTCCTGTGGCACAAGGGCACCTGCAAAGTATTTCTCAGAGATTAAACAAAATAAAAAATAGCCTATCCTTATCCCCTGCTTACGTAAAAAGGACCCCACCTCAGATTGCCTAACTAGCTTATTCTCAAGTATTTATTAATTCTTGCTCAGTATTCAAAAAAAGTGTATAATGGTATGAACGGGAGTTTCCAAAAGGGCGGAATAATGTACAGTGACTCGGAGCCAGTTGTTCTTTTTCACACCAATGGCGCTACCCATTGGCAAAGCTCTTTAGTTTGTAATTTTTGTTTGCCTCAAGAATCCTTGAGCATCCACAACCCGCTATTTCTCGTACGTGAGTTCCTTAGCATCATCAAAGACTGCAGTCAAGGTTTTTAGAGTTTTCGAGGAGTTGTCAAAATAAACGTTTTCCTATATTACAGTATGCATGAAATCAGTCGTTTCATGCTTTCTATTGTTTTCCCAGTTAGCTGTAGCTAACCCCCTGGGGGAGTCTCTGATTTCTGGAGATGCCCTTATTGTCCCTGGGGAAGTACACCAGTTCTCAGAGCGGGCCATTATCGAATGGCAAGATTTTTCCATAGGCTCTCAGGAGCGGATGCAATTTTTCCAGCCTAGTCGAGATTCGGTTATACTGAACCAGGTGATCGGTCCAAATAGCAGCAAAATCTATGGAACGCTCGATGCAAATGGGCAAGTGATTTTGGTCAATCCCAACGGCGTGATCGTTGGAAAAACGGGAGTGATTAACGCTGCCTCGTTTTTCGCTTCGACCTCTTCTCTTCGTTACGATGATTTCATGAAGGGGGATATCCATTTTTCCGTACAAGATGTTGCTTCAATGATTCATGTAGAAGGGCGCATTGAGGCGAGTGCTTGCAAAAAAGTGAATGGACGCATTTTTTTGATTGCTGACGAGGTGTTGATTGGGGGGAAGCTGACTGCTGAATCTGGCCAGATTGAAGTTTTCGGCAACGATATTGTGCTTGAGAAAGGAGGCCATATTGATGTCAGTGGAGGCGACATGGGACATGCAGGGAAGGCGAAGATCAGGGCAGAACAACGGATCGATTTTTTAGGAGCGATGCATGCCAAAGGGGGGACAGCCTTAGGCAACGGAGGACAGATTGAGGTATCGAGTCGCGGCAGCTTTCACTTGGGGGGAGAAATGTCAACAATGGCATCCAATGGGCAAGTGGGAATGTTTCTCATCGATTCGACAGATGTTATGATTCGAGGGATCTCTTCTTTGGATGGCGAAGTCGGAGAATCCTCCGTGCTTTATACGTCTGGAGAAGGGGGCCTTGTAAGCCTGCTCAATCAATCTTCTGTGACGATTAGTACCGCCATGGAGCAAGGTCATAGCGGTCATCTAATGATTGACAGCACTGCAGATTTTAGTGGATGGATAGCGCCTCACGGTTTAACACTACTCGTTGCTGGGGATCTGAACATTCTACAAGGAGCAGTGATTGGCATGCAGAGCTCTGGTGTAGGCGGAGAAATCGCTGCAAAAGCAGGTGGAAACATTGTAGTGGGGGCCGATCTAATCACTAATGGGGGGAATATCTCTTTATTAGCGGGTCCCCAGTCGGGCATTTCTGGACATAGCCCGACGGGTAGCCTGTTCCTCAACAGTGTTCTCGATACGATTCAGGTTACGGGCGGACAGAAAGAGGGCCAGCTGATGCTCAGGGGCTGTGATATCACCTCTTCGGCCACCTTACCTCACCAAACGAGTAGAGGAACGATTGATGTGTTTGCAGAAAGAGACATCCATGTGGGAGGATCCTCGAAAAATTTTGTATCCTCAACAGGAACCATTACCCTCCACGCGAATCGCCACATCAACCTTTTTCCTGGAGGGGGGATCATTTCTTCGGGAGATGTAGAAGGACTGCAGATTGATATCCAAGCGGACTATAATCGGAGTGGGGAAGGAGATCTCAGACTTCAGGCAGCTTTGGGCATCCCCTCCTCTATTCAGACAAGCGGCGGGGACGTGTTTATGGGCGGCCATAACGTGACCCTATCTGGCGCAATGCCTGCTTTAGACGTTCAAGGGACCGTCTTGGTCAAGGGTACAAATGTGGAAATTCAAGCACGCAATAACGTTTGGACCGTTGGCGGCACGGGGATAGGTTCTTCCACCGTCTCTGTGCTCGCAACTGGAGATCTTTCCATTCGGGCCGGAAATGACATCACTGTTCAAGGGGGGACGGGCGTGACAGGCGCATCGATCCTCAATGCTGGAACAGGAGCAAATGGACTTATCCTCTTAGCGGGGAATATGCTCAGCATACTAGGAGGAACGGGCACACAAGCAGCTGCGCTCGTCTCTGCGGATAAGGTGTACTGCGCAGCCCACAAAGATGTGATCATCAAGGCTGGTCCTGCTCGCGCCAATCGAGCATCCATTACGGCCTTAGCATCAACGCCATCTGTACGGGCAGGACGCCACCTCCTTTTTTACAAAGGATCTGTCAATGGTGTTGGGGGAGTCGTAGACGAGGGGTTTGGGTGCGATCTTCGTGCGGGAGGGGACATTCAAAATGCGCTTTCTTTCAGTCAAACAACAGCGGGCTTTCCCATTTATATCGAAGCGGATGCCGCAGCCATTTTGCATCCTGCGCAAACGGGGCCCTATTTAGTGGGGACTCCGCTTGCAAGCCCTTTTGGGACGGTGAGTAAACAGCGCGGGGCCTATCGGGTGGATACATCGCCGGCGAGGCATGGAGTGGAGTTTTTCACTGTGGATCAAGAGATCACTCTTTACTCTTCTTCGACTTTTTTTGATGGCACGCCAGCCGATATCGTGTTTGATAAAGCTACCGTGGCAAATGCGCAAAAAATCTCTTCAACGTGCGGGAATATTCAAATCGGAGCCTTTCGCAATACAGAGGTGCAAGATGTCATTTCAACGGAGGGTGCCATCCTTATCGCAACAGACAACGATCTGAGGATCCATCAGCCCGACGGATGTATTCTCGCTGGGGGCCCTATTACAGTGATTGTCGATGAGCAAGCTCCCACCAGCAATGGGGGCGGAGGCTTTCACAATTGGAATGATGGCTTGTCAACGAGTGATAAAGAACAAAGAATTGCTATTTATGCAGCTAGTGGACCCACCTCTCCAAATGTCTTTTCTTTTGCTACGCAGGTGCATTTAGGAAATATGGATTTTGTGAGGAAGTGGGATGCAGATCAGGCATTTGGACTCCTCTCCAAATATGGAACCTCTTTTCAGGCTGGGGGTAAGATCCATGGTGCTGGATTCAAAAAAAATTATGTAGCTGGATTGGGAGTTTTTTCAAGCCCGGTCATTTGGTATAAATCTCATCCGGAGTTCTATCCTGATACGAGAAATACCCTTTATGCGCTGCAAGCCCTGGGATCGGAAATCCCTGAAAGGCTCTGGATCCAGAAATTTTCGATTCTCTGTCGTGATCAAGCGCTGACAAATCATGTAGCAAGGCTCGCTCGACGCGAAGGAATGATACCGTCGACTTATAGAGTAGCGGAATCGAAGCACTATCTTTCAGAAGCGACTTTATCTGGAGAAACGATTCGCATACTCGATGGATATGAAAATTTTTTAAATGGCGCCTTTTGGAGCGCCCCGTATCTTTTGGATTCACTCGAATGGCTTGAGGAAATCCGGTGAAAAAACTTCTCGCCTTGATATTGTTTCAGGTATTTTTCCTAGCTGCGAATGGAGAGGAAACTTTGGTACAGTGTTTGCAAGGGATTGTTTTTGTAGGCAGCTGGCAGCAAGTAGAGAAAGAGGCGACCAGTGAGTGCGGTTTCGTAGTGGCGGATCGGGTCTCTATTCTTCAGAAATCCCCAGATTTTTTACGCGAACTTACTTATGAGTATTTAGATAGACCATTGACCCAAAAGACGATTGTAGATCTGAAACAGAGAGTTGCTGACTTTTATCACTCGAAAAATCAACCCTTTGTGGTGGTCAGTATCCCGCGCCAAGAAATCACAAACTGCATTCTTCAGGTAGTTGTGGAAGAAGCGAGACTCGGCTGCATTTATTCTTCTGGAAATTGCTACTTCCCGACTTCCTGGCTTTCTGACGCAATGCGCGTAAATCCAGGGGAGCCCATCGATATGCAGACAGTCTTTGAAGATGTCGCTTGGCTGAATTTGAACCCTTTTCGCCGAACCGATGCGATTTTTAAGCCTGGAGCAAAACCTAATACCACAGATATTGAACTAGTTACTATTGACCGCTGGCCTTATCGTGTCTATGCAGGTGCGGATAATACTGGCACCATCGCAACCAATCGCAATCGCCTCTTTTTTGGTTTTAATTTTGGAAAATCGGTATTGAAAGATGGTCAAATTTCGTATCAATTTACGTATGCGCCTAACTGGAACCTTTTTTACGCCCATACGGCGAGTGCAAGGCTTCCTCTTCCATGGAGACACATTGCTGTTCTTTGGGGAGGATATTCGAGTGTCAAGCCCGACACAGGCTCTTCCATCGTAAAAAACCGCGGAATTAGCTGGCAGGTCGATGCGCGCTACCGTATTCCTATTTTTATCAATCCGCATATTATGCAAACGTTTACGATAGGCTACGATTTTAAAGAAACGAATAATACGATTCTTTTTGATGGAACTAGCCTTTTCAAAACCAGCGCGGATATCAATCAATTCCTCTTGGGATATGAGCTGGGCTACAGAACAGAGACGCTCAGTGTCACGTGGAATACGGAGATATTTGGGAATCCTGGAGGTATTACATATGGCAATAAAACTTTCTTCTATGAACAGCTACGCCCTGGCGCGAAAGATCAGTATCTCTATATCAAGACGGCCCATGCACTGGCAAAAAAGACAAAATGCGGTTTGTTTAGCTACGATATCTTAGGGCAACTTTCGTCTACCAATCTTCTCCCATCGGAGCAGGTGACCATGACGGGCTACGATGCTGTCCGAGGATTTGAGGAAAAAATTCTTAACTTAGACAACGCTCTTCTGGTCCATCTTACTTATGAAACGCCACGAGTGAGCGTATTAAGAAGAACCCGGTATGGCGCTATCGATGAGTTGTATCTTGTCGCATTTCTCGATTATGGAGTGGGTAGGGATCATTGGATTGTGGAAGATGGGGAAAGCTTCCAAAGCCTTTCTTCTATCGGTCCTGGGGCGCGTTATCAGATCGATCGGTACTGCATGGTGCGATTTGACTATGGCTTTCAGATTGGGCATAGGGGATTTGATAACCCGACGCACTCGCGCTATAATTTTGGTTTAGTCATGAGTTATTGAGTCTCTTCAGATGAGAAATACTGAGCATTACGGCTACCTTTGGGGGCTTTTATCTGCTGTCACAGGCGCTGGTATGGGGCTTTTTGTCAAACTTTCTACCGAAGTTCCCGTGACAACGTTAGTTTTCGTTCGATTTGCTCTTGCACTGCCGATGATCCTGGTGTTGCTTTGGCGAAAGAAGGTGGTGATCTCGCCTCAAAAGATTTACAAATATTCTATTAGGAGCTTAGCGGGGCTTGGGGCGTTGTACTGTTATTATGGAACGCTCAAACACCTGCCGCTTGTCGATGCTGTAACTTTAAGAAACGCGGCGCCACTTTTCATCCCCGTCATTACCTATTTTGCATGGAGAGTTGTTGTAACAAAAAGAAGAATTATCGCACTTTTTATCGGTTTTTTGGGCGTAATCGTGCTTCTTCAGCCATCGGGCGACATTTTTAAATTCGCAAGCCTGTTAGGTGTAGCCAGCGCCTTTTTGGGCGCTTTAGCAGCACTTAATATTCGGCGCCTTTCAAAGGTTGAATCAGCCTTGACCACGCTTACCTACTATTTTTTGATTGGTACGGTCATTACCTTTTTTCCCATGCTCATTGGGTATAAGGGAGTGCCAAATAAAGTCCAGTGGATCTATCTTTTGGCTGCAGGCCTATCTGCTTTAATTTTTCAATATACGATGACCAAGGCTTATACCCATATTTCCGCTACAAAAGTGGGCTCTTTGAACTATTTGAGTGTAGCCTTGGGAGGGTTGTATGGGTGGTTATTTTTGGGTGAAAGATACGATCTTTGGATTGGGCTCGGGGTTATTTTGATTGTGAGCGGGGCTCTTTTAGCCTTGACCGGTCCTGGAAAATCGAGACATATACCAAGGTGATTTCCACACTCCGAACTCTGCTTTACACAATTTCTACCATTGCTACGTTTCTTTCGTAGAATCTGTAATTTAGGGTAGGCCATGCTATAAGATTCACTAGAAGGAAAGTCACTGTAGAGGTCGTCGTATCAAGCCAAGGGATCCTTGAGGAGGCTAAACCTAAAGCCATCATTTTAGGCATAACTATCTGAATACATTGTGCAATCACTTTGTGTTCTGGAAAGATCGTGTTAATAATGGGGCGAGTGATCGCCTCAATGATTGTGGCTACAGCTGCAATAGTACCTCCTAGTAGAGCTAGACTGCTAGCCGATCCAAGTAGAAGATGAATGACTGTTGTAGCTATAAACCCTTGAGCTGCTTTGATAGGCACTTCAGCAGGAAATTTTCGTACATAACTATCTTGCATGGTGCGTAAAGTGACTGTATTGAGAGCTGTAAACATAAAATTTTACCTTGCTTTGAAAGAGTATATCTGGATCGTAGAATACATAGCAATGGAAAAATAACTTTGGCGCAAATTGATAGGCAAATCTGCTATACTCCGATGTTTCTTACTTTTATTCAGGAATTCAGTAATATGCTTCTATGGACTCTCTGCGCATTCATTTTCTTAGGAACTTCGTTTTTAAGTCTGTGGGTTCGACGCGATCCTAAAATTTGGGGAACTTTGCTTGGGCTGAGCTTGTTGTCTGGGCTAGTCGCCGGCAACATGAACTGGATCGGTTTAATTTTCATAATTGTCTTGTTATTATTATGGGTCTTTTACGATCGCAGGCCAAATGTAGCACTATTTATCTTCATTATCTGTGTCAGCGCCAGCTTGAAAATGAGGTTTTTACCTGGATATACTCCGTTCTTTTTTACTCCCAAATTTGCAGTTGGGTTGGAGGGCTCTTTAATGGGACTATTTCCCTTAGCTTTTTTAGTTCCATTAGCTCGAGGAATGAAAGATTGGGCAGCTGTTATGAAAGGATTGGTCATTGGATGTGCTGGAATCGCCATTTTAGCTGTTCTTGCCACATTTAGCGGGGCCACTCATTGGCATTTTGAGCCGCCTACTTTTGCAGCTGCTCGAACCCTCAGTAATTTTTTCCTAACCTCTATGCCCGAAGAGGGATTTTATCGAGGATTAATTCAAAACACTTTTTGCAAGTATTTTGAAAACATCAGGCTAGGAAAAATACTCGCGTTGATCTCAACTTCTGTCTTATTTACAGCAGCCCATGTTTATTGGAGTCCAGGCTTGCAGATTTTAGTATTTGTCTTTCTCGCAAGCCTTCTCTATGGGGGTGTTTATTTGATTTCAGGCAAGATTGAGAGCTCTATTTTTTGTCACTTCCTTCTCAACTTCATTCACATGACATTTTTCTCCTATCATGCGATGTAAACGTTTTCTCCTGTTCTTATTCGCTCCTTTTCTCTCGCTATTTTCTGCGTTAGGCTTGGAATATACCCATTTAGAGCTCCTTGGAACTTCCTGTTTTGATTACTATATTACAGGCTATCAATCTATTCATGTAATAGAAGTTGATCCGTCGCAATATGAAGTTAAGCCAATCAAAGCCTTAGATAATGGCATTGGGAGAGAATCTGTTCTTTCAATCAGCACCCGCTATGGAGCAGCAGCTTCTATCAATGGCGGTTTTTTTTCTATAGGAGGGACTTTTGATGGCAAAGCTTGCGGAACGCTCAAAATTCATGATTGGTATGCTTTTCCGATCAAGCCTAGAGGTTGCATTGGATGGTCCCTTGAAAATCAAAACCCTATAATGGATCGACTGTTAGTCAGCGCCACTGCAGATTACAATTGTAGCGAAATTTCTCTGGATGGATTGAATCGTCTTCGAAAAGATGGAGAAATCATCCTTTTCACTCCATGTTTTCATAGAACAACCTTAACTATCCCAGATGGAAAAGAGATGGTTGTAGTAGATGGCATCATTCAATCTATTATCAGAGGAGGAAGCACAAAAATTCCTGAAAATGGGTTTGTACTTTCCATTCAAGAAAAACACCCTCTTTTCAATAGTTTTGAAGTGGGAATGCCTCTCACAGTCACTATTCAAATCAACTCCTTAATGGGGATAACATCTTCTGATGAATGGGGGTCTCTGGATTACATCGTTGGAGGTACTCCTCTTCTTCTCTACAATAATGCAAGAATCGTCGATCTTGAATCGGAACAAACCATTCCAACTTTCTTGTCTAATAGGCATGCAAGAACAGCTATAGGTATACTGCCTAATGGAAATTGGATTTTTGTAGTGGTTGACAAAACTGGGCTTTTTGACGGGATGACAATGTATGAACTTTCTGACTTAATGGTACGATTGGGGTGTATGCATGCACTGAATTTAGATGGAGGTGGGAGTTCTACCATGGTATGCGAAGGCGTCATTAAAAATTCTCCTCATGGGGATGAAGAGGAAGGAGCTGGGCAAAATGCTGTCCGTCGAGTATCTGATGCTATTGTAGTGCTTCCCAAAAAGTAAATAGAAAAACCTTCTTGGATTAAGATTTCTTTGTTATGTTCTAGATCATGAAAAAATATCTAATTTCAACAATTTCTAAAGCGAAATATCCCTTCGAAAGACTAGAAGAATTTGTCGAGAATGATGAATCACTCGAAGTGAAAATAGAAGGACTTGGCTCTGCTACTTCTCTGATTGCAGTAAAAAAACTATGCTAATCAGGCAAAATCAAACAAGATGAATCAGTGGTCCTTATATTGACCGGTTCAGGATTGAAAGATAACGAAATAGGGTGAATGTGGGAGCGTGGATGCGAAGCACTATTCTTGAATAGTTCTATTTATGGAGAGGATCCATTTCTTACAAAGATCCCCTTCAAATGCACAGATTTGCTCTGCATGGACAAAGCCTGAAGGCAGCTTATGAAGTCCCTCAATCATTTCATTAAGATGCTCTTTTTCCTCCAGGAGGATTGATTTCACGGCTACTTTTGATCCAGCATTCTTTAGAACATCATCGTAGATACGGTAAAGTTCATCTGCTCGCAGTTCAATTGCATAGGTAACAAGTAAGTAAGCCGCTTCTTTGATGGCATTTTTGGTAAGACCTGCTCGCTTGAGGTAACGGGAAGCCTTTAAATCTAAAACAGTCAAATAATGCAATGAGGATATCCCCCCTAACATGAGGGCAAGGGAATAAGTATCCATAGATTTAGTAGACACCTTCTCAATCTGCCGTTTCAAATGATGAGCATGCCGAAATTCTTCAGCCGCATGTTTGAGCATTTCCTCTTTAACTAATGTCGGATGTTCACAGGCAGCAATTTTTCTAGCTCCGCAATTTTCGAGGTAAGAAAGAGTATTGAGCCATTTAGCATGTGTTTCATGGGAAGCAACGACTCTTGTAAGGAGTTTCTTAATTGGTTCGGCAAAGGACATAAATGAGGTCATAGGTCTCCTTTAAGAGTAAGAATGATTCGGTCATAGATCAGTTTAAGTTCCTTATTTTGGATGCAATAAGGAGGTAAAATATAAAGGACATTGCCCAGTGGGCGAAGCAGGATTCCTTTCCTTAAAAAAAAGTGATAAAGACGATCACGCATCGGTTGAAAATAAGAGCTGTTTTCTACTTGGTATTCTAATGCCAGAATGGTCCCGAGATTTTCACATCGCTTGAGCTTTGGATGTAATTGCCACTGTTGACAGAATTCTTTGTGACACTCCGCAATCATCTCTCTTTGTGCGTTACAGGCATCTTCTAAAAGAAGGTCAAGGTTAGCTAGTGCGCTGCTACAGGCAAGTGGGTTTGCTGTATAGGAATGACCATGTAAAAAAGCTTGATGCAAGTGGTCGCCTAAAAAGGCATTATAAATATCATTCGTGCAGGCAGTAACTCCCAAAGGCAAAAAGCCTCCTGTTAATCCTTTTGATAAACAGATGAGGTCGGGCTTTTCACTCACTTGTTCAGAGGCAAAAAGAGTGCCTGTGCGTCCAAACCCTGTCATGACTTCATCGGCAATGGTTAAAACATCATGTTGCCGACAGCACTGAATAAGACGACTTAACCCATTAGGTGGGTAGATTACCATGCCACCTGAACCAAGAACCAAGGGCTCAAAAATAAAGCAGGCAATTTCGCCTTTGTCTAGAATCGATTGGAGCTGAATCAAAGACTTATCTTCTTGGTCTTTGAGGGGTGGGTCTATTGACTTAACATCAAAGAGATGTTTCCAAAATGGCCTGTTAAACTCGTTTCTCCCTGCAGCAGACATCGCCCCGAAGGTATCACCGTGGTAGCTGTTCTCAAAGCAAATGACTTTTGTCTTAGGAGTATTGCGATTATGCCAATATTGCAGTGCTATTTTGAGGGCAACCTCAACAGCCGTTGACCCATTGTCGGAATAAAAGACTTTTGACATGGCTCCAGGGAGGATTGAGAGGAGTCTGGATGCTAATTCAACTGCTGGAGCGTGAGTAAAGTCTGCAAAAATTACATGTTCCAATACCTCGGCTTGAGATTTGATTTTTTGCACGATGTAGGGGTGTGCATGTCCATGAAGATTAACCCACCAAGAGGAAATGGCATCCAAATAACTACTTCCATCTTCAGCATAAAGATAGGCACCTTTGGCTCGAACGATAGGGATCGGTGGACGTGCCGTATGCATTTGAGTAAAAGGATGCCAAATGCAAGCACGGTCCTTTTCAACTAAGGAAGAAGCTTGGAGAAGAGTGGTTGCCATTGATTTGCATACCTTTGAATGATTTGTGGGTTTAAGTTGGCTTCAGGAAGTAGTCTTCCTAAAACAGGAACTTGTGAAATTTCTAAGATGGCGGATTCGCTATCGGGGTTGTGTTCGCCATTAAAAATGATGCCAAGGATGGGAAGACAAAGCTTTTTTAAGACTTCAAGAGTAAGAAGAGTATGATTAATGCTTCCGAGGTAATACTTTGAGACAATAACCCATTGACAATCCCAGGATTGGAACAAATCTAGACTTGAGATTTTGGGGGTTAGAGGAACAAAAATTCCGCCGACACCTTCGATGATCAAGGGACGTGTTGTTTGTGGAAGGGTAATGGAATCCAATCTAATCAAAGTATTTTCTAAGCGAGCTGCATGATGGGGTGATAGAGGTGCTTTTAGAGAGTAAGCAGGCGGATGGATGGTATGTATCGTTGTGTCGAGCCATTTTTTCACTGTAGCCGTATCAGAACTTTTCTCATCGCCACATTGAATTGGTTTCCAATAATCACCATTCAAAAGAGTAGTAAGGATGGTGCTAACAATCGTTTTCCCTACATCAGTGCCTATTCCTGCCACCATGATCCTATGCATAGCAATGACTCCCGTGGAATTGGATGTGGTGTATTAGCTGGGCTAGCTCATCGTCTGTGTTAAAAGCGTGTAGGCAGACACGGAGTACTTCATGTCCTCGTTGGACAGTTGGACTCATGAGCGGCCTTACGTCAAATCCTTGTTTGACAATAGCTTGGGCTGCATGCTTTACGGCTTCATTTCCCTCAATTGGTACAGATTGGATATGGCTCATAGAAAAACTTGGATAGGATGCACGAAAAATTTGAATGAGCTTTTGAAGATGATCTCGTTCCTGATCCATTTCAGGGAATAGATCATAGCTACATTTGATGGCTGCAAGTGTTTGAAAGGGAAGGGTAGTTGTATAGATATAAGATGTTGCAAAATTGATGAGTGCTTGCTTTAAGGTATGATTACCAAGAACAATGGCTCCGTAAGTGCCAAGTGCTTTTCCAAAGGTTGTCACTTGAGCAAAAACATGAGCCGTAAGGTTGTGCTCTGCGACAAGGCCACGTCCCTTTGGTCCACAAGCACCCACAGCGTGAGCTTCATCTACAATTAGATGAGCCTCATATTCCCTGGCAAGTTGACTGATTTCAGGAAGCTGTGCCATGGAACCATCTGTAGAATAGATAGATTCGATGCAGATAAAGCGATCTCCTTGAGAAGGACAGCTTTTAAGGCGATTTTCAAGATGCTCTAGATCATTATGTCTAAAAGGAAAAGCTTTAGCTCGACTTAAGCGAATCCCATCGTGAGTGGAAGCATGTACCGCAGCATCATAGAAAGTGATACTTTCTTGATTTGTAATGGCTGTTAGAAGACCCACATTGGCCATATATCCGCAGCTGAATAGCAGTCCTGCCTCGTAGCCATGCAATTTGGCAATCTTCTCTTCTAACTCTTGAGCATAGAGCGTATTACCCGTCAGTAAACGGGAGCCTGTTGATCCTAACCCGTTAAGATGGCTTAAATGCATCTGCCATTCTTGAAAAACAGATGTGGCTAGTTGAGGAGAGCGAGCAAGCCCCAGGTAGTCATTAGAAGAAAAATCGATCATTGGCTGGGTAATTTTTAAGGTTCGTAGATTTCCCAGTTTTGTGCGTTTCAGCAATCTATTTTCTAGATGTAATGTCATTTTAAGCAGCCCTTGGCAAATGCGGATCTTTTCTTAAGGCCAAGGAGCTGGAACATCTCTTCGTCTCTATCAATAGGAGTGTTAGCAACTGTCAAAAGTTTTTCGCCTGCAAAAATTGAATTGGCACCAGCTAGAAAACATAATGCTTGCTGCTCATAAGACATCTCAATACGTCCAGCAGATAAGCGAACCATCGCCTCAGGCAAAACAATGCGAGCCACAGCAATGACACGGATCATTTCCCAAATGGATACTTTAGGTTGGTCTTCAAGGGGTGTGCCAGGAATTGGGCTTAATCGGTTAATAGGGACAGATTCAGGATGGGGATTTCGCCTGCACAACATAAGCAGGAGTTCTAATCGGTCTATGGGGTCTTCTCCCATTCCTAAGATGCCACCACAGCAGACACTCAAATTGGCTTTTTCAACAATGTCTAGTGTATTTAACCGATCCTGATAGGTTCTTGTGGTAATGATTGTTTTATAAAACCTTTCAGAAGAATCGAGGTTGTGATTATAGGCATACAGTCCAGCTTCTTTAAGCCGCTCAGCTTGGCGCTCTTTGAGCCTTCCCAAAGTACAACATACCTCTACACCTAAATCGGTAATCCCTTTAACCATTTGGAGTACTTCTTCAAATTGCTTGCTATCTCGCACTTCTCTCCAGGCAGCTCCCAAGCAAACCCGAGTTGCCCCTCGTTCTGCGGCTTTTTTTGCTTCATTGAGGACGGCCTCATATTGCATCATCGGTTGGACAGAGACAGATGTTTGATAACGAGATGACTGGGCGCAGTATTTGCAATCTTCTGGACACCCTCCTGTTTTAATGGAGATTAGGCTACAAACTTGAACCTCAGCTGGTTCATGGAGTTGGTTGTGAAGAAGATTTGCTTTTGCAATGAGTTTTAGGAGGGGCATTGCATACAATTCTTTTAATTCTTCGATGGTCCAGTCATACCTTGTAGACATTCAAATCTCCCATGATTTCAGCCGTTTTGTGTTTGAAACAGAGATTGTAGCCCGATTTTTTTGGCCTTTTCAATAGGAAATGCTCTCTGAATTGACTTGTTAAAACCAAAAAGTAGTTTATGAAAAACCGAAAACGGTTTACAAATTGGTTATTTGTTGGGACCTGTCGAGAGAAAAGGTGTGATTTATAAAAACTAAAAAGTAGTTTATATAGATTTAAAAGAGGGTTGATTTTTTATGCTTGAAGTCCTCTGTGGGAATAAAAACGTCCAAAGAATTCTCATTTTCCTGTTTGTAAATGGAAAATGTTATGGAACTCAATTGCATCGATCTCTTGGAACCCCGCTGACACCTCTTCAGAAAGCTTTAAATCGTTTGGAAAAAGGCGGCCTCATCACAAGCCATTATGAGGGAAAGACTCGCCTTTATCAATTTAGTCCGTCTTATCCATTGATAAATGAATTAGAACAGTTGCTTAAAAAAGCGTATACGCTGCTTCCAGCGCATAAGAAGAAAGAGTATTATGTTGTAAAAGAAGATCGTAAGACCTCACCAGCCCATCAAGAAAATAAAAGCCGAGTCCTCCTGTCTTTTTGGGAAAAGCTTATAGGCGTCACGAAACTCACCTTCCACGCGAAAACCAAATCGAAAGAAGAAAAGGGTTGGGATGGGAAAGGTCACGGAGAGGTTGTCATGATAAAGGAAGGTCCCAATACGTTAATCTTTAATGAAAAAGGGACTTGGCAAGGCAAACAGGGTGGAGAAGTCAGTTTTAGCAATATATTTCGTTGGACCTTAGACCGTAACGCTGGTGTGATTTCTTTGGAGCATTTGCGTCGAGGTCCAGATCACCCTGCTTTTCTTTTTCACCTTGCTCCTTCTGGCAAACACTCCCTGTCATCCGTTGATTCGCATCTTTGTGAAGGAGATACTTATTTTGGACAGATTCATTTTGATCGTTATAGTCTTCGTTTGAACTGGAGGGTAATCGGCCCAAAAAAAAATGAGGAAATTGATTACTTCTATTCTTGATGGATCTAGCGTTATGAAAGTAAGCGGGAAAAGAACCGCATCTTTTTCTAGTTGATCAGTCATGGCATGTTAGAGCTCTTTAAAAAACAAGAGTCTATTGGAAGGATAAGCTCTTTCCCGGAGAGCTGCTAACAGGCGCATTGTTTTTATAAGAGTCAAAAGGGCCCGTTAGAGAGTTCAATGAGTAACCCTTCTTGGCACATCCTCTTTAGATGATCAGTAGCGGTTCTGTAGATGTTCACCTACCTCCTTCGTCGGCAGGTGAAAAAACCGGCTAAAAGCCCAGCGCCTCGGAAATAAGAGGGGGCGGGTTCCGCAAATAGAAACATTTGACTGCATGCTGCACGAGATGCAAGACATTCCCCCCATGCTTTCGGATGGTTTGAGCAACTGTTGTGATCCGCTCAACAAATTTTTTTCCACGTTCGCTTCTGGTCCCATAGCTTTTCTTACGCCA
>MGMD01000028.1 GCA_001796285.1 Chlamydiae bacterium RIFCSPLOWO2_12_FULL_45_20
AGCCTTGTGGGGCAGCCAGTTGTGGTCACCGAGCTATTTTGCCAGTTCATGCGGAGGAGCTCCGATATCAGTGATACGCCAATATATTGAGAACCAATACCCTCCTGTAGATTAGCTACGCCCGAGCGGCTTACATCTCGGCCGTGGACGGCCGAGTTTTTCGCCGTCAACGGATAAAGATGTACTTTAATCAAAGAAAATAGTTTTTTAGCCTACTTTTGGTGATTTCAATGTACCTCAATCAGCTTGGTGACCCAACCCAATCAGTCTAGACCGTCTGAAGGTCTTGTTGGGCTTTTACAAAACATGGAAACAGCTGATAATCCTGCGGAATTGACCGATCAAAGAAATGAGGATAAGAAAGATTAACAACATGTGAAAAAGGGAATCGAGCCCTTTATCCACAAAATCCACTATTTTCGATACAGAGCAGAAGCCAAGCTATCACAACCGCATTCCAAATTTGTTACCCGATTCATATTTTTTCAATCCCAAATGAAATACTAAACAAGCTACGCCCAAAAATCCTAGAGAACAACTCATGAGGATAGCGAATTTATACCAAGAAAAAGCGCGAAGAAGTTCTACAGGTACATAGCCAATAAGACCTGCAGGGATGAGTGTAAACATAACGAGTTGAAGAAGCCCGGAGTAAATATTGGTTGGATAGAGGGCGAAAACAAAGAGGGAATCTAGATATTTCTGAGAGACTGATTCGATTGAGCCTAACCAAAAAGCAAGGCTGTGAACGATTAATCCTAGAGAAGTAACGATAACGGCACCTGAAACAATTAGCATAAGAACTAGCGGGAGAGAAGATGCTTTAAATCCACCTAAAATGAGAAGGATGACAGCAGTGATGAGATGTCCCCACCCTTTAGAGCGCGATTTTGAGCCGGCAAGATGAAGGAGGAGGTTTTTTGGTTGAGTCATAAAGGGATCTAAATCGCCATTTAGAATAATAAGACCTAAATTTTTGACACCTCCAAAGCAAACATTCGAAATCCCATAGGCACCTGATAGCATAGCCATGGATGCGGCCATATCATTGATTTGCCAGCCGCCTATTGTTTCGAATTGTCGAAAGAAAATCCACCACATCGAAAAGAAAATGAGGTTATTTCCGACCATCAGGACTGATTCCAGAATGAAAGCTCCTCTCACGCTAATTGAGGCTCGGATGCTGGTCCGAAGAAGGCATGCTAAAAAAATTAAGGTTTTCAAATTTAGCCTCCCTCCACATTTAAGATTTTGAGTCCTTGACGATAGAAGAGAGATAGGCATCCTAAAGCTAAAAGGCCCCAGAAAAAGAGAGAAAGCATAACATGAAGAGCTTCACTAAATGAAAAATCAATGGCGAGAGCGCTTCGCTGCCCTAAAATAGCTGGAAATGGAGTGAAATAGGCGATCTTTTGAATCCAGAGGGGGTAGACTGCAAGAGGGAGAATCAGTCCGCCAAGGGCAAAAAGAAGCTTTTCCCAAATCCAATTAAAAGGGCTTACTTCTTGCAGCCAAAAAGCAGAAATGCCCACTAACATCTGAAAAATTACGCCTACTGAGCCGGCAAGAACCCCCAAGGCAAGCAATATAATTAAGCTGGGAGCGTCAAAGGGGAAGGCGCCAATTCGCCACCAAGTAAATAAGAATGCGACGGCTCCTAGAACCAGCAGATTTACGGTGAGCATTCCCAGTCCCTCAAAGAAAATGCTTTTTAAATACGAAATAGGCCTTGGGAGAAGATAGGCAAGCTTCCCGCTTCTTAGGTCTTGTTCCATATCGACTTGAATATCCGGGATGGAAATCAAAACCCACTCATTTAGGGCGATGTACCACAGTAGCTGATCTGGATGAAGATGGACTGCCCCCATTTTGGCTGCAGCGATCTTCCAAAGATGTGCAAATACAAGTAGGCAAGTAAGAAGGAAAAGGCTTAATCCTATCAATGCTTTGTAATTTTTTATGCTCTGAATGACAGCAAGATTAAAGATAAAAAAATACTTAGACATGAGCTGTCCCGTAGAGAGTTCGAATGATCTCTTCCATAGAAGGGTCTTCGATCGTTACATCTTTCAAACTGGTTTTTTTAAGGGTTTCTTGAATTACGCGATCAATCGATACTGTTTCTATGTTGACCTCGCAGACAAAGTGATGATTAGTATTTTCTAAGACTTTTACACCAGCCAAATCTAATAAGAAATGCTCCTCATCCGTTGTGAGGGTCAGAATTTTCTTTTTGACGTAAGTTTTCTTCAATTCCTTGAGGGTGCTGTCCAGAATAATAGACCCTTGATCGAGTATAATTACCCGCTCACATACCTGTTCGATATCAGCAGTATCATGCGAGGTCAGGAAAAGGGTTATTCTATACTCTTTGGAGAGGCGATTTAAGAGCCCCCGAATTTTTAATTTTGCATTGATATCCAAACCGATGGTTGGTTCATCAAGAAATAAAATCTCGGGTCTATGAAGTAGACTTGCAACCAATTCGCAACGCATCCGTTCTCCGAGAGAAAGTTGTCTGACTGGCTTATGGAAAAAGGGCTCTATTTCAAAAACATCCAGTAATTCTTTGAGACGGCTCTCATAGGTAGGTCGGTCAATTTCGTAGATTTTTGCAAGCAAATCGAAGGTGTCTGAGGGAGGAAGGTGATGCCAAAGCTGGGTTCTTTGTCCGAAGACTGTCCCTATCTTATAGCCAAGAGCGTGTCGATTTTTCCAAGGGACTAAACCAAGAACTTCAATCGAACCGGAAGAAGGGTGGAGAATGCCTGTGAGCATCTTGATCGTGGTTGATTTTCCTGCCCCATTGGAGCCGATAAATGCAACTCTTTCCCCTGGCTTTATGGAGAAAGAGATTTCCTTAATAGCAGGGATTTCTTGTTTTTTTGAAAAACAGAGACTCTTAATAGCTCCCCAAATACCAGGGAAAGTTTGTCTGGTGATAAAGCTTTTGGATAGCTTTTTAGCTTGAATGACATAATCCATTGTGTGCACTACCTGGCACATTTCAGATTTTTACTGCTCGCTCAGTAACTACGATTTACTTGTAACTCACTGAGGAAAAAGAATCTGGGTGACAGGATTTGAACCTGCGGCCTCTTGCACCCCATGCAAGTTTTTTCATGTTTTCAACCATATCATCCTGTCTCATTCCGTACCACTAATTTCCGCATAACTCTCTCTCATTTATTGATTTGAATCAACGTTTTGTCTTATGTTGATGCAACAAGATTTATGTGGATTTACCTGCCACATACCTGCCACACGAAAAATAAGAGGCCGCTCTATGAAAGACACAATCCCCCGCAATGGAGCGGACAAATACTGCCAAGATTTTAAACCAGAAGATAAGGCCATGTATGTGCGCGATTCTGAAGTCAAAGGCTTGGTTCTCCGTGTCAAACCCACCGGCACGAAATCCTGGATTTTTTGCTACACCGTGCCTTGTCATAAAAACAAATGGCGTGAACGGAAAAAAGGGCTTGGAGGGTTCAGATGCGGTCGTAATGATATTGCCGGCCTGACGGTTGCAGCAGCCCGTCGTGAAGCTGAACGCTTGAAAAACGAGGTGAAACATAATGGGGCTGACCCTGTTGAAGATAAACGCAAACGAGCGGCGGAATCTATTCGAGAACAATCCAATAGAGTTTTGGTTAGGGATCTCTTTGATCGCTGGGCTGCTACTGATCTCATCAACCGCAAAGATCAAGGCAAAGAAGCTAGAAGAATGGTGTTGAAAGATGTTCTCCCTTTCATTGGCGATTTGAACATCAAAGACGTTCGCAAAGGACACGTTGCCGAAATCACAGATCGTCTTCTGCAACGAGGAGTGAATCGAATGGCTAAGGTTGTCCTCAGTCTTACTCGACAAATGTTCCGTTTTGCTGTTACCCGCGATCTCCTCGAATCAGACCCAACGGCTTTGCTCAGTAAGAAAACCATTGGTGGAGCAAATGTAGAAAGAGATCGAGTCCTTGACGAAGATGAAATCAAAGAATTGGCCAAGAAACTGCCCACAGCCAACATGTCAGAAACAGCAACTCTTGCAGTTTGGATCGTCCTTGCTACGTGTTGCCGAATTGGCGAGCTGCTCAAAGCTCGCTGGGATCATGTGGATTTGGAGCGCAAATGTTGGCGAATCCCCGCTCAAAACAGCAAAAACAACAGAGAGCATACCGTTTATCTCTCTTCTTTTGCAGTCTGTCATTTTACCAAACTCAAAGAGTTAACGGGTGTTGGTGAATGGTGTTTTCCGGCAAGTCGCAAAAGCGACTGTCTCTGTTCAAAAACAGTGACGAAGCAAATCACAGATCGCCAGAGAAGTGAGGGGCTCAAAAACAGAAGCAAGCGAATTGGAGCACTCAAGCTCTCTCGAGGGATTTGGAAGCCGCATGATTTACGCCGCACGGGAGCCACTCTCATGAATGCCTTGGGCGTTCTTCCTGAAGTCGCAGAGCGATGCTTGAATCACATGGAAGAAAACAAGATAAAGCGAATTTATCAGCGCTACGGTTATGAGGCGGAAATGAGACAAGCCTGGGAAAAATTGGGCGAACGATTGGAGCTTCTAACCAAGGTGGCACTATGAGCAACACCTTCAAAGTGATCATCACTCCTCGACTTCTTCAATTCGTTCAAAAACACCCAATTGGAAAAGGGATCAGTGAGCTGACTGGCTTTGACTTGGAAAAAATACTCACGCACTGCTTTTTAGAAGTGCCCGATGAATCTCTATCAGGCGTCGGCTGGATTGTAACCTGGGCTTCCGATGATCTGGACATCAAGCCAGAACATGTTCACATCATCCAGGTTTTACTCAAACTGGTCTGGCTCTATTCCGAACAGGAGGACTCTCCCTTAAAAAGCATGGTTGCTCAAGAGTTAACTATGTTTGAAGCTGGAATGAAGTTGGAAGCGAGCAGGCGTCAGAGAATCGAAGCAGCCAAAAAAGAACGTCCTTGGCCAGCTCTTGACCAATGGATCTGCAAAAAGGTCGAAGAAGAGGCTTTGAACGGCAACATGCAGGCTGCAAAAATGATCTTAGAGAGGTTTTTACCACCCAGAAAAGATCGATGTATCGAAATCGACATTCCCTCTGTAGACACATTCGAAGATGTCCTTAATGCCGTTGGATTCATCGTCAACGCAGTAGGAAAAGGCAAGATCACTCCTTCTGAGGGAGAATTGCTCTCCAGAACGGTAGAAAGCTATTCAAAGGCGTTGGAGACTTACCAATTCGAATCCAGGCTAAAGAGCTTAGAAGAAAACCTAAAAAGCAGAGGAAAATATGAAGCTTGTGAATAGGAAACGAATAGAGGAGCTGGAAAAGGTTTATAAACCGGGGAAAAGGCCCTCTTATGCTCTAGTCATATACGACGGAGACATTCACGATCAAATCGTTGCACTCGAAGTAGATGCCGATTTTGTCGTGGCTTTGCCCGATAACGGAAGAGATGATATTGGCGAAGAAATACCCAAAGGAGGGTACAAGGTGTTTTTTAACTAGGTTGTTTAAAATCATTTTTCTCACTATGCTCTATTGAATTTTACGAATTCTCGAGAGTGTATATGAAAAAAAATGGCGATAGCGAATTGATTCCCAGCAACGTTTCATTCGAAGATTTAAAAAAGCTCAATCAGCACGGGATTGAGTATTGGAGCGCAAGAGAACTGCAATCTCTTTTAGGATATACCAAGTGGCAGCGCTTTGAAAATGCACTAGAAAAAGCTATTGAATCGTGCAAACAGTCGGGAAACGATCCTAAACATCACTTTACCGGCTCCGGTAAGCAGATCCAGTTTGGCAAAGGCGCTACCCAAATGGTTGATGATTATCATCTTTCGCGTTTTGCGTGTTATCTGATCGCTCAAAATGGGGACTCAAGGAAACCTGAAATTGCCCATGCTCAGAAGTATTTTGCGATTCAGACCAGACGGCAAGAACTCTCTGATGCTGCTATTGCTGATCTCGAACGACTAGAGTTGCGCAAACAAACCTCTCAAGACTTCAAAGCGCTTTCTGGCGCGGCTCGCGATGCTGGTGTCCAAAATAAAATGTTCGGCATATTCCACGATGCAGGAGACAAAGGTCTTTATGGAGGGATTGGTTCTGATGCCATTAAAGCTCGTAAAGGGATTGACCCAAAAGAACAGCTGATGGATCGAATGGATAGGACGGAACTAGCCGCCAATCAATTTCGGATGACTCAAACACGAGAAAAGCTCAAACGCGAAGGCATCAAGAATCAAAGGGATGCTATTGAGGCGCATGAGACAGTAGGAAAAGAGGTTCGCGCAGCCATCGCCAAAATTGGTGGGACGCCGCCTGAAAATATCCCTCCAGCGGAACACATCAAAAAAGTAGAAAAGCGCTTAAAAAAGGCCAAGCCAAAGCTGCTTCTAGATGACAAGGATGCTGGACTATTGCCGCAAAACCCTCTCACATAATCTGGCAATGAGATTTTTAAGGAATTAAATTACGTATAGCCGGTTTATTATCAATGAGTTGCTCTAGCTGTGCAATTTTTTTCTGCAGAGTACTGCACAGTAAATTGCACAGTCTGACTAGGGAACGGCGATCAATATTACAAGAACGCAGTAAAAAGACGGGAGAGCTCAGAGTAGCTCATTGCACCGCTAACACAAAAATTATTTAAACCAGGGGTCTGAATCCATCATCACGGGAGTGTAATGATGATGTGTATGGGCATGCCACAAGTAGCCAGAGAGCGTCACAGTTTGGCCAAGATGCTCGCGTAGCCAGCTTTTGTCAAAGTCACCCGTCAACTCCAATTCATGACATCTTAAATTTTCCCGAATGGATTCAGGCGAATGGAAAGCCGCATGCACAGGTGTGCTACAGGCGACCTCAAATGATTCTGAGTCCATTTTTATAACAAAGAGGTCTACGGTCCCAAGCTCTGGGTTTTCTGATTCTCTGTCCAATACTTGTAAAGTTAACTCTCCCGACATCGAGACTAGGCGCTCGGGCTCATCCATGGATAAGACCAATGAAGTATCGCCCTCCCACAACCAATCTTCTTCACTGAAGCAAAAAGCGGAAGAGAAAAAACATAACAGAAGACTAGCAAACCATCTCACGAAACCGTTTTGCATGATATTCGGGCCTCAGATACATCGTGCCATTTGAACAATGAACAACAATAGCATGAATTCTCCATTCCTGAGCAAGAATTATGACCTCTTGCTTAGACATCCAAACATCATTTCCATTTTGGCGAATACAGTACTCAGAAATCACCCCTTGTTTCATGTGAACACCTGTAATCACCCATTTTTCTATGAAATCTTCTTTACCGACCTTCCATTTTTCTGTGGTCTCAATCGCTTGCCAAAAAGCCTTGAATTCTTGATCGTTCAATGATTTTACTTTGCGTTCAGGGTTTAAACCCGTTTTATCCACAATGATATTGATATAGTTGGGGTTCGGCTTATCGTAGCGAATCATCGCTTCTCGTAAACTCAAAGGAGAGTAGATTCCACCCTTCAACATTACGACCAATGCTTCGTGACCTGTTTCGTAATCGGGATAAACTGCATATTCATTTTCTCCATATCCAGCTGTTCCGATGGCTCGTCTCTTAGCGCTTTTGCTATATGAACTGGCCCTGAGATTTCCAGGATTATTACATCTCCATGCTACAGTTCCTCCTCCACGAATCGTCATATTTCCTTCTTCGTCAAAATATTGAACTGTGAACAAACTTTCCGGATCGCCGCAATTTGGAGGTCCGCTTTTAGCTTTTACAAAAACCATATTTCCCCTTTTTCAATAAGAGGACATTTTACCAGACACTTGCTTCTCTGTCTTACAAAACTATTTTTTAATAGGGTGTATTTAAGGCTAATAAAATATATGTTTTAGGATGTTTTTAGTGATTTCAATATACCTCAATCTAATTGGGGAGAAACGACTTACCCAGTACCCAAGCCAGACCCCTGAAGTTCTTGTTGGGCTTTTACAAAACATGGTAAACTATTGTAAACAAGAGTTGTACGAAGCCATCGTATTTAAATTTATGCGCTGAATTTTACGACCTAACCAAGCCAGAAGCAGGGCTTTAAATGTTCTGCTTGGACGCAAAAAAATGAGATTAGCATGGCTTATCAATGGGAACCGCAACAGACGCTTGAACCTCCATTGGCACTTGAATTAATTCGGGAGCAGTTTCCCGATCTTTCTCCTGTACAGATTAGGGTTTTAGGAGCAGGCTGGGATAATACAGCCTTCGTGATCAATGAAGATCTGATTTTTCGTTTTCCACGCCGAGAGATTGCCGTCCCTCTTTTAGAGGCTGAATGGTGTATTCTGCCAAAACTCGCGCCTCGGCTCCCCTTGCCTATCCCAATCCCTAAATGGAGAGGATCTCCTGCATCGCGTTTCCCTTGGCCATTCATTGGTTATAAGATGCTTCCCGGGTTCACGGCTTGCTATGCCAACTTATCAGAACGGGAAAGGGAAGCTCTAGCTCAGCCTATTGCCCGCTTCCTCTCCCATCTTCACGCAACTCCCAGGTCAATCATTTCTGGATGCCAAATTCCTGGAGATAATCAAGGTCGGATCGATTGGAAACAATTGATGCCAAAAATTAGGAAAAACATTGAAGAGCTATCTCTGCTTAGCCTTCTGGAAAAAAGAAATGAGCTGGAAGCCCTCCTCGAAAGTCTACAGAATTTAAGACCTCCTATGGCCTCTATTGTCGTTCATGGAGATTTCTATGTAAGACACATTCTTGTCGATGAAATACACCATTTCGCAGGAGTCATTGATTGGGGAGATATTCATCTTGGCGATCCTGCAATTGACTTATCGGTTGCCCACAGTTTTTTACCTTTCTGCGCCCACGAAAAATTTAGAGAGGCTTATGGAGAGATTTCTACAGACACGTGGTCTCTCGCTCTATTGCGAGCAATTTATAGTAGCACCCTGCTTGTTCTCTATGGGCATCATTCAAAAGACCCGGTCATTCTTCGGGAAGGACTCCGCTCTTTGAAGATCATGGTGGGCAAATGAACTCATTGACCTTAAGTCAAGGTATTCGAGATGAATATGATCGATTGATAAAAGTTATAATACACATCTCTCCTTCTGTCCGAACTTCAAAAATTATCGAAGGAACTGGAGGGAAAGTGAGTGTTGCAGACATTATCGCCTATCAAATTGGATGGGGCAAATGCTTGATTCGATGGTATGAAGCTGGAATCCAAGGGAAAGTGCCTGAAATGCCTGGGAATGGATTTTCGACATGGGATTATTTGGGCATCGCCCAGCATTTCTATCAACGATATCAGTTTGACAGTAGTGATGAACAAATTGGGGTATTTCATCAGGTAGTGTTGCGCATTCTCGAGATTGTGGAAGTAGAAGATCAAACGGGCAATCTCGATCGAACGGGGGTCTGGCCATGGTGTACGCTCCCTTCTGGAAAACAGTGGCCGCTAAGTAAGTGGATCCGAGTCAACACAGCATCCCCTTACAAACGAGCCATACGATTGATAAAGAAAGGGAAATAAGCATGACTCAGAAGTTTATATTTGACTCATCACCTGGAGCACGATTTTTCCAGTAGTGTGCCCTTTTTTGATCTCCTCAATGGCCAAAGGGGCTTGGTCGAGCGGCATTTGATGTACGATTGGCGGTTTTGCTTTACCCAATTCGAATAGCTTGGTGATTGTTTGAAGTTGTTTCCCATTCGGAAACGTGAAGAGATACTCTGCCCTAACTTTAAACTTTTGCGATAGGTCTAAATCGGGCTGTTCCCGAAGGCTGACGATTCGGCCTCCTGGTTTCAGAATTTCATAACTTTGTCTATAGACCGATCCGCCTATCGTATCAAAAACGACATCGATGCCCGAAGGATAAGAGCACCTAATTTGATCGACAAAGTGATGTTTTTGGTAATCGATAATCTCGTCCGCTCCTAGCAATTTTACATATTCGAACTTAGGAGCACTTGCCGTTGTGATGACTGAAGAGCCGTGAAGCTTTGCCCATTGGATTGCAAAACTCCCAACCCCTCCTCCACCTCCATGAATGAGAACCACTTCGCCCGGTTGAAGATTTGTTTTATCAAAAAGAGCCTGCCAAGCGGTGAGCCCCGCAAGAGGGACTCCAGCAGCTTGAGCCATGGAAAGGTTTGTTGGGACAAGTGCCCCATGCTCTGCAGAAAAAGTCAGATACTCAGCCCAACTTCCCCATTGCAAAGTTGGTTTTCGGCAATAGACATACACTCTATCTCCCTTTTTCAACGAAGTTACGCCTTTGCCTACTGTGTGAACTGTACCCGATGCCTCCCAGCCTAAAATAAGAGGGAATTGATGAGGCACACGCGATTGGAACAGCCCCTCT